>DHMR01000074.1 GCA_002405875.1 bacterium UBA4637
TACTTCCCATCAGTATCTGCTGGTTGGACATTGACCGAGGAAGATTTCATGAAGTCTGCCGCTTCTTGGTTGGATTTCTTGAAGCTCCGTCTCTCTTGGGGTCAGGTAGGTAATGCCAACATCAAGTGCTATCAGTATTTGGCACCTGTTACTACCTCTAACACCAATTATAACTTTGGCGCTGATGGTGGTAAGACAGGATGGACTATGGGTGCTTACACCAGTCGCTTGGCTAACGAGAATGTGAAGTGGGAAACCTCTGAACAGTACAACCTCGGTCTCGATGCTCGATTCTTGAAGCAGCGTCTCTCTTTCACCTTCGATGCTTATATTAAGAATACCAAGGACTGGTTGGTTCAGGCTCCTATCTTGGCTACTGCAGGTACTGGCGGTCCTATCATCAATGGTGGTGACGTCAAGAACAAGGGTATCGAGTTGGGTCTTTCTTGGAACGACCAGATTGGCAGAGATTTCATTTATAGTGTAGGTGCCAACTTCGCTTACAACCATAATGAGGTAGGTTCTATCCCTACAGAGGATGGTATCATCCATGGTGCTACCAACCAGATCTACAACAATGCCGAGGAGTTCTATCGTGCAGAGAATGGTCATGCCATTGGTTATTTCTGGGGCTACAAGACCGCTGGTATCTTCCAGAACCAGCAGGAAATCAACGATTGGATTGCTGCAGGTAATGGCGTGCTCCAGAGCAATGTTCAGCCTGGTGACGTGAAGTATGTAGATGTTGACCATAATGGTGTCATCAATGCTAATGATAAGGTAGACCTCGGTAATGGTCTTCCTAAATATACTTTCGGTTTCAATTTCAACCTCGGTTGGAAGGGCTTCGACTTGAGTGCCAACTTCACTGGTGCCGCTGGTTTCAAGATTGCTCAGTCTTATCGTGACCCTAGTTCTTCTCAGGGCAACTATAGCCGTCGCATCTTGAAGCGTTGGACAGGTGAGGGTACTAGCAACGAGATTCCTCGTGTCACATACGCTGATGCAGGTAACTGGTTGTTCTCTGACCTCTACTTACAGGATGGTGATTACATTCGTCTCCAGAACTTAACCTTGGGTTATGACTTCAAGAAGTTGATTACTTGGAAGGGATTGTCTAAGCTTCGTCTCTATGCACAGGTTCAGAACCTCTTCACTTTGACTAAGTATGATGGTATGGATCCAGAGATTGGTTCATACAATGGTACAGATGGTAACAGCAGCGACTCTTGGGTATCAGGAGTTGATATGGGTTACTATCCACACCCACGTACTTTCATTGTAGGTGTAAACTTAGCATTCTAACTCTTAAATTGAAAGTGATATGAAAAGAAAATATATATTGATGAGTGCCTTGATAGCATCTGCAATGGCTTTTACCTCTTGCGACAGCTACTTGGATACTTCATCTAAGACAGATATGAACTCACAGACAGCTTACAGTACTCCTGGAGCTGCTGAGATGGATTTGAATGGATGCTACGATGGATGGCAGCGTACCATCAGTGATGAGGGCATAGGTATGTACCTTACAGCTGAGTTTGCTTCCGAGCAGGCTTTTGCAGGTCTAGGCCTTTCCGATGCGAAGAACAACAACATCATCGACCAGTTTAGTACAAGTATAGCTCCATCTTACAACGACCTCTATAATACGGATTGGATCAACTATTACAAGGCTATCTTCCGTTGCAACCAGTTGATTCAGGCTGATGCCACCATCAATTGGGGTGATGATACCAAGACCGAGGGACGTATCATGGGCGAGGCTCGTGCCATTCGTGCCATCCTGTATTTCGACTTGGTTCGTTTGTTTGGCGACGTGCCTTTGTTGTTGGAGCCATCCGAGGATAATATCCCTCGTACCCCTGCCAAGGAAATTTATCAGGCTATCTTCGACGATTTGAAGTATGCTGCTGAGAATATCCCTGCTGATGCCTATCCTTTGAAGGATCGCAACGACAATGATGGTCGTATCACCAAGTATGCAGCCGAAGCTTTGATGGCTCGCGCGTACCTATATTATACAGGTTATTATGGCGAGGAGCATCCTGCTTGTTCCAAGGCTGAGGCTACCGCCGCCATCAACGACGTGGTAGAGAATGGTGGTTATGAGTTGGAGAAGAACTACAAGGACTTCTGGATGCCTTCTTCTGACTTTACTTCTGAGACCATCACAAAGTCGGGTGATGATACCAAGTATGCTTGGGAAACCACCTACGCAGGCAAGTGGTATGATGGCAGCCAGTGGCGCCCTGGCCAGGGAAATCTCTCCAAGGAAATTGTGTTGAACTTGAAGTTTGCCACTACCCATGATTATAATGGCAATGGAGATGGCAATACATTCTCTGTATATCTCGGTCCTCGTAACCGTATGGCTACTTCCGTTCACATTGCTAGTGGATGGGGCGCTTGCTCTGTTACCCCTTGGTTCGTGGAGCAGTATAGCAAAGATCCTCGCTTCTCAGCCTGTGTCTGGAGTGCAAAGGATGCAGAATTCTCAGCAGATGAGGCTGACTCATACGAATATACAGGCTATTATACTCGCAAGTATGCTCCATTGTGCTTCTCTGATGGTACTCGTCAGGAGGTTGCTTTCAAGCTTGGCGAACAGCACCAGAACATCACCTACTATCAGGATTATACCATCATGCGCTATGCCGATGTACTCTTGATGCAGTCTGAGTTGACTGGCGATGCCGATGGTTTGAACAAGGTACGTGCTCGTGTTGGTCTTCCTGCCGAAGACTATAGCATCGAGAATATCCGCAAGGAACGTGCCATCGAGTTTGCCTTCGAGGGCATCCACTTCTGGGACTTGATGCGCTATGAGAAGGACGGTGCTTATGCAGCCAATGCTATCTTTAATGCACAGAATGGTGCCAAGGTAAAGAACGGTGGTGTAGAGACAACCACTTCTTTCTCTAAGGAAAACTTTACCAAGAAGAAGGGCTTGATGCAGATTCCTAATACTCAGATTACACTTTCTGGTGGTGTGTTGACACAGAACGCAGGTTGGTAATCCTGTGGGTATCAGAACAGAAGTATAACTTTTAATAATAAGAAGATATGAAAATACATAATCATATATTAACGCTTCTTGCAGCCTTGGCGATGTTCCTGATGGCATCCTGCTCACCAGAGGACTTCGGCTTCGGCAAGAAGACCTACTCTCCAGAAGATTTGGTGGAGGGTAAGGCTTATACCGTTACGGTGGAAGGTAACGTGGTGAAGCTGGAATCAAAGATATCTGATTGTACGCCTCTCTGGGTGACTCCTTCAGGTCGTTCTACCCAGCAGTCTCTCAACTTGGATTTGCCTTTTGCTGGTGACTATGAGGTGACTTTCGGCGTAGAAACTCCTGGTGGTATCGTCTATGGCGACCCATACAAGTTTAACTTGGCTCAGAACGATTTCTCATTGTTGAGCGATGACAAGTGGTTCTTGCTTGCCGACAAGGAATACAAGACAGGTGACCCTCTGCCTGATGCTGCAACCCTTTCTGCTGGTGTCAGCAAGAAGTGGTATCCTTGTGATGCCAACTACAACATCGGCCGTTGCACAGGACCTTTGATGTATGTAAGTCCTTATGATCCTGATGGAGATGGTGAAGGCTTTACCAAGGAAGAGGAGGATGATAAGTTCCGTGCATATCATGATATTTTCTTTGGGTCAGATAATTGGAAACCAAACTGGGATCCTGGAATGCCAAACTGGTTGTTCCCTGGTGAAACAGAGGATGGTTATTTAGACTCATATATGACATTTAGTATGGATGCAAAGAATGGTTGCGTTGCTACAATGTTCCGTGGTTCTTCTGGTACGGTAGAGGCACCTATCAAAAAAGGCTCTGGAATTGGTACTAACATGGTTGGAAAGTTCAATATGAATTTGAGCGACAAAACTAAGCCTACCATTACTTTCAACGACTGCTATGCAATGCACAATGAGGGTTTCGATGAGGTTTGTTCAAATTATACTCAAGATATTCAGATTCTAGAGTTGACCCCATATTTACTCCAATTAGTTACAAAGCGTACCAATTCTGAAGGAACCTGGTACATCGTATGGAACTTCGTTTCTGAGGATGTCCGTAGTTCCCATGGTACTTGCATTCCTAAGGCAGATCAAGACTTGATCGAGAAGGTCGGTCCTAAGTTGCCTACATTCGAGAATATCCATACCGACTTGTT
>DHMR01000078.1:0-21720 GCA_002405875.1 bacterium UBA4637
CTAAGCGAGTGCAAAGGTAACAATTATTTCGCAAACAAATGGTAACTTTTCAGAAAAATATTAGAAATTTATAAAAAAAGGCAGAAGAGAAGCCTCAACACTCTCTTCTGCCTATCTTCTATTTTAGAATTTTTTAAATTTCAAGCGCAAAGTTTTAGATGCCAGGATCATCTTGTTTCCATCAAGTGCCTCTTTTTTAAATCCCTCAGGAAGATGATTGATGCCAAAATACCGAAGGTCTGCGGTGATTTCCTCGACAGGAATATCGCCACCGTCATCCCCACGGTCCTGATGACCGTGGTCAAAATACGCTTTCGTAATCGTCAGGCTATCGGATGTTTGCTCGAAACGGAAATAAAACCGTTCATTACACTTGCCATCTGTTTCCCTGGCTGCGATCAACTTATGCTCCACGCCCCAAAAGACATGCAACTTAGTCATATCCTCCGTGTGCCCCGTAGCTATTGAATCAACGCTCTCCAGATGCCAGAAGCCATCCAAGTCGCCATTCTTACTGGTCTCCAAGTCGCATGATGCCAAAAACATCACAAACAGAAATCCCAAAGCATTCCATGCGACCGTTTTCAAAATATATCTAATTACCATTTTATATCTATCGTTATGTTAATACATTACTTATTATGATTCTGATTTAAAACTTTCTTACTATATTATAATTATTGCCATTATAACTATTGCCGGGCACTACGTTTTCTTCCTATGTTGAATAGTCCCGATTTCTTAACGGTCAGTTGGAAACCAGCGTTATGCCCCAGCATTTCCTCGCTGCCAAAATCCATTCCGTATGCGCCTTTTACGCTCCAGCCATGAGGGAAGCCATAATGTCCCTCGACTAGGAAGCTCACATTATGATGCACCTTATTAAACGGTTCCCAATAAGTACCCCATCCTTTTTGGAAAGTGCCCAGCAATCGATAGCTGAAACGGTCGGTCGGTTGTCCATCCAAGCCCAAGTGATACGCCACAAAACGGTTGTCACGGATACTTAAGACACCATCTTGGTTATAAATAGGTGATCGATAAAGAGGATTGCCAATCACCTGTCCCCAATGTTGCCAACCCGGATAATTACTATGGTTGTAATAGTCATCAGCACCGGAGAGATGGTCGGGAATGTTAACCGTATGGTCATGATTCATCGGCCCACTCTGATACTTGGTATAGAGATATTCGAAGACGATGTTGCGGAGCCATCGACCATACTTCAGATTGAGCTCGGCACCAAGCATCATATCCTTGATTTTATAGCGATAATAGCGGCGTTTCTTCTCGACCCACCACTCGTCACCTTCTCCATATCCATCATAGTCGAGAAAGAACAGTTGGCTGTCATCCTCGAAATAGTGGTCGCCATAAAAGCCCAGTTTCCAAGTATCTGCATCGTAATTGACGCGGAACACCCAGCTACCCAACGTATTGCCAGCCACATTGGCATAGATGCCATCCGTGGCATCGGCACCACCCGGCAGGAAAGCATGCCACATGCCCTTCAGTCCTCCATCGGTGGGAGTAGGTTGCATCACACCATCGACCATTTTATAAGGAGTGCCGCCGAACTCTGCCGCCATCTCCAATCCCAATTCCAAGCTCAATGGAAAGAAGGTTGCCTCGTTGCCGATTTTCAGGTAGCCAGCCTTGCTATGATAGAGCACACCATCGGCATACTTCGACTGCTTTTGGGTGAAATCATGCTGCCAATTATCATCCGTCATCTTACCAAAGGCGACATGTCCCTTGATGGCGACCCAACGATGGAAAATCGGAAGAGTCCAGTATTGAGGCAACGCCAAGCGTACCTGCGGTACAGGACGAGCATTGATACCCAAGGTTTGGCTACCACTGGAGAGCGTCTGGTTCTTCAATTCCAAAGGATATTCCTTGGAACCGATGCTCAGCACACCATGCAACCAACGAGCCTCCACGAAAGCCTGTTGCACGACCACCTTGCTACTGTAATGAACTGGAATGGCGACATCGACGCCATAGCCAAGAGCCCATCGACGAGCTGAGTCGGCATCGATCGAACGAATCACGCTACCCCGAAGGTATCCGTTGGTCTTATCAAGCGAGCTCAGCCCGAACTTGTTGGCATTGAGCCACAATGGAGTCTTTCCCTTGGAGAAAGATCCTTGCATCTCGACCTGATAATTGATGTCCTTTCCCAGATTTAACTCACCTGCTTCAGCCTCTTCTTGCCACGCATATTGAGCGGAAAGAGATGCCGAGCACATCAACATCAAATCCAAAGCAAGAATCTTTCTTCTTTTATCTATTAATTTCAAATACATTTGATTTTCTAGTGTTTTTTCAATTATTTATTTTAATAACGATCTTTTGCCCATTTTATTATATAAATTTTACACATTATTATAATAAATATTCAGAAAGCAAGATTGTATAACAACACTGATTTCCAGCAGTTAATTCGCTCCCTAAGGATGAGGGTGTTTCACTTCCTAACGACTCTAAGGACGAGGATGTTTCAACTTCCTAACGAGGATTAGGGATTTTCCCCTCCCACTTTAGGGAAAAACCTTTTCGTCTACCCGAAAATCATTATATCTTTGCACCGTGATCAAGAGAAAGCGATATTCTCCGACTTCACAGCAACAAGAAAAATAACAATTAAAAAGATACGATTATGAAGAAGTTTATATTAGCTTTAGTAGCAATGGTCACTATGACTGTGACATCTGCTTCTGCCATGAGTTACGAGCAAGCTCGTCAACAAGCTCTCTTCCTCACAGATAAGATGGCTTACGAGCTCAACCTCACGGACGACCAGTACGAGGCTGCCTACGAGATCAACCTCGACTACCTGATGGGTGTCAACACAGTGGATGACTTGTATGGCGTCTATTGGCGTCAGCGCAATCTCGATTTGAGCTATATTCTCCTCGACTGGCAATATCGCTCCTTCCTCAATGCCTCTTACTTCTATCGCCCACTCTATTGGGACGGCGGTTACTGGCATTTTGGCATCTACGCTCGCTATCCTCATCGCGACTACTTCTTCTTCGGACGTCCAAGCTTCTTCGTCTCTTACAGAGGTGGTCACAGTTGGAGAATGAACGGGGGTAGAAGTTGGTATCACGGACGTGACTTCGGCGGTCCTCGCCCTGGTGGTCAGCCTAGGATGGGTATGAGAGACGGGTTCAATCGTGGTGACTTCGGACGTGGTCAGAGTTTCGGCAACTTAAGCCGCAACAATGGTGGTCCACAGTTTGGAAACAATCGTCCACAAAACGGAATGAACCGCCCTCAGAACAACATGAGCCGTCCACAGAATGGCATAGGCAACATGAACAATGGTGGTTTTGGCAACCAAAATCGCTCTTTCGGAAACAAACGTGAGAGCAGCACCCGTACAACCGTTACTCGTGACCGCACTTTCGGGAGCAATGGATCTTTCGGAAATAGTTCGTTCGGTGGCAACCGTGGAGGCAGTTCGTTCGGTGGCAACACAAACCGCAATATTACAACCAGTCCAGCCAAGAGTTTCACCCCACGTTCCACACCTAACAACGGCTCCTCCTTCGGAGGTGGCAGTCGTCCTTCCTTCGGCGGAAATCGAGGCGGAGGCAGTTTTGGCGGAGGCAGCTTTGGGGGCGGTTCTACTCGCAGTAGTGGCGGTAGCTTCGGCGGCGGTTCCCACAGCAATGGCGGTAGCTTCGGAGGCCACAGATAAACCAAAAAAACATAAGCAGACAGAAATTGAAAATTAGAGAGTTATATTAAATTTTAGAGAGTTATAATTTGAGCTTCCCTATTTCTTCGGAAATAAGGGAAGCTTTTTTGTTTTAGAGGCATATGTTTTAGGAGAGATACGCTTCTTTTTTGATGCCACGGTTATTTTGATGCCACAGTTTACATCAGATAAACTATCGAATAAAGCAATTGCGCAGCCAATACATAAAGCACCAAGAGTGGTGCCGCCCATGCAACTCCCGAAGTCATCGCCCGAAAGACACCTTCCACTCCCACCATATTTCCACTGACAACGCCGAAGCTACAAGTAATAACGGTTACGGCAAAAGAACAATAAGGGACAATGGACTGGGTGAAACTGCTCGGCACCAATCCTCCCATCACATTCAACAAGATGGCATGAGGCAAAAGCGTGAGTGCCAGCATGATGACTACAAAGACTCCCAACTCGAAATTGGCTACGCCCAAGGCAAAGCGCTGACGATATTCCTTGGCGTTGTAACGCAAGATGCCACTCTTCACCAAAGAGCCATAAGCGATGCTGCCCACCAGCAACCATACGAGAACAGGTGAAGCAATATTGTCTTGGAAATGACCGAAAAACCATCGAATGCCTTCTGCACTGAGCAAGCAACGTGTATAATCCTCCGGCCAAGCGGCTGTCAAAAGCCACGAGGCCAACATCAGCGTGATTTGCCCTACCCCCAGCGCCAAGGCCGTCCAAGCAAGGATTTTTAGTCCCATGCGGGCTTCTCTGTTCGAAAGTTTCTGATGATTCATCTGAATTTTTCCCTTATCCATTTTACCAACTCATCGTTACTAGCCCCAATCTAGTTACTCTGGATCGGGTTCCAGATTATCTATATCCAAGATACGAAGTTCACAAGCTCTCACCACGAGTCTAGTCGCGTTGACACCCATACCATTATTGCCATCAGGGAAGAGTTTTTGAACCAATTCATTCTGACGTTTTTCCAAACTTTTCACACCAAACGGCATACCTCGCAGATTGGTAATCTGTTCCTTCGTATATCCTAAGGCCAAATGGCGAAGGAACCGCTCGTCATACTCATCAATCTCATAATTGACCAAAGCCTCCTGGCGCATCAACTGGCTGTTGACACTGTGTTTGAAACGCTCCACGATTTTCTGAAGAATCGGCTGGTTGAAAACCATCTTCTTGCCATTCATGCAAGAGGCCACATCACCCCGGGTCAACAATTCGCCACTCTTCAAGATAATGCCGTCGCAACCAGCGTCAAGCACGTCTACCCAAAGTTTCTCATTCAAGATTTCACCCGTGAATATCAAGACTTTCACCTTCGGATACTGCTCTTTGGTCTGACGGCAAATCTCCACGCCAACGGTAGTCGAGCCACCTAGTCCTAGATCTAGCAATACGAGGTCTGGCAACTGCTGCTTGATCAGTTTCCAATAACTGATTTCGCTATCAGCCGTGCCAATAATTTCAGCTTCGGGTATGTCATTTTTGAAAATACCTTCCGTACCCTTCAATTCCAAAGGTACATCTTCTACTATAATTACTTTAAAATTGTCCATTCTTTTAAGGTTTATTGGATTGTAATGTTTATTTATTCTGTTCAGATTACCATGTCACCATATCAGTGTTCACCTGGATTCTATTACATCTTGATTGAACTATCCGTGTACATCTGATTGAACTATCCGTGCTGGCAACACAATCTCAATCATCAGTTTACCCGCCTCACTCGGTCTGGCTTGTATTCCACAGCCCCGGAGATTGGTTACCTCACCAATCTCACGTACGATTTGCCGACAAAGCAAGAACTTCAAGTCGCTTGTCAACGGAGTGAAGAGAAGATGATGAGCGGTATCATCATAAACGATATCCTTCATTTCAATTCGGCAAACGGCATACGCTTGGTTCGGGCGAGTTGTTGGTAGCACGGAAATCTGCCTGGAGACTTGCTTGGAGACGCTCCGTAGCAAGTCGAACAGATAATCGAGCAAGAAAAAATCAAATTTGACATTCGCCTCCACTTGTTCCATGGCTTGCATACTGAGCATCGAATAAAGCGACTTATAGTAATCCACTAGTTCTCGAAGAGATATCACATCCGCTGGATCGTCTTCGATGAGTTGCCGGATTCGTGAAGGATAATACATGGTCTCGTGCTTGAGGGTCGAAAGGCAGTTGTCCAATACGGAATTGGAGACATGGAGCTTATCGGTCTCAAACTTCACCCGACGCACTTCGTCTTCCAGCAATTGATTGCCCGCCATCTTGTCCGTCGAGAGATTCAGACCATTTTGCAGTGCATTCTCTATCTCGTGAACGACTTCATCCAACCGTTCGCTGATACGAGACTGACGAGACTTCTGGGACCACATCTTACGGATATGCACCAATTTTTCCGACACAGATATATCACTCAGCAAAACACGGTTGATATCACGGATGCGATCCTCGGCGAAACGATAGTCGACCACCTGGCGATAATACAGGAAATAATAGGCGAACGGCAATTGCAACAGCAAGAGGAACAGCAGAATGACCGCCACCGTCTTGGAGTTTTCCGACAACTGCATGGTCCGCACATAGTCAGGAAGACTATTGTCGGCACTTTGCTCACGGAAGAGTTGGGTATACACCTTATTGTTGCTGTTGTACAATGCCCAGTCATGCAACGCCAAAGCAGCTACGGCACTTTCGTTTCTCAAATCAAGGATGATGCTATAGTTCGTCTTTAGGTTATCCTCAAACCATCTCAGCTCGGCAGCATCCGAGACATTGGGATTGAGCACCATCAGCGCTTTTCCATGAGGATGAAGTGAGAGATAATGCTGATTGAGATAGAAAATGGAAGAATCGGCAAAAGCCAAGGTTCGAGCATAAGTGCCATTGATATTGCTGAAATAAGCACTATCAGCAAAGTCATCGGCACGCTGCAAGAATCTGGATGACAATTTTTTCGAAGCCGAATGGCTATGTTGCTTGGAAGAGGCATGCTTGAAAGAAATATTCTGGGAAGAATCTGTATGGGAAGAGACAGGCATACTTGTCAAAGAGACCAGCCAAATTCCAATCAACATCATGACACGGCTGATTCCCTTCGGCAGTCGAAAGCGGAAGACACTCCCCTTGCCCACTGTACTCTCCACCTGAATGTCACAAACGGAGAAAATGCGGCTCACCTTCTTGTACTTTTCAATAATTCCCTTGCAGTTGAGCAAGCCAAAGCCATGACCGCCCGTATAAGTGCGGTCAAAGACATGAGCCAATTGATTCTCATCCATGCCCTTACCCGTATCGGCTATGGAAATTTCCACACAAGATTTTTCCGCATTTCCTCCCATATTCTTAGCTTCCAGAGAGATTTCTCGGGCAGACACCACGACTCGTCCTCCTTCGGGTGTAAACTTACGGGCATTGTCGGCTATGGTATTAATCATAAAGAGGGTCAGGATTCGATCGGCCTTGACGACAGCCGTCGTTGGCATAACCTCCAGCTCGACTCCCTTCAGTTGGAAACTCATCTTACCTTTCGCAACAATATCAAAGAGAGACTGCAAAGGGAAACTGCCAATGCGAAGATTCAAACTACCTTGACGCATCTGAATCCAATTGGTAAGAATGGTATTGTATTGGTTGATTTTATCGGTCAATTCCACGATATATTGGTACCGTTCCTTCTTGACCGCTTCGGACTCACGGGCATCCATCAGTCGATCGACCTCATGGCTCATACGATCGATAAACGGCGTGATGCTGTTCACCAGTGATATCTTGGCACGCTGTTCTAGGTTGCGCTTCTTATTTTCTGCCAAATGGACACGATTTTCCTCTAGCTCTTCCTCCAGTTCTTCTTTCTTTTCGTTCATGTCATTGACATACTGAGCGTTTTGTCTTTTCCATTCTTCCAAAGGTTCGAGGAGACTGGAGCACGGATTGGCCTGTATTTTTTTCCTACGCATGCGATCGAAGACATAGAGCAAAAGAATGACAAGCAAGATGACTGCCACGACAGCCGCTATCATCAAGTTGAGCTGCAAGGCATTCTCATCGAGCAAGGCTGCACGAGCTTCCAACTGCCGGTCTTGCCTACTTTGTTCCTGCAAATCGAGGTAAATATTGCGGTTGTAATCACTCTTAGGTTTGTCATCAAGAGCAGAATACACCAAACAGAGTCTTTCGCGGATGGATGCCACGAGATCTGGAGCCTGTTGGATGTTATCACTGACTCGCAGGGCACGAATCAGGCAGTCACCAGCTGAGTTATAGTCCTTAATGGAAAAATAACACTCCGAGAGGGTACGATAAGCTCCCGCAATCTGGTAGGTATCTCCATAGGAAAGAAACAGATTGAGGGCACGTTGAGCCAAGTTGCCCGCCAAGAGGGAATCTGGCATCTGCTCCACATTCAGGTACTTGATGGCAGGAAGATTATTCCTTATCAAGAAGTCACGCATCTTCGACCGTTGTAAGTGTTCGCTTAAAGCCTGAAGGGTGTTGGCCTGCCAATATGGATATCCGCCCACGACGCTTCCATCCTCAGCTGTACTACTGCCGGAACAAGCCAACATATAGCATTGCATGAGGTAATCAAATTCCGTCTGGGCGATTTGCTCGGGAGTACCTTCGGTAATGGCACCGCCTGAGCCAAAGTTGTATAAATAATTGAGATATTGGGCCGTGTCACCTTCCAGTTGGTCGGCATCAATATCATTGAGGGCTTTCATCATTGGTTCGTCGAGACCCACATAATAGCAGTAGGTGGCATCGACGATGTCAAACTCACTATGGGCATACGTAGCACGACGGCGTTCACGAGGTGGCAAATTGCCTGCTTCTTCCTCCAAACGACGCAAACGAGAAACGGCTTTCTCGCGGTAAGAATAAAAATCTTTGTTGTGGGATTCTCGCTGACAGATACGCATGTTCTGTACATCGGCAACGAGAAGTTCCAGTTGGTTGTTGCTTTTGTCCTCCACCAAGGTGAGCCATCTCTTCGCTTCCTTGTAATTCATCTTCGCCATCTCGACGAAAGCCAAGTTGTTGCAAGCCTCGGCATACCCTGCGCTATAGTCGTCGGAAAGGCGCAAAGCTCTTTGTGCCAACACCTTAGTAGAATCAAGGTTGCGATAATGATAAGCATAAGAAAGGTCATTCAACCTATCCACCTCCTCCTTGTGCGAAGGTCCACAGGCTGAAAAGAAGAACAGCGCTATCATCAAGAGGGTGATAGCGCTGCCTTTTATTCGATCATATGTTATTTGATTCTTTTTCAAGAAAACATACTTTATCCTCTAGCTTTGGCGATATATCCAAGAGCCTCTTTACACTTAGCAGTGATGGCAGCCCAATCACCTGCAGCTACGGTCTCCTTAGGGAAAAGCTTAGAGCCCATGCCCACGCAGAGTACACCGGCCTTGATCCAAGGAGTCAAGTTCTCCTCAGTTGGTTCCACGGCACCTGTCACCATGATATTGCTCCAACGCAAAGGAGCCAAAACGTTCTTGACGAAGGAAGGGCCACCTACATTACCTGCAGGGAACACCTTGGTAACGTCACAACCAGCAGCCTGTGCATTGTTGATTTCTGTCACAGAGCCACAACCTGGAGAATATGGTACCAAGCGACGGTTGCAAACAGGAGCAATCTCAGGGTTGAAGTTAGGGCCTACGATGAAGTTGGCACCCAACTGGAGATACAAGGCAGCTGTACCGGCGTCAATGACGGTACCAGCGCCGAGAATCAACTCAGGGCATTCCTTGTCAGCCCACTTGACAATCTCACCGAAGATCTCGTGAGCGAAATCGCCACGGTTAGTGAACTCGAATACACGTACGCCGCCTTCATAGCAAGCCTTGATGACGTTCTTACAAATCTCAACGTCCTTATTGAAGAACACAGGCACCATACCAGTCTCTTTCATGGCTGCCATGACCTGCATTTTGCTAAATTTTGCCATTCTTTAAAATTTAAAATTTATAATTTATAATTTATCTCTGCACACGACCGTTGGCATTACCACCAGCCAAGCTCTCGACCTCATCGGCAGAAACCAAGTTGAAGTCGCCAGGGATAGTGTGCTTCAAGGCAGAAGCAGCCACTGCGAACTCAAGGGCCTCAGCCTGTGTAGACTTGGTCAAGAGACCGTGGATCAAGCCACCAGAGAAAGAGTCGCCACCACCGACACGGTCGATGATAGGATTGATGTCATAGTGCTTGCTCTGATAGAACTCCTTACCATCGTAGATAAGAGCCTTCCAACCATTGTGGGTAGCAGAGAGTGACTCACGGAGTGTAGAAACGACATACTTGAAGCCAAACTCCTTCATCATGCCCTGGAAGATGCCATAGTAACCCTCGGCATCGGTCTTGCCACCCTCCACGTCGGCATCTGGCTTGAAGCCCAAGCAGAGCTGAGCGTCTTCCTCGTTGCCGATGCATACGTCTACATACTTCATCAAAGGACGCATCACAGAGATAGCCTTCTCAGAGGTCCAGAGCTTTTTGCGGAAGTTGAGGTCTACAGACACGGTTACGCCATGACGCTTAGCAGCCTCGCAAGCCAACTTGGTCAACTCGGCAGCCTTGTCGCTGATGGCTGGAGTGATACCGCTCCAGTGGAACCACTGGGCACCCTCCATAATCTTATCGAAGTCGAAATCAGATGGATCTGCCTCGGCGATAGCGCTATGAGCACGGTCGTAGATAACCTTGGATGGACGCATGGAAGCACCTGTCTCAGCATAGTAAAGACCTACACGGTCACCACCACGAGCGATGAAGTCGGTATTGACACCATAGCGACGGAGGGCGTTGAGGGCAATCTGACCAATCTCATGCTTAGGCAACTTAGATACGAAATATGCCTCATGACCATAATTGGCCAGGCTGACAGCTACATTAGCCTCACCACCGCCAGGGATAATACGGAAAGAATCACTCTGAATGAAACGATCGTTGCCTTCTGGAGACAAGCGAAGCATAATCTCACCTAATGTTACAATTTTTGCCATTGTTTGAATTGTTTTAATTTGTTTCTTTATAGTTGTTCTTGTATTCTATTTCAAATAACGGGGCAAAAATAATCATAATTTCTCAAATAGCGAAACAAAATTCAACTTTTTTTTGTTTTTCGTGCAAAAAAGTTGCTGTGCATTCGCACAATTCAATTTTTTGTTGTAAATTTGTGCCGAAATTAGCGCTTTGTGGTCGCACACAAGCGAAAGATATCCAACAAACTTGTGGACTTCGCACAGAACAACACGAAATGAAATAGAAACGAGACGCATTCTCGATAGGAATCCAAACGTCTAGAATGATTCGAGGCATCTTCTTCCTGATATGAATTTAGGTGAAAACCTAATATACTCCTAATATAATAAGGTGAAAGCCATAGAAGGCAGCAACTTCGACAAAATTTTCATTCGTTCTGCTTCTGTATGACAATCCCACAGCAAACTTCTTAAAACAATGGCTGAAAAAATCAGAATTAAAGACATCGCTGAAAGAGCGGGCGTTTCGGTAGGAACGGTAGACCGAGTGCTACACGACCGCCCGAATGTGTCGAAGCCTGCCCGCGAGAAGGTGGAGAAAGCTCTCAAGGAGATGAACTACCAACCCAACATGTATGCCAGCGCACTGGCTTACAACAAGTCGTACACCTTCTACCTCTTGATTCCCAAACATGAATCGGAGGCTTACTGGGAGGAAATCGAGGAAGGTGCTCGCAAATGCGAGGAGACACGACGTGACTTCCACATCGACGTGGAGATTCGCTTCTATGAGCGTTCCAGCGAGGATTCGTTCCGTGAGCAAGGTCAGGCCATCGTCGAGGCAAATCCTGAAGGTGTCATCGTGGTACCTTCTTCGTTGATGGTGACCCGGGCGTTCACCGAGCAACTGCATGAGCAAGGCATACCTTTCATCATGCTCGACTCCTACATGCCCGACCTTCGTCCGCTCTCCTTCTTCGGTCAGGATTCCTTCTGCAGTGGTTTCTTCGCCGCCAAGATGCTCATGTTGATCGCTAACAACGAGAAAGAAATCATGCTGATGCGCCAAACCAAGGACGGCATGGTAGTCAGCAAGCAGCAGGACAACCGTGAGGTGGGGTTCCGACACTATATGCACGACCACTACCCGAACGTGAAGATCAATGTGCTCGACTTGCCTTTGCTCGGCAGTCGCTCCGAATTTGTCAAGATGCTCGACAAGTACTTCGCCGCCCATCCCGACACGCACCATTGCATCACTCTCACCTCGAAGGCACACATCGTGGGCGACTATCTCCTGAAGACCAATCGACGAGACGTGCAAATCATGGGCTACGATATGGTCGAGAAGAACGCTAGATGTCTCCGTGAAGGTAGCATCTCCTTCCTCATCGCCCAACACGCCTACATGCAAGGCTACAACTGCGTGGAAACGCTCTTCCGTGCCCTTGTGCTCAAAAAGAAAGTGACCCCGGTCAACTACATGCCTATAGAACTTCTGATGAAGGAAAACGTGGACTTCTACCGCAGAACTCAGCTGTAGGAAGTTAGGAGTAAGAAGTTATAATACAAAAATATAATACATATTAAACAAAAAAACAAAACTACAAATGAAACTATCAAGCTTTATCAAGATCAACCCTGCTGACTCGGTAGTGGTTTGCTTGCGCCCAATGAAGAAGGGCGAGACCATCGAGGTGGACGGCAAGTCCATCACACTCTTGCAGGACACACCTGCTGGCCATAAGGTGCTCATCAACGATGCACCTCAAGGAACGAACATCATTAAGTACGGCTACCCTATCGGCCATGCCAAGCAAGACCTGAAACAGGGCGAGTGGGTCAACGAGAACAACTTAAAGACCAACCTAGCCGGTACTTTGGAATATACATACAATCCGGTCGACGAGGTTCTCAACATCGCCAAGGAAAATCGCACCTTCAAGGGCTATGTCCGCAAGAACGGCGAGGTAGGTGTGAGAAACGAGATTTGGGTGGTTCCTACCGTGGGTTGCGTGAACGGCATCGCCGAAAAACTGGTGGAGCTTCTCAAGAACGAGACCCACTGTGAGGGCATCGACGCTATCCATGCCTGGCATCACAACTACGGTTGTTCCCAACTCTCCGGAGACCACGAGAACACCCGTAAGGTGCTTCGTGACATCTGTCTCCACCCAAACGCTGGTGCCGTGCTCGTACTCTCACTCGGTTGCGAGAACAACCAGCCTGACGCTTTCATGGAGATGCTCGGCGACTACGACAAAGACCGCATCAAGCTGCTTGTCACCCAGAAAGTGGAAGGCGACGAACTGGAGGTGGGCATGGACATTCTCCGCGACCTCTACCAGAAGGCAAAGCAAGACAAGCGTGAAGACGTGCCTGTGAGCAAGTTGCGTGTCGGTTTGAAGTGCGGCGGATCCGATGGTTTCAGCGGCATCACAGCCAACCCGTTGGTAGGCGAGTTCTCCGACTGGTTGGTGGCACAAGGTGGAACAAGCATCCTCACCGAGGTGCCGGAGATGTTTGGCGCAGAGACCATTCTCATGAACCGCTGTGAGAGCAAGGAATTGTTCGAAAAGACCGTACACCTCATCAACGACTTCAAGGAGTACTTCCTCAGCCATGGAGAGCCTGTCGGCGAGAATCCTTCCCCAGGCAACAAGGCTGGCGGCATCTCCACCCTCGAAGACAAGGCGTTGGGTTGCACACAGAAGTGCGGTCGTGCCCCTGTGAGCGGAGTCTTGCAGTATGGCGATCGCTTGGAGACCAACGGACTGAACCTTCTTTCCGCTCCTGGCAACGACCTCGTAGCAGCTACCGCTCTGGCTTCCGCTGGCTGCCAGTTGGTACTCTTCACCACCGGTCGTGGTACGCCATTCGGCACTTTCGTACCAACCATGAAAATTTCAACCAACAGCAACTTGGCCAAGAACAAGCCAAACTGGATCGACTTCAATGCAGGTGAGCTTGTAGAAGGTACCGAGATGAAGGATCTCGTGCGCAAGTTCATCGACAAGATCATCGCCGTTGCCAGTGGCGAGGAAGCTCGCAATGAATACAACGGTTATCGTGAGATCTCCATCTTCAAGAATGGAGTAACATTATAAAACAAAAAAACATGAGCAGTAAGAAAGGATTGTTGGCATTATCGCCACTGATATTATTGATTGCATTGATCGCTCTCTTCACGGGCTATTCCGCCGAGGAGAGCCACAAGGACACCAACCTGTCGCTCACCGTGGCATTCATGATCTCCAGCATCTATGCCGTGGCGATTTCGGGTGGCATGCCCATCAAGAAACGCATCGACACCTATAGTCGGGGCGCTGGTGCCAGCAACCTGATGCTCATGCTCTGGATATACGTTTTGGCTGGGGCTTTCGCCGCCTCGGCAAAGGCGATGGGAGCGGTCGACGCCACGGTCAACTTTGCCCTGAGCGTACTGCCCCCTACCCTCATCTTGCCAGGACTGTTTCTAGCCGCCTGTTTCATATCGCTCTCGATAGGAACGAGCGTGGGAACCATCGTGGCACTCGTACCAATTGCCGCCGGACTCGCCCACTCGGTGGATGCCAACATCGCTCTGACAGTGGCGACCATCGTGGGAGGAGCTTACTTCGGCGACAACCTTTCCTTCATCTCCGACACAACGGTCGTGGCGACACAGACACAAGGTTGCCGCATGAGTGACAAGTTCAAGGTCAATGCCCTCATCGTGATTCCGGCAGCCTTCCTCATCCTTGTCATCTATGCCGTGCTGGGATCCAGCACTCAAGCGCCAGCCCATATCGGAGAAGTGGAATACATCAAGATCCTGCCTTACCTCGTGGTACTCATCACAGCCATTGCCGGCATGAACGTGATGGCAGTGCTCACTTTGGGCACCATCCTTTGCGGTGTCATTGGCATCGCAGGCTACACGATAGGCGCAGAAGGATTCCAACAGGCAGGCGGAGGCTATGACCTCTTCGGTTGGTTTTCCGCCATGGGCAACGGCGTAACGGGTATGGGCGAGCTCATCATCATCGCCATGATGGCAGGTGGCATGCTCGAAATCATCCGTGAGAATGGTGGCATCGACTTCATCATCAGCAAGATTACCACCCATGTCACCAGCAAACGGGGAGCCGAGCTATCCATCGGTACGTTGGTGTCGATGGTGAACATCTGCACTGCCAACAACACGGTAGCCATCCTGACGGTCGGCAACATCGCCAAAAAAATCGGCGATAAGTTTGGTGTCGACAACCGAAAGGCTGCCAGTATCCTCGACACCTTCTCGTGCACTGTCCAGGGACTGATTCCTTATGGTGTACAGATGCTTTTGGCGGCAGGTCTCTCGGGATTGAGCCCGCTCGACATCCTACCATATTTATATTATCCGATAGCCATCGGTGCAGCAGCCCTGTTCGCCATTTTCTTCCGCTATCCGAAGAAGTTTAGTTAAACCATAAAAATACGATTGCCATGGATTTCTTGCAGAAAAACCTTTTCACGAAATTGCGCTCGGAGAACTTCAACACACGGGAAGTTCTAGAGCCGATGACAACCTTCAAGCAGAAGAAGATTGCCCAGATGATGAAGAACCTGAACGATGTGCCTACAGGCGAAGTCGCCATGCACAACAGTTTTTTGAATCGCCGCCTTACCAAGATTCAGCAGGACGAGCCACATACCATCGACACATCCATGGAGACCATCTACTTGCTCCGCATTATCGTGAGCAATGTCAACGCCATGTATTCGGGCGGCATTAGTTTGCGAGGCATCATCCAACTAGGGCAGTACTTACGCACACGTGGCGACAAGGTGGACTTTGTGAAACTCGAAAACTGGCTCACCAAATTACATATCCAGCGCATGGCACAGTTGGAAGGTAGCGTGCTCATCAAGTTCTTCGACTTCGAGAAAGACGAGATACCGTTCGTCAAGATCGTAGAGCGGGGAGCCTACAAGCTCACGCTCCGCTCGTTGTACTACAACATCAAGGACATGGAAGCCATCAAGTTCCAGCAAACCCAGGTGGGATTCGTGCATACCACGGGCGGAACCATGCGCAAGAACCTGCGTCGTAGCATGCGCTATTTCAGCTATGCCCCGATAGAGACCGCCAGCAATTTCTTCAACAACTTCTTCCGTTCACTCTCCGAAATCGAAGAGTAAATATAAAATATATATAAAAATAGGAGTCGTCTGACAGAAATGTCAGACGTTTTTTGTACCTTTGCAAATATGAATAGATTATTTTTCACAATTATAATGACCATTCTGGCCTTACACCTCCACGCTCAAGTGCAGTGCGAGGACACGTGTCAGCATGTACACGGCATCGACCTGAGCCACTACCAGGGCAATGTATTCTGGGAGACAGTGGGCGACAACTCGAAGATGGCATACGTGTATCTCAAGGCCACGGAAGGTGGTACGAACGTAGACAGCAAATACAAACAAAATATTGACTTGGCGAATCGCTATGGGCTCAAGGTGGGCTCTTACCACTTCTACCGTCCACGCATTCCGCAGAAGACCCAGTTGGAGAACTTCATGGCACAATGCCGTCCGGGCGACCAAGACCTCTTGCCGATGATCGACGTCGAAACCAAGAGCAATATGGCGACCGAAGAGTTTTGCGACTCCCTCTTCAAGTTCTTGCATCTCGTGGAGAGAGCCTACAGACAGAAACCGCTCATCTATACAGGAGCCAACTTCTACGACAACTACCTGCTAGGCAAGCTCGACAGTTACAAGCTCATGATAGCCCAGTACACCAAGCGCATCCCCGTACTTCGTGACGGAAGGGATTTCGAGATGTGGCAATACACAGGAAAAGGGCGACTCAACGGCGTGAACGGCTATGTCGACAAAAGTCGGTTCATGGGAAAGCATCGACTGCGAGAAATCCGATTCCGACACAGATAGGATGAGTGAAGAACGAAATATGAATCATTAAATAATACAACATAAATTATGGCTATTATAAAGTGTCCAGAGTGCGGACATCAAATCAGTGACAAAGCACCCGTTTGCCCTAGTTGCGGCGTGGAGATTGCAGGCAAGGTTATCAAGTGCCCGAATTGTGGCGAGGTTTATTTCAAGGACCAGGAGATGTGCCCGAACTGCCATCGTCCTACTTATTCCGCAGTACCTCCTACTCCACCGGTAACTCAAACGACATCGGCTCCTCCGACACCGCCGGTAACTCCGACTCCACCAACAACTCCGACCGTTCAAGGCAGAACATCTGCCGTACCAGCAGGTCAGTCAGGGAATCCCGGAGGACAGCCAGAAAATCCTGGAAACGGACAGCCAACCAATGACCAAGCAAAGAAAAAGAAGAGTAATCGTTCGATTATTATCATCTCCTTCATCTTCGCCGTACTCGTGGCAGGCATCTTGTACTATTTCTACGACAGTGCCAACCGAAACAAGGAACAGGAAGCTTATGAGTACGCCATGCAAAGCAGCGACCCGATGGTGCTCCAGAGCTATCTCGACACCTACAAGGATGCCGATGAAGCTCATCGCGACTCCATCATGGCACACCTGAGCATGTTGCAGCAAGTAGACCAAGACTGGACCAATGCCATGGTGAGCGGTTCGAAGGAGGCTCTCGAAGCTTATCTTCAGAAATATCCAAACTCACCTCATAAGCAGGAGGCATGGAACAAGATTGACTCCATCGACTGGCAAGTGGCGTTGAAGACCAACTCGGTGGATGGTTACCAAGCTTACCTCGACGCCCATGCCGACGGTTCACATATCGAGGAAGCCGAGAACGCCATGAAGAAAATCAAGAGCAGCGAGGTGCAGCCAGAGGAAAGCCAGATGATTAGCGGCCTCTTCCGCCAGTTCTTCCAGAGCATCAACTCCCGCAACGAGGATGGCTTGACCGCCACATGCGAGGACATTCTCTCCTCCCTTCTGGGCAAGCCTTCGGCTACCAAGTCGGACGTAGCCACCTTCATGCACAAGCTCTACAAGGATGATGTGGCCAACATGAACTGGCGACTCAACAACGATTATCAGGTTAAGAAACGTGAGGTCGGCGACCAAGACTACGAGTTCCAAGTACAGTTCACCGCTCGACAGGACATCGACAAGACCGATGGCACCAAGACAGAGAATGTCTTTAAGATTAACGCCACCGTCTCACCAGACGGTAAGATTTCCGCTTTCAACATGGCGAAGATCAATACAGGAAATGCCAGTGAATAAACCGGGCAACTAACGAAATGTTCCAAGAATCAAAGACAAAAACATACAAAAAACTCCGATAGCATTTAGATTGCTATCGGAGTTTTTTATTTTTTAAAGGATACTCAAATCCTTCCTATACAAAGAATAGAAAGCAAGGCTTCCATTTACTTGGCATCCTTCATTTCTCTCAGAAGTTCCTTCTGACGGTCGTTCAATCCCGAAGGCAACTTCACATTGTAGGTGATAATCAAGTCACCGAAGGTGCCGTCACCACGGTCATATCCCTTGCCGCGAACACGAACCTTCGTGCCGTTTTGCGTCTCAGGCTTGATTTTCAACCTAATCTTGGAGCCATTGCTCAATCGGATGATACCCTCACCGCCTAGCAGTGCGGTATACATGTCGATGTTGACATTCATGTGCATCTCTCCATTGCTCTGGCGGGCATTCTGAGCACCGGTACCAAAGTCGGTACCCGCACCATAGCCAGCCCCAGCGTCACCGCCAAAGCCACCAAAGCCCGAGCCCCCGAAGCCCCCGAAGCCAGAGCTTGCACGAGAAGAGCGACGACCGCCACCTCCGAAGAGGTTTTCGAAAAAGCTGCTGAAGCCGCTGCCTCCCGAACCGAAGTTACTGAAGTCGAATCCTTCGAACGGATTGCCGCCTGCGCCTCCGGCACCACCGCCGAAGCCACCAAAGCCAGCGCCGCCTGCCTGTTCGTAGGCCTGAGCGTTCTTCCACTGCTCGCCATATTTATCGTACTTGGCTCGCTTATCTGGATCAGAGATTACATCATACGCCTCGTTCAGCGCCTGAAACTTAGCCTTCGCCTTCGGGTCGTTAGGATGCAAGTCGGGGTGGAACTGCTTAGCACGTTTGCGATAAGCAGCTCTCACATCTTTCTGAGGGATGTTCTTGTCTACACCGAGAATTTTGTAATAATCTACAAATGCCATAGTTTTATTCCTCCATTTTTATTGTTTTTGCCAATTATCCAACAAAAAGTATGCCGTATTCATTTCTTTTTTGTAATTTTGCATCGCCAAACGGAATTTCTGCCATACTTTCTCTCACCTAGGGCATGACAGGGACAATTCCGCCAGACATCCTATATAATTAAGGTATAACTCTACTAGGTGATATCAGAACACTCATTTTAAATCAATGACAAATATGAAACAACTCATGGCAGCGCTTCTCTTGGCGCTTTCACTAACACCACAAACGACAATGGCAAAGCAACGTACAGTCAAGTTGAGAGTGATCGAGACCAGTGATGTGCACGGCTCCTTCTTCCCTTACGATTTCATCAACCGCAAGCCGAAGGCGGGTTCCTTGGCTCGCGTGTCCTCCTATGTGGACTCGCTTCGCCAGACCTACAAGGACAACCTCATCCTCCTCGACAACGGCGACATTCTACAGGGACAGCCTACCTGCTATTACTATAATTACATCAACACGCAGGCTCGCAACGTGGCGGCAGATGTCGTCAACTACCTGAAATATGATGCCGAGGCTTTCGGTAACCATGACGTGGAGACAGGGCATCCGGTCTATGACAAATGGATCAAGGAGTTGGATTGCCCAGTGCTCGGTGCCAACATCATTGACACCAAGACAGGCGAGCCTTACGTGAAGCCATACATCATCCTCAACCGTGAGGGCGTAAAGGTGGCGGTGCTCGGCATGCTGACTCCAGCCATCCCTAACTGGCTGACAGAAAACCTCTGGAGCGGTATGCGCTTCGAGAACATGGTGACCTGTGCCAAGAAATGGGTGAAATATCTCCAGGAAAACGAGGATCCGGATGTCATCATCGGCCTCTTCCACAGTGGCAAGAGCGGCGGCATCGTCACACCTGAGTACGAGGAGGATGCCTCGCTGCGAGTAGCCAAGGAAGTGCCGGGATTCGACTTGGTGCTCTTCGGCCACGACCATACCCGTTGCAGCGAGACAATTACGAACGATGCCGGTCAACAGGTGGTGTGCCTCGACCCTGCCAACAACGCCATCAGTGTGGCTGACGCAGAAATCACCGTCACCATTGACGAGCACAAGGTCAAGGGAAAGACGGCACACATTCTCCAGCACAAACAGGTAAATGGCAAGGTGGCAGATGTGACAAATTGTCCTATCGACGAGAAATTCATGGCTACCTTCCAACCTCAGATGGACGAGGTGGACCAATACGTGAACAAGCAGATAGGCACCTTCAAGAACACCATCCACAGCCGTGAGTCGTTCTTCGGCGACTGTGCCTTCAACGACTTCATCCTCAACCTGATGCTCCAGATCTCCCATGCCGACATCGCCTTCAACGCTCCTTTGCAGATGGATGCGGCCATCAAGGCGGGACCTATCCGCGTAAGTGACATGTTCAACCTCTACAAGTACGAGAACGGTCTCTACGTGATGCGACTCACAGGCGAGGAGATTCGCAAGCATCTGGAGATGAGCTATGACCTCTGGGTCAACACTATGAAGAGCCCTGACGACCACCTTCTCTTGCTCGACGAGAAGACCTACGGCGACCAACAGCGCCTGGGCTTCAAGAACTTCTCGTTCAACTTCGACAGTGCCGCCGGCATCGACTACGAGGTGGATGTCACCAAGCCTGACGGCGAGAAGGTGAAGATTCTGCGCATGAGCAACGGTCAGCCGTTCGACGAGAAGAAATGGTACACCGTGGCAGTAAACA
Source organism: bacterium UBA4637 (assembly GCA_002405875.1). The sequence goes on from DHMR01000078.1 coordinate 20,612, forward strand.
GTTACCGTGGCAACGGTGGCGGAGAGTTGCTGACGAAGGGTGCCGGCATCCCTAAGGCAGAGCTAGAGAAGCGCATCATCTCACGCTCAGAGAAGGACCAGCGCTATTACCTCATGGAGGAAATCGAGAAGATGGGAACCATCGAGGCAAAGGCAAACAACAACTGGAAGTTTGTACCGGAAGCATGGGTGAAGCCTGCCGCTGAAAGAGACTTCCAAATTCTATTCGGTAAAAAAAATAAATAAAATGATGAAATACTGGTTTATATTCTGCAAGACAGACATTGTATTAGAGAAACTCTCCGACGGAACCTACACGATCCCTTCAGGCGAGGAAAGTCCGATAGAGACCAAGCCATGGACCCACATCCTCAACATCACGCCGATGGAGGACGGTACGGAGGTGAAGACCTTCACCATCCCCGAGCCTATCACCGACAACCCGAAGTACGAGATGTGTGGCTTGCGTCCGAGCTACTACAAGTTGAGCCGAGCCTTGTATCTCAAGGCCGGCAAGTGCCAGGAGCTCAACTACTGGGACCTGAACACCCACTTCTGCGGTGTCTGCGGTGCACCAATGGAGATGGCCACCGACATCAGCAAGAAGTGCACCAACTGCGGCAAACAGGTTTGGCCTTCCCTAGCCACCGCCATCATCGTGCTCATCCACAAGGGCGACGAGGTGCTTCTCGTCCATGCCCGCAACTTCAAGAGTGATTTTTACGGACTCGTGGCTGGGTTCGTGGAGACCGGTGAGACACTGGAGGAAGCCGTACATCGCGAGGTGATGGAGGAAACCGGGCTCACCATCAACAACCTAAAATACTTCGGGTCGCAGCCATGGCCTTATCCTAGTGGACTGATGGTGGGATTCACTGCCGACTACGTGGACGGAGAAATCCATCTCCAGAAGGAAGAACTCTCCCGTGGCAAATGGTTCACCAAGGACAACCTGCCTACTATTCCGGAAAAGCTCTCCATCGCTCGCAAAATCATTGACGCTTGGCTGGAAGGCAAAGCTTAACATCCCACGTTTGTACCATTCCTCCCCGAGTTTTTCGGGGGAAAGGGCTAAAACTGATACAATAAATGGCTGAGAGACCAGTCACA
>DHMR01000078.1:21864-47072 GCA_002405875.1 bacterium UBA4637
ACCACTCGCAAATGGCTGAGAGAAAATCATAAACAACTGAACTGAGACAATAAATTTTCGATAGCAAACAATTATGACTGGACAAAAAGAGAAACTCTGGAATGCTAACTATATCAAGGTGATGACAACCAACTTTCTGTTGTACTTCGCCTTCTACCTCCTTACGCCACTTCTCCCCCTCTATCTGAGCGAGAGTTTCGGAGCGACGAAGGACACCATCGGCATCGTATTGAGCGGTTATACCGTGGCAGCCCTTGTCATCCGTCCTTTCAGTGGATACGTGGTCGATGGTTTCTCTCGCAAGAAGGTGCTAATGGTTTGCCTCAGTGCATTCGCCATCTTCTTCGCCGGTTACATCGCGGCAAGCACCATCCTGATGTTCGCCATCTGCCGCACGCTGCATGGTGCCCCATTCGGAGCCGTGACCGTCGCCAACAGCACCTGCGCCATCGACGTACTCCCTTCGAGTCGACGCAACGAAGGCGTAGGACTTTACGGACTGAGCAACAATTTCGCCATGGCATTGGCTCCTTCCATCGGTATCTACCTGCACAATCTCGTGGGCAGTTACCAGGTGCTCTTTTGGATAGCCTTCATCGTAGCTATCGCCTCGGTCGTCATCGCCGGAACCGTCAAGTTGCCCGAAAAGGAAATCATCAAGAACAAGGAGAAGCTCTCGCTCGACCGTTTCTTCTTGACAAGAGCCTGGTTGCTCGCCATCAACATCGCCATGTTTGGCTTCTGTTGGGGCGTGCTGAGCAACTATCTCGCCATCTACAGCAAGGAGGAACTGGGCATCACGGGTGGCACGGGCACCTACTTCGCCCTCCTTTCCATCGGTCTCTTTGCCTCCCGGTTGCAAGGTCGCAAGGCGTTGAGCCAAGGTAAGTTGACCCAGAACGCAGCCGAGGGCATGTGCCTGTCGCTGATTGGTTTCATTCTCTTTGTGGCTTGGCATCATCCGATAGCCTACTACCTCTCCGCCGCCCTTATCGGTCTGGGCAACGGTCACCTCTACCCTGCCTTCCTCAACATGTTTGTGCATGTGGCACGCCACGACCAGCGAGGCACAGCCAACAGCAGCATTCTCACGGGATGGGACCTGGGGTTCGGCATCGGCTGTCTGCTCGGTGGTGTCGTCGCCGAGCACTTCGACTACAACGCCACTTTCTGGATGGTGGCAGTGGAGAACGCCTGTGGTGTGGCATTGTTCTTCCTCGCTTCCCGAAAATTCTTCGAGGCTAGAAGGAGAAGAGATTAAAATCTGCGAGAATCTGCGTAATCTGCGAGAATCTGCGGGAAATATCCCAACCATACGGTAGAAACAGTTTGTGTTCTGCATGTCCAATTTTTTCCGATTTTTCAGCATTTATCTCGGGAGGGATTTTGTCTTTCCTCGGGAGGAAAAGTTCGCAAATACCCGTGGTTTGAATTTTTTCCTCCCGAGGAAAAAATAAAAGTGGGGTGAGGAGGATCATCCATTCTCCTCACTCCAACAATAACCATGTAAAACTATTTCAACTTAGGAGGCTACATTTTTGTAGTAAATTTGATAAATGCAGTCTAAATATCGTTAAATCAAGTGCCCAAATTTTGCATATTTTCCAAATTCTATTTACTTTTGCGCCCTGAAGTAAAAGTAAAGGGATAATACATATCCAAATCATCAGCAGATACGCAAAGTCAAGTAAAGGATACTCAATAAATATAAACATATAAATTTTAAAAACAAAATCAAGATGAAAAAGGGATACGTGAGACCCGACATTCGTGTCAGGGTCATAGAAGACATTTGTGAAGGAGGGCTCAATACGGCATCGGTTTACCGCGACTCGGGCAGCACTCTCGATAGCCAATTCAAGGTTCATGAGTCGGAGGATGAGAATCCTAGTTCTCCAGATGGAAAAGGTAGCAAGGATTGGTACGACAATGTTAGCAACTGGGGCGGCGATTAAGCCCATGAACGATAGCAGTTTATAAGTTCTTATCAGGATAAAAGCAGTTTTAAAGAAAATAGTTAGTTATGATTAACTCATTGAATAAAAGTATTTTCAGCAACAAGCATCGCTATGAAATGAAACATATTCGTCTCATAGCTCTAGCAGTGTTCCTAGGTTTCGCCCTTTGCGATTCCTCAGCCAAGAGTTTTGCAGCCAGCCAAAAAACTACTAGATTATTGGGGGGGCAAGCACAACTTGATGTCGAAAGACTCGTGGGAGCAGACCCAGAAGACATCATCAACACCGACAACACAAACCGTGTGACTCCAAACAGCGAAGAGGCTCGCGCCAAGACTTTCTTGCTCTTCAACGTAGGAACCCAGCAGTTCCTCAACGTGGGTGGTTCTTACGGTCGCCATGCGACATTGAGCGACACAGGTATGTACCTTTGGATTTTCAATAATTCCAAGACAACAACGGGTACATACAATATACGTACGCACCAGAACTATACAACAGGCAATCCGAACAATGCCGACAGCTACGTACAATACATTGATAACGACAAGCTACAAAACGGCATCTATCTTGACTGCAATCCTACAGATAACAGCCGCGCCTTTGGCTGGAAATTCGTAAAGGCTGACAGATATGACGCATCCAAAAATAAGGTGTATAAGATTTCGACGTATGGTAATAGATATTTGACGGCAACTCCTAATGATGCCAATGGTAACCTTTGCGAGGCGACGAGCGATGTTGCATCCAATAGCAACTACCAAGTTTGGAAGCTGATAACCGTAAAAGAGTACTACGAGCTATTTGCTACATCGCCATCCGACCTCTCTGCTCCTATCGATGCCACCTTCTTGCTCCAGAACCCAGGGTTCAATTACAGTACCACCAATACAGGGCATTGGGCTGCCTTTAGCAAAATCAAAGATGCCCATGCAAGCGATGCTGTGCGCTATGGCGTAGAAGAATGTTATAAAAAAGGTACAGAGACTAATTACAAAGGAGCCAAATCCCAGGATAAGAATTATCTCTGTGAAAATGGAAAGTACTTCAGCGCCGACATCAAAAACATTCATCAAGCCGGAATTTCACAGCAAATAATAGTCAGTAAAGCAGGATGGTATATCTTTCGATGCAATGGTTTTAGCAATACAAATGGGTTGGCGAAAATTTTCATTTCAAATTACAAGACATTTGCCGGCTACACTTCTCAAGGAGAATACGGAATTGTCGCTTCCAACCTCCTCAACCCATTGGACGCTAACGGTCCGCAAGACTTGCTGGAGGCAGGAAAGCGTTTCTACAATGGTGAATACCAAAACCAAGTCATGATGCGAGTAACCCAAGAAGACCTAAAAAATATGGGAGGACAAGAGAACATCGAATTCGGAATAATGATCGACGGCGACAAGAGCACCACTCCTACCAACGAATGGACAGCCTTCGACAACTTCCGTATGCTCTATGCCGGCGATGCCGAGACTCCAAACTTGGTGCTCGATGAGGACAACCCTGACTTACAATATCTCACGGAAACAACAGACGAATATAAGAACTCTGTACTCCACCTCCGCCGTACCTTCACACTTAATAAGTGGAACACCCTCATCTTGCCTGTCAACTTGACTTATGGACAGATGAAACGTACTTTCGGCGACGATGTCAAACTCGCAGAATTGAAGCATCTTACCACCAACAGCATCCAATTTTGGACAGTGGATTGTGACAACAACAATCAGACGATGCTCAAGGCTTACACTCCTTACATCATCATGCCAACCAAGGAGGCAGGTCAGAATCCTTCCTACACTACCCCACGACTCAAGAAGGCTGCCAACCAGTATTGGATAGCAGACTCCCTCGCAGGTATCACCTATTCTGAAGAAGGAGTACCACGATATATCGGTGGTCACGTCACTGTGGCAGCAAACCACTATGACATTTCTGGTATCACCCTAGATCGAGATTTGCTCGAAAAGAACGTAGACAACCACTGGGTATCAACAAATACGACGAGTTCGGACGACGACCGAATGGTTTGCAAGGGCACCATGGCAAAGACCTTCTATACCAAGTCTAGCCAAGACTCCAAAGGCAAGACCATCACAAAAGGTTATTTCTACACCGACGACAACACCTCTCGTGACAACCTACAGGGAGCCTACTTCATGAAGAATGGCGACTTGTGGAAAGTTCCTGCCGACAAGACCTATGGTCTAAAAGCCTTCCGCTGTTGGTTCCGTCTCAGCGACACAACGGACAGCAATAGCCAAGACATAGCACCTGCCAAGGATGTCAAGCTCTGGCTCGATGGTGTCGAGGAAAACAACACGACTGGCATCGACGACATCATCATCGACGACCCATTCAACACGCCTTCCACAACCTACAAGGCTACCGACAACGCCGTATACAATCTCAACGGTCAGCTCATCCGCCAAGGATGTTCCACGGAAGGATTGTCTAGTGGCATCTATATTGTCAAAGGAAGAAAAGTAATCGTCAGATAAAAGCCTTGGTTAGCCAAGGAATCAGCAATAAGAGAAGGGTGTGTCAAAAGCTGCAAAAGCGGTTTTTGACACACCTTCTTATTTTGAGTAGAAAAACACACTTTTGCGAAGAAGTATCAACAAAGGCTTCCAATTTGCCCCCATTCCCGCCACTGATACTTAATAAAACGTAATTCAATCCTATTAATCAATAAGTTATCATTTTTTTTGCGTAACTTTGCAAAGATTTTCATGATTGTTTCAGCAATAACTCTTATAAGCAACAAAAAAGTCAGGGGCTACCTTGAAGAATAGGTAGCAATGAATAAAATAAGGTAAAAGTAAAAAATAATATGAGTAAATTATTTCTTAGTAAGGTAAATGGTATTCAGAAATGGGGGGGCAAGACGATATTCCGCTCGCTCTTGACGATAGCACTCTTTTCACAAGCAAGTACCATCATCAAGGCTGACGATACCGAAGGTAGTGTCGGCGTTCCTAGTACAACGACAAGCATCACCGTGGGTGACTTGGCTGGCATTGCGCCATCAAAAGATGTCTGCACGACTGACAAGCCAACAAACGACAACACCAAGATTTTCTTCCTCTACAACATCGGCACAGGAAAGTTTCTCTCTCCTGGCGGTTTCTGGGGTACCCATACATCCCTCAGCGATGTCGGATTTAAGATGTGGCTGGAGGCCAACAATAGCGGAAGCTATGATAGCTTCAACCTCCGCACCACTCTCATGACAGAAGAAGACAAAGCCAAGCAAGAGGCAGAGGTTTATCGTTATGTCAAGTACAACGACAGTAACAACAGCCTCTACATGGATCATGACAAGAGCGTCAATAATGGTTATGCAAACAACTATGCTTGGTACTTCGATCCTGTCACAGAGAATGGATATACAGAAAATAGTCATGTTTACCGCCTCTACACAAAAAATGCAGATGGAACCAAAACGATTTACATGACCGCAAATCCTACCAACTCATACCCTAACTATGTGACTGGACAGGATAGACAAACAGACAAGAACCAGTACTGGAAGTTGATTTCACTTCAAGAGTATTACACATTGTTTGCCCAGACCCCAGCACAGCTGAAGAGCCCTACGGATGCCACATTCTTGTTGAAAGACCCAAGTTTCCATGTCAACAATGCCTATATCAAGAATTGGGAAATCCAAAACAACCAAGAAACTTTCCGTTTTGGAGGAACAAAATGTAACAAGCTGATAGATGGTAAAGAATATTCTGATTACGGAACATACCAACAGAACGATGGGCTTTACTTCTTCGCTTTCAGTAAGAATGGCAATAACGATGGCATTCGCCAAATTGTACCTGTCCACCAACCAGGTTGGTACATCATCGACTGCAATGGTTTCAGTTCTGCCAACACTAGTACCTCTAGCAATGTCATGCTCTATGTTACACCAACCGACGAAAAAGGACAAACAACTAAATGGGAACAAGCCCACGCTACTCCTCTCAATGTCGTATCCGATGAGGAAGCTAAGTCGCTCATGGAAAACGAAAGTGACAACATAGGTAACAACCAAGAGGCAAAGGTCAATGGTGAGGTAGCAGCAGGAAAGGCTTTTGCCGAAGGCAAGTACGAGAACCAGGTTATGTTCTATGTAGAAAAGGCTACCGAAACCGAGCCTACCTATCTCCAGTTTGGTATCAATATCGCAGATCACACTGTTTCCGGAACCGAATGGACTGCATTCGGTGACTTCCGTATGTACTATGCAGGTAAGCGATCCGACAATACCCCAGACCTCATCCTAGACGAGGAGAAGAATGACTTAAGTTATCTCACCACAACCAACGAAGACTACGACAACGTGACTCTTCACTTGAACCGTACCTTCACACTTGGTAAGTGGAATACCCTCGTTTTGCCAGTCAACCTGACCTATGGGCAAATGAAGAAAGCCTTTGGTGACGGCATCAAGCTCGCCAAGCTTTGGAAGTTGACAGACAACTCCATCCAGTTCAAGACCGTGGAATGCTCCAACGACGACGACAAGATGCTGAATGCCTTCGAGCCATACATTATCCAGGTTTTCAATGGTAAGGACGTCACTCCTGCCTACACTGCCACACTGACCAAGAAGGATAATGGAACCCTAGATATAACAATAGAAAAGGACCACTACGACATCAGCATGGTATCTCTCAAACGTTCAGATATCGAGACTAACGTACACATCGCAGGTGATGCTAGTAGTGAAGCGGGGCAATACAACTGGACTTCCAAGTTCACTGGTGAGGGCACCACAGGCACAGGTACACCAGGAACCCTGACCTGCTATAGCAGCATGGGTAAAACCTACTCAGGCAATACGATAACAACAGGTTATGACAACCTTGCCGGAGCCTACTTCATGAAAAATGGTGCCTTATGGAAAGTGCCTAGCGACAAGCAATATGGCATGAAAGCCTTCCGTTGCTGGTTCCGACTCACAGGAAATACAGACAAGGACACTGACAAGACTTCACCAGCCAAGGAAGCAAAAATCTGGCTTGACGGTGTTGTGGAGGACAACAGCACGACTGGCATCGACGACATCATCTTCGATGACCCATTCGATACCCCAACCACTTACAAGGCAACAGAAAATGCCATCTACAACCTCAATGGCCAGCTCATCCGCCAAGGTACTTCCACCGAAGGTTTGCCAAGCGGTATATATGTCGTAGCGGGTAGAAAGGTAATGATCAAATAAATAACGAAAATTTTAGTAAAGGAAAGAAAAGATGAAGAAAAGATATCATGCACCCAATATCAAGGTGCTTTACTTAGAAGAACTTTGTGGTGATTTCGTTCACTACTCGGTCATCAAGAGCGACGAAAAGACGCAAGACAGTCAATTTGACGTTCACACAAGTGACACAGAGAACCCAGGCAATACGGGAAGTTCCACTTGGTATGACGACAGCAACAACTGGGGAGGAGACTAATCTCTCCTTTCCAAACCTATAGAAAAACAAAAAATCTCTATAGATAAACAAAAAAGGTCTTTGAGTAGCCCTATCGAGGGAACCCAAAGACCTTTGCTGTTATCTTAAGAACCTATTGAATCAGTATTTTGAATCTGCATTCCTAAGTCAGAAGATAAGACTCCCTGTTTAGAATGGGAGATCGTCTGCGCTACCACCTTCGGCTGCTGGAGCTGCACCCGCTGGCTGTGCAGGAGGGAACGGAGCCGTGGCGCCATTGGCTGCAGGAGCTGCGGCTGGTTGAGCTGCGCCGGCAACCGGAGCACCCATTGGAGGGAATGGTGTAGCACCAGGCTGCATACCACCCATCATGCCAGCTACGGCATTCGGATCGACCTTCTGTACATTCCAAGCACGAACGTTGTTGAACCAACGACCATTATACTCATGGGCGTCAATGTCAAAAGATACCATAATCTCCTCACCACTCTGTATGTTGAACTGAGCCAAACGGTCAGCGCCAAATACGTCAAACACTAATTTCTTAGGATACTGATCGTGAGTCTCGATGACAAACGACTGCGATTTCCACTCGCCTCTAGCAGAGACACCGCTTCTTTCAGGTAAAACGGCAATGACCTTTCCTTGTAATTCCATATATTTCTAATTAATATTATTTCTTTTCATCCGAGGCTTATCTTGATGGAAAATGAAGAATATCGCCTTTCAGTTTGCGAAATTACTAAAAATAGTTCAAAAACTAAAACATTTCCACGTTTTTTTTGTCTATAATCAACTTTTTTTGTATTTTTGTGCTCATAATACATCAATTGATTATAATTAAAAGATAAAATACTCATGAGATTTACATTATCCAGTACTGCATTGAGCAGCAAACTCAACATGCTTGCCAAGGTAATCGGTGGAAAGAACTCTCTCCCTATCCTTGACTGTTTTCTTTTCCAAGTTGCCAACGGTGAGATGAACATCACTGCAAGCGATAGTGACAATATCCTCAAGTCAGCCATCTCTCTCACGGAATGCGAGGGCGAAGGGGAGTTCTGCATCCCTAACCGTGTGATTCTCGATGCCCTCAAAGAGCTACCAGAGCAGCCATTGAACTTCGAGATAGATCCAGAGACTTACGCCATCAAGATAGCCTATCAGAATGGTCTCTACAACTTCACCGCCCAGAACGCAGAGGAATACCCTCACACGCAGAGCGTGAACGACGCTGCCCACACCGTGAGCATCGACGCAGCCATCCTCATCGACAATATCTCCCGCACCATATTTGCGACAGCCAACGACCAGTTGCGCCCTGTCATGAACGGCATCTACTTCGATATGACCCCCGACTCGCTCAACATCGTGGCGAGCGACGGACACAAGTTGGTGCGCAACAAGAACTTCACCATCAAGAGCGAGACACCCGCTGCCTTCGACTTGCCTAAGAAGCCAGCCACCCTGCTGAAAAATATTCTTTCAAGAGAAGAGGGAGATGTCACCATCAAGTTTGACGACAAGAGCGCAGAGATTCTCTTCGCCGACGGCAGTTTGCGCTGTGTGCTCTACGAGGGTCGCTATCCGAACTACAACTCAGTGATTCCAAACAACCCGAACGAGGTGACCGTCGACCGCAAGGCACTCTTGAGTGCCCTCCGCCGTGTATTGCCTTTCGCCAGCGAAAGCAGCCAGTTGGTACGCCTCAGCATGAAGGGTGGCTACATGGAGGTTTCTTCCGAGGACGTAGACTTCGCTACCTCTGCCAAGGAGCAGATCGCCTGCGAAATCAACGGAACCAACATGAGCATCGGCTTCAAGGGAAGCAGCTTGCAGGAAATCCTCAACAACCTCACCAGCGACCAGGTGGTATTCCAACTCGCCGACCCTAGCCGTGCCGGTGTGGTCATCCCAGCCGAGCAACCAGAGAACGAGGACATCCTGATGCTCATCATGCCTATGTTACTCAACGACTAATAAAAAAGAAAGAAAAGAAATGAAACTGAATCTTACCAAGCCTCTGATCGTATTCGACCTAGAGACCACAGGTCTCGATATGGTCAGAGACCGCATCATACAGATGTCCTATATCAAGGTGTGCCCAGACGGCAAGGAAATCCGCAAGAACTTCTTCGTCAACCCGGGCAAACCGATTCCACAGGAAGTGACAGAGCTCACAGGCATCAGCAACGACGATGTCAAGGATGCTCCATCCTTCAAGCAGTTGGCTGCCGAACTCAACCAGGAGTTCTCGGGCTGCGACTTTGCCGGATACAACTCCAACCACTTCGATGTACCGATGCTCGCCGAGGAATTTCTCCGTGCCGGCATCGACTTCGACTTCACCAAGTGTCGCCTCATCGATGCCCAGACCATTTTCATGAAGATGGAGCGCCGCAACCTCGCCGCTGCCTACAAGTTCTTCTGCGGCAGAAAGATGGAGGAAGACTTTGAGGCTCACCGTGCCGACCAGGACACCGAGGCAACCTACCGGGTGCTCATGGGCGAGCTCGACAAGTATGCCCCTGGCGTGCAGGACGAGCCTGACCGAGTGTTACACAACGACATGGACGAACTCGCCGAATTTTCGAAGCAGAAGGACAATGTGGACTTCGCCGGTCGCATCGTCTGGGCGGAAGTGAAGGATGCCAACGGGCAACCTGTGCTCGACGAGAAGGGCGAGCCACGCAAGCACGAGGTGTTCAACTTCGGTAAATACAAAGGTTGGGACGTGGCAGAAATCTTGGCCAAAGACCCAGGTTACTTTACCTGGATACTCGGAGGCGACTTCACCAACAACACCAAGCAGGTGCTCACCCGCATCCGTCTGCGTGAGTTTAACAAAAGAATGGGGAAATGAAATTAGGAGTTAATCCTAAGAATCTAGCAATATGTTAAAAGGAAAGAAAATCGTACTGGGCATCACGGGCTCAATCGCAGCCTACAAGGCATGCCTCATCATACGAGGATTCATCAAGCGAGGCGCTGAAGTACAGGTGGTCATCACCCCTGCAGGAAAGGAGTTTATCACCCCTATCACCCTCTCCGCCTTGACCCATAAACCTGTCATCAGCGAGTTTTTCTCACAACGGGATGGCACGTGGAACTCTCACGTCGACCTAGGCATCTGGGCCGACGCGATGGTTATTGCCCCTTGTACGGCATCGACGATGGGCAAGATGGCCAACGGTGTGGCAGACAACATGCTCATCACCACGTATCTGTCGATGAAGGCACCCGTCTTCATCGCCCCAGCCATGGACCTCGACATGTACAAGCATCCTTCCACACAGGCCAACATGGCGAAATTGAAGGAATACGGCAACCTCATCATCGAGCCCGCCTCAGGCTTCCTTGCCAGCGGACTCGAAGGCAAGGGGCGCATGGAGGAGCCAGAGGTCATCGTCGACTACCTCGACCGATACTTCGACTTGCAAGCCAGTCAAAATCACAAGGAGACTCTTGAAGGAAAACAGAAGAAAGACCTCCTGGGAAAACGAATTTTGATTACGGCGGGACCTACCTACGAAAAGATAGACCCTGTGCGCTTCATCGGCAACTACTCTTCGGGCAAGATGGGATTCGCCCTCGCCGAGGAATGCCTCCAGCGAGGTGCCGATGTCACCCTCATCGCCGGTCCAGTGTCGCTCTCATGCAGCGAAGGCATCCACCGCATCGACGTGGAGAGTTGCGAGGAGATGTACCAAGCAACGACCCAAGCCTTCGACGGACAAGACGAGAAGACAAGAGAAAAGGGCAAGAAGATGGATGCTGCCATTCTTTGCGCAGCGGTAGCCGACTTCCGCCCTGCCCACGTCGCCGACAAGAAAATCAAGCGTGAGAAGGATGACCTCGAATTACTTCTGGTTCCTACCCACGACATTGCCGCCGCCCTGGGCAAGATGAAAAAGGACGGCCAGCGTATCGTGGCATTCGCCCTGGAGACCAACGACGAGGAAGTGAACGCCGAGAAGAAGCGCAAGAAGAAAAACGCAGACTTCATCGTGCTCAACTCCACTCGCAACCCTGGCACCACCTTCCGCACGGACGAGAACCAGATAACGATTATTTCGGAAAAGGGAAAGAAAGAATATGAGAAAAAGCCAAAGACTGAAGTGGCTCGCGACATCATTGATGAGCTGGCTACTCTGTTGTAATGCTACGGCGCAAGAACTGCAAGCCAAGATTACCATCAACCACTCGCAGATTTCCGGTACCGACAACTCGGTCTTCGACAACCTGCAACAGACGCTCGAACGATTCGTCAACGAGCGACAGTGGACCAACTTGCATTTCCAGCGGAATGAACGCATCAACTGCAACTTCAATATCACCGTGAGCAAATATGATAAAGACAACAACGTGTTCACGTGCAAGGCACTCATCCAAGCCAACCGCCCCGTATACAACTCGTCGTACACGACCACTATATATAATAATGTGGACGAGAGCTTCACCTTCAAGTTTGCCCAGTTCGACCAGTTGGAGTTCAACGAGGAAACCATCGACAACCAATTGGTGGCGCTCTTCGCCTACTATTCCTATCTCCTCATCGGACTTGACCTCGACACCTTCTCACCGAAGGGCGGCGAAGATGTGTTGCAGCGCTGCATGAACCTGACCAACAATGCACAGAACCTCGACTTTCCAGGGTGGAAGGCATTCGACAACAGCCGCAATCGCTATGCCATCATCGCCGACTACCTGGACGGCGCCATGGAGCCCTTCCGCCTACTACAGTACGACTATTACCGCAAGGGACTCGACGAGATGGCGAACAATGCCGAGCGAGGTCGCATAGAAATCACTACCGCCCTGGAAGAAGACCTGAAGAAAGCCAGGGAGAACAAGCCCCTCAGTCTCCTGCCTCAAATCTGGACCGACTACAAGAAAGACGAACTTGCCAACATCTACAAAGGCAAGGGCACCCAGAAGGAAAAGGAGAGCATCTACGAGTTGCTATTCTCCATCAACCCTTCGCAAAACAATTCCTGGAACAAGATCAAGGAATAACTAATCAAGAATCATCATGCTCAAACAGTTATACATCAAGAACTTTACGCTCATCGACGAACTCAACATCGAGATGCACCCAGGGTTCTCCGTCATCACAGGAGAGACGGGAGCGGGAAAGAGCATCATCCTCGGAGCCATCGGTCTGCTGCTAGGCAACCGTGCAGACACCAAGGCCATCAAGGCGGGAAGAGACCGCTGCATCATTGAAGCGCATTTCGACCTATCCCGATATGATATGGAGCAGTTCTTCATCGACAACGACATCGATGAAGATTTGCCGGATACCATCATCCGCAGGGAGTTGACCGCCGCAGGCAAGAGCCGAGCCTTCATCAATGACACACCCGTTTCGCTCGCCAAGATGCGTGAGCTTGGCGAACAACTCGTCGACATCCACTCGCAACACCAAAATCTCTTGTTGCAGAAAGAGGACTTCCAACTCAACGTAGTGGACATCATCGCCGGCGACCAAAAACAGGTGAAGGTGTACAACGCCGCCTACCAGGAATACAAGAAAGCCAACGAGAAGTTGAAGAAGTTGAAGGAAGAAATCGAGCGAAACCGTGAGAACGAGGACTTTCTCCGTTTCCAATACAAGGAACTCGACGAAGCTCATCTCGTGGAAGGAGAACAGGAACAACTCGAACAAGAATATGAGATGATGAGCCATTCCGAGGACATCAAGACCGCCCTCTTCCAAGCCGACAACAATCTATCGGGCGAGGATGGCAATGTACTCGAAAAACTGAAGGACGCAACCACGCAGTTGCAGGAAATCAAGGAAGTCTACCCCGAGGTGAGCGAAATCGCCGAGCGAATGGACTCCAGCTACATCGAACTCAAGGACATAGCACAGGAAGTAAACAGTCTGGTGGACAACGTGGAGTTCGACCCTGACCGCCTGGAAACCATCAATGACCGTCTTGACACCCTCAACTCGCTCCAACAGAAGTTCCATGTCCAAAACGTGGAGGAACTGATGAAGACGAGAGACAACCTGCAAGAGCAACTAGCCCATATCGACAACAGTGACGAGGACGTAGAGGAACAGGAGCAGGAGGTCAACCGCCTCCTGGAGAAAGCCAATAAACAAGCCCAAGCCTTGACCGTCATCCGTCTCAAAGCTGCCAAGAAGGTAGAGGAAGAAATGAAACAACGCCTCATCCCTCTTGGCATCCCGAACGTGCGGTTCAGCATCAGCCTAACAGAGAAGCCACTTTGTCACGATGGTGCCGACAAAGTCAGCTTTCTCTTCAGTGCCAACAAAAGTACCCCACTCCAACCAGTCACACAGGTAGCTTCGGGTGGTGAGATAGCCCGAGTGATGCTGTCGCTGAAGGCGATGATCAGCGGAGCCGTCAAGCTCCCGACCATCATCTTCGATGAAATAGACACTGGTGTAAGCGGCAAGATCGCCGAGAAGATGGCAAACATCATGGCCGAGATGGGCAACCATGAGCGACAAGTGCTCTCCATCACCCACCTACCTCAGATAGCCGCCATGGGTAGCTACCACTACAAGGTAATCAAAGAGGAGACGGAGACGGGCACCATCAGTCGCATGACGGAGTTAAATCCCGATGAGAGAGTGCAGGAAATCGCCCAGATGCTCAGCGGAAGCGACATCACGGAGGCTGCGCTCGCCAATGCCAAGGAATTATTGAAAAGAGCTTAATCAAAAGGAGAATATGAAAAAAATATATATGATTTTGATGGGATTGCTGTTCGGAGCAACAGCAATCCTCGCCCAACCGGGTCCGGTGCAAAAGACAGCCAAGAGCGTCTTCACCCTGACCACGTTTAACAAGGACGGCGGCATCATCGCCGCCACCCAAGGTGTGTTCATCGATAACAAAGGAACCGCCATCAGTACTTTCAAACCGTTTGTCGGAGCGGTCAAGGCAACCGTCGTGGATGCCACGGGCAAGTCGATGGACGTCGATGCCATCATGGGTGCCGACGAACTCTACGACGTAGCCAAGTTTCGTGTGATAGGAAAGACCACCGCGGCTCCCATCGCCAGCACAGCAAGTGCAGCGGGAAGCAAGGTTTGGCTCGTACCCTACTCCATCAAGAAGCCAGCCTACCAGCAGGAGGATGTGAGCAGCGTGGAAAAATTCAACACCACCTACAACTACTACATTTTCACCAACTCTGCTCCCGAGAATGCCGTAGGCTGTCCTTTCGTCAACAAGGACGGACAGGTCATCGCCCTGATGCACAACAACGGTTCTGTGACCGCCATCGACGCCAACTATGCCAAGCAACTGCATGTCACCGGTCTCTCGACCCTCGACGCAGCCCTTCGTGAGAGCGGTATTCGCACCGCCCTACCAGACAAGGAACAGGATGCGACAACCATGATGACCCTCAATAAGGGGACCAAGTCGAAGGATGACTACATGAAGTACGCCAACGAGTTTATCGAGAAATTCCCGACATCCGCCTTCGGTTACAAGGAAAAGGCTGCACTGTTGGCCAACCAAGACCAATTCGAGGAAGCCGACAAGCTCATGCAGGAGGGCATCAAGAAAGCGACCGCCAAGGACGAGGCACATTCCAACTATGCCGATGTCATCTACCAGAAGGTAGCCTACCGTGGCGATTCCATCTACCCAAGTTGGAACGCCGACAAGGCTTTGACAGAAGCACAAGCTGCCTACAAAGTCAAGGCAGAACCTCTCTACCTACATCAGGAGGCACAAATCAACTACCTGAAGAAGGACTATCAGAAAGCCTACGACCTCTTCATCGGGCTAACCAAGACACCAATGAACAGTGGGGAAATCTGGTATGAGGCTGCGCAATCGAAGAGCCAGATGAAAGCCCCATCCGAGGAAATCAAGGTTCTTCTCGACAGTGCCGTATCCGTAGGAGTTCGCACCAATATGGCGGGACCTTACTACTTGGCACGTGGTCGTTACCTTGACGCTGAAGGCAAGTACCGTGAAGCATTGGCTGATTACAACCAGTATGACAGCATCGCTCGCCCACTCTCCGCCGACTTCTTCTACACACGATACAAATGCGAATTGAAGGTACGCCAGTGGCAACAGGCTTTACTCGACATCGCCCGCACTTGCTACCTCAGTCCGAAGGAGCCTACCTACTTCGCAGAATGGGCCAGCCTCGACCTTCGTGTGAAGAGATATGATGAAGGCATCAAGGCTGCACAAGCCTGCATCGAACTAGCACCAGAATATGCCGACGGTTATCTTCTCCTCGGCCTTCTGCAGGCAGAAAAAGGCAACAAGGTGGAAGCCAAGAAGAATCTCCTCAAAGCAAAAGAACTGGGTGATACCCGAGTGGACGAATACATGAAGAAATACAAACTGTAAAAATAAAAGGTCGCAAACTTCATAAAGTTTGCGACTTTTTTTATACATTGTTCCGTCCAAGCATTGCTTCCCCAGAAACATCACCAGGAGAAGCAACCATAAATCAATCACCTTTTACTTTATTCTTTTGTTGGTTTATATATTCTCTGTTACAGACATTTTATTAAGTGAATGACTGCCCTCGGGAGAAATACGGAAACAAAAAATCCATCATAAACACCATTCTTCAAGTGTTTATGATGGATTCATCGACTTTGAATATTCTATTCTATAGTTGCAAATTCATCAATGATGTGATTCCGTTGGGGTTCGAACCCAAGACCCACAGCTTAGAAGGCTGTTGCTCTAATCCAACTGAGCTACGGAACCGAACTCATCAAATCTTATTTGCGGCTGCAAAGTTACTATATTTTTCCGAAATAGCCAAATATTTTTAGAAATATTTGGCTATTTCTAGAAACTTTTCTGCTCAGATACCTTTTCTGCTTTTTACTTTTTATCTTTTTACCCTTATATCTCTGGAAAAAGACTTCAACTTTATGGGTTGAATTGCATTCCAAGCAAAAGATTGACTTACTTTCCAAACAAAGAGTCAAGCAAGTCATAGAAAGCTGGATCCTCACCGACGATGGTCTTCACAATCTTACCCTCTGGAGAAACCACAATCTTGGTAGGGAATCCCTGAATGCCGTACTTACCGAGCACATTTTCCTTGGAATCACGAGGATTGTAGACATGCTTCCAAGGCAACTCATGCTTTTTGACAGCATCCTTCCACCTCTGTTCGGTATCGTTGCAGTCCACACCAACAATCTCAAACTTGCCAGCATACTTCTTGTAGTACTCCTTCATCTGTGGCATACCCTTGATACACCATCCGCACCAAGACCCCCAGAAGTCGAGTATCACATACTTGCCCCGCAAGCCAGAAAGCTTAAAGTCGTTGCCATCGATGTCCTTCAGGGTAAAGTCAGGAGCCTCAACACCAGTTGCCTGTTTCTTGGCAGCTTCCTCCTCAGCCTTCTTCTCAGCCTTCACCTGATCGATGATTGGCTGGTAGTAAGCCTTCATGCGTCCATTCTTCACAGATTCGGAAAGCATGCCGACTACCTTCTCCATCTGGTCCAAGCCTTCAAACTGACCTACGAGTGTGGCGGTAGCCTCCTCGTTAGGATGCTGGGAGATGTAAGAGAGCAACTTCTCGTTGCGAGCTTTTTCCAACTCGGCAGCCTTCTCCTGATATTCCTTGCGGATGGTCTTCTGGTCGCCACCGTTCTTCATTTTTTCCTCCATGGTCTTCTGCAACTCAGAGAAAGGCTTCTGAGAGTCCTCCAAGAGCAAGTCGACCAAGTGATACTGCTTATAGAAAGCACTACCCGTAATGTCGTAACGACTCTTCACATCGCCCACTAACTCAGCCTTCTCGCCAGGAACGGCGATGATGCGTGCCATCTTGTACTCCATGTTCTTGAAGGTAGCCGGAGTTGCAAAGATCAAGTCCATCGGCTTCTGCAATGTGGTGGTATAAGTAAACTTGTCTTTCTTCACAAGCACGGTATCGATCTTTATATTTCGACCTTTATAGACAATCACCGTGTCACCAAAGTTCTTCAAGTTGGCTTTCACCTGAAAGGTGCCACTCTGTGCCATCGCTACTGTTGCAGAAAGCAAGAGAGCTGCACTCAAAATCATACTTTTTTTCATTATACTATATACTTTTATTAAAATTCTAATTTTCAGAATACTTTGATTGAATTTTTAATTTTCAGAATACTTTGATTGGATTTTTAATTTTCATATTCCGTTGTATCCTCGATGCCCGCTTCAGCCAAGGCCTCCTTGCGCTCCACACAAGTACCACACTTACCACAATGCTTCTCGCCACCCTTGTAGCAACTCCAAGTCTCGGAATAGTCGATACCTAGTCGCTTACCGATGCGAGCAATGTCAGCCTTGGTAATGTTGGTGTAAGGCGCACTGACCTCCACATTCACGAAAGTGCCCGCCTTGGCTGCCTGGTCGATAGCCTGGATAAACTCCGGACGGCAATCAGGATAGATGGTGTGGTCGCCGCCATGATTGGCAATCAACACCTTCTTCAGGTTATTGCTCTCGGCGATTCCGATGGCAATGCTCAACATGATGCCATTGCGAAAAGGCACCACAGTCGACTTCATGTTCTCGGAAGCATAATGCCCCTCCGGTATCGCATCGGCACCCTCCAAGAGACTGCTTTTGAAATACTCATGCATAAATCCCAAATTGATGGTGATATGCTTGATGCCCAGACGCTCACAATGCATCTTGGCAAAGGGAATCTCCCGCTCGTTATGGTTGCTGCCATAATTGAAACTGATACCGAGAGCTATCTCGTCCTTCTTGTCATAGAGCAGCGTGATGCTATCCATGCCGCCGCTCACAATAATTACCGAATCTTTCATTTCTATGTTTTTACAATAATAACGTACTACCACTACTAATGGGTACTACGACTTAACCTACTTTAATATTATCGACTTGCAAAGGTACTGAGTTTTTGATAATTTACAAAATATCTCACATTAAATTAACAAAACTTCTCGAATCAAAATGAGAAGAGGAGCCATCTTGCACTGGCAAGACAGCTCCTCTTTCTCATTAAAGTCTCGAAATATCATCATTCCCAAACACCTTGGTGCTGCGTCATCATGTCACTGGTATTTTCCTCCTCGTCGTCGAAGAATGAGAACTTATTCTTCTTGGACTGCGCATCATTTCCATCGGCACCAAGGGAAGCAGCTCCCACACCAGCACCTTCATCCAAGACTGAACCTGACAAATGCAGTTCTACAACCTCTGCCAAAGGTGCTACATATTTTCTTCTTGATGCCGTTATCTTATCCAATGCCATATCTGTTGCCAACGATTGGTACATTTTCATCTCATTATACATCATCTTCTTAGCGTTTATTTATCATTAAATAGAGCTTACTCTTTTATTAATCATTCAAAAGAGCTTACTCTTTTCCATATAACTACTTGACCACGAATTTCTTACTGTTCTTGATATAGATTCCCTTACGAAGCGGTTGCGAAACCTTGATGCCGTCCAAAGTATAAATAGAGCCAGCATCCAGAATAGGGGCGATGACACTTCCCTGAATACCAGTGGTCTGACCGAACCAATCCAAATAGATGATAGTCTTGGCAGCATTTGCTCCCGTAGGATTAGCGAGTTGGAGATAAGCAAGATTATTGCCCACATTACCTTTTACCCACTTGTAGAAGCACTGCTTGGTACCATCAATCACATCACCCGTCTGACTCTCATCCTTGTCCAGATGGAAGTATTTGCTGGTGAGAATATACAGTTGAGCTTGACTGTTGTCAGCCGTCTGCTTGGCATCAGCAAAGGTTACACCTTCCGAACCCGTGCCTACCAAGGCATTGTCGGTCATCTTTTCTGCCGTCGTATTGACCTCCGTCGTAAAGACAGAATGGCTCTCGCCCAACACATATTCTGTTTCGCCTACAGTTTCTCCCGAACCTACCTTGGTAGAAGTCAAGACAACTCCCTCTCCTGCCGCCGTGCGATTATTCGTGACAGGCGTGAAATTGACATAAGTAGCATCAGCCTTGTTGGTGGTAGATACCCCATAAGCAGTGACCGCAGTGCCCTCCAAGGTCTCATTCAAGGAATAATCCACAGGGTAAGTCTGGCTGTAAGTGGCATATTTGAAATTCTTATCCGCATTTCCGATGGTCTTGAAGTCCTTAACCACGGCGATGCGATAGAGCAAGAGATCTTGCACACAGAAAGTGACATCCTTGTCCGTTTTGACCTGATAGATGGAAACGGCATGTTGATCCTTGTTGGTAAAAGTCTGGAGACTATCGACACCAATACTGTTCAGATTGAAGATTTCCTTGCTATCTCCTCCACGTTCAACATAGATTCGTGCCCCCTTAGGCACAGAAGGAACTGTCACATAATGGGTGTTACCCTTCAGATAGACATAAGAAGGCTTATCTCCTTGTGCCAATCGAATGATGAAACGATTGCTATTTCTTTTCTTCAGATTAATCAGAAGGCCCTTGAACTCTGGCAAGATTTCTCCATCCGCCTTGATTTCCTGTCCTTGATTGAAAAAGATGGTGTTGGATACCAAAGCACTTCCATATCCCTCCAACTGAGTTTTATCGTCATTATAAAATTCACCCCAATAGGTATTCTTGGCAGCTACTGCATTCTTGATATGCGACATGGTTGCATCAGAAATATGGGTGAAATCCCAAGTATAAACATCCTTTCGGCTACGACTATCTGTGACATCGGCACTCTTAGGGGTATTGAAGCTGAACTTCACTTCCTGTGTCAAAGGCATTCCACCTTCTCCCACGATGGTATAGACAGGAATGGTAACTTCATAGCGCATACCATAAAACAAATCCTGACCTGCATAGTTGAACCACAACTTATTGCCCTCCACATGAATCAAATTATTATCAGACGGAAGGGATGTGTTGTAGAAGTAAATGCTCTTAGCCTCACTACCACCCATTGGACGACAGAAGACCAATGCACCATCCAACAGTTGGATGTCTTCATTAAAAGTCACTTCGATGGTCTTGGCGGAAGTAGGCTGAACATCTGCCACAGCAATCGTTGACTCCGCCTCAGGATAAGTGGACTTCAACACTGGGGCGTTTCCTGTAATCGAAGCAGTTGTGAAAACGAACGATTTGTCATCTAAATAACTTCCCTCATTATCATTCAATTCAGCTCCTTTGCCTTGTAAAGTCAACGTATATGTATAGTTCGGACGAAGCACCTTCTCGGGAGCAGGATTGGTGAACACCAATTTGTTGCCATTCACGATGCCGGTCACAACTCCACAATCATGCGTTTGAGTTCCATCGGCACTCTTTCCGACAAGCGTTGCCTGCACGTTAGACTTAATGTTGACTCCAGTCACCTTTATATTGCCATCCTTGTCCTTAGCGGATTGAGTGGCACTCAAAATGATACGAGTGGAAACGGGAGCCTCATCATGGTTGTATGGAGTTGTCATACTCAAACTGGTTCCCTCTACCGAACTCGTCAAGTGTAAAACAACCTGGTTGTTCTTCAAGGTTGAGCCTTCGGTTACATCTTGCAAACTACCTGCTTCAATATTGATGGAGATATATTTGCCTGCCTTCAAGGTGATAGGAACATAGAGATAGTTGTCTTTGCTGCCATTAACAAAACCGCAATTGGTGTTGTCTTTATCATAGGTGGTAACGGTAGAACCATCTGAGACAATGACCTTGAAGGCATCTGTCTTCTTCAAACTTTCTTCAAATCTGAACACGACACGATTGTCTGCCAAATTGGATACGCTATACGGTTCTTGTTCTATTTTTGTATCACCATTGTATGCCCCCAGATAAGTCAAACCTTTTGTCTTGAATGTAAAGGTCACATTTTCATTGCCTGTACCTGAAGTCTCCATCACCGTATTGGCAGGGATGTTCAAGGTATAGGTGGTAGATGACTCCAACTTTTTGCCAGCTGGCAAGTTGAAAGTCAGCACTTTAACACCCTCTGCACCCGCAGTAAAAGTAGCGGAGAGGGTCATGTCGTTATCCTCGTCTCCAGAAGTCAAAGTTGCAGTTACGGTCTTCGATTCCGAAGCTTTTACCCCATTGGCATCATACGCCCACAAAGCCTTGTCGGAAGCGACTGTAATAGAGGAAAGCGTATTAGGATCCACCTCCTTAGCCTTGTTAGCAGGAGAAGTCATGGTCAATACGGGCGCTGCATCAAGCACAGAGATGCTACTGATCCATACGCCCCAGGTATTGTAAGCATCTTCCTGAGGGTCAACCGTCACGACGGCATCGCCATCATTCTTGACAGAAAAGAGTTCCACATCACCGCTTCTTTCCTGCTCTACTTCCAAGTTGGTGGTTGGAAGGAAGTTCACACCAGTATGAACGATCTTCACTTTTTGTCCTCTCAACAAGGAAGGTATAGTAATAGTGGCATTCTTTGGAATCGCAACAAGCTTATTCTTGTAGTCGGCACAGACATGCCCCGCAAAACGCAAGCCACGAACCAAATCCACGTCATAACCTGTAGGTGAAGTTGGTTCCGCATTGACATTATTGCGATACTCATTGGCATCATTAGTATTATGAGCCCAAATGGTCTCAACAAACTGATTTCCTGAGACAGAACTCTGCCAGTTGGATGTCACCGATTCATCCTGAAAATTCCAGGTGTAAGGATAGGACTGAACGGTATGATTGTCCAAGCCACCTGTCTCGTAAGTCACCTCGATGGAAGTGATATATGCCTTATTAGAAGCTGTCGAATTGGTGAAAGAGACTGAACTTGCACCAGCTTGCAGCGTCCATGTCTGCGCATCTACATTACCAGTAGCGGAACTTGGGTCAAGAGTGCCGCCCGTCTCAGAACTTTCTGCAAAATAGCCCTTATTACTTTTATCTGCCCCTTTCTCAAAGGAAAAAGCGATTTTGGTAATTTTGATTTCAGAGTACAAGCCAGAAACGACGATACCTGCACCTGGAGCCAAGGCTATGGTCTGCCCATGGTTGGAACCAGCTTGCGCCGGATTCCAACTGGCATTATCCCCAGACGCAGCTGTAATCGTCAAAGAGATGTCCCCAAAACCAACCTTCTGGGAAGTTCCCTTTGACACATTAAACTTTGCCAGGTTGATTTCGCTTGACGGCGACGTGGCAGCGATGGTCACGGTCTTGCTCGCCCAAACATTGCTTCCCCAGAACACCATCAGGAGAAGCAGCCAAAAGTTAATCACCTTTTTCATCTTTACTTTCATTTTACTTGTAATTTTTACTTACAAATTGTTGTTTTAAGTTTATATCTATTTCTGATGATTTCATCACCTTTACTATTTAAGATGCCACATTTCTTTACCTATATTATATAAAATATCACAAGAAATGATAATTCATCCATATTGTTTTTGTACAATGCAAAATTACACATTCATAGAATAGAAATAGTGTAAAATCGAAATAATATAGTGGATAATACGCATTTACTATACCATATTTTTACTCTCAAACTCAACTTTTCTGCCTCAAAAAGCATTTCTCCACCAAATTCAACAGGAAAATCCAACAGGGAAGAGCTTTTTTATTGTAGTTTTGCCAACACGAAAAACAGTTCTATATACAACAACAATTTAAACCTAAAAATTAAAAGCAATGAAAAGAATTTACAATTCATTGACAGCATTCGCGATGCTACTCCTTGCATCAAGCTGTTCAGAAAGTATCGAACAACTGGTTGGAGGTTCCGACTTGGAACCAACAACATCAGCTATGACAACTCCAAGGTTGAGCACCTACCAAGCGCCGACCTACCCGGACGACTATGCCTCCATAGCCAGTTGGGACCAACGAGGCATCTGGAACTTAGCCAACGTACATGACCCAACCGTCATGAAAGCTGACGACGGCTATTATTATATGTATCAGACCGATGCTTCCTACGGCAACTCGATGGACACCCATGGTCACTTCTTCTGCCGCAAGAGCAAGGACTTGGTCAACTGGACATGGGTAGGTTCCACCATGAGAAGACAACCAGCTTGGGTTTCCCAAAAGATAAACGAATATAGAGCCAAGGAAGGACTCGCCCCCATCAAGAAATTCCGTTATGGATTCTGGGCACCATGCGCCAGAAAAGTAAGAAATGGTCTTTATAGAATGTACTATTGCATCGTGGTAGATAACTATATCGGCAATGGCAAATATGCTGACACAAGCAACTTTGACAACACTTGGTCTGAAAGAGCCTTCATCGGGCTCATGGAGACATCCGACCCAGCCAGCAACAAATGGGTAGATAAAGGCATGGTAACATGCTCATCCACCGACAAAGGCTTTAACTGGTATCGCAATGGGCTGGGCGACTGGAACGCTTACTTCAAATACAACGCCATCGACCCATCCTATATCATCTGTCCAGATGGAAAGCACTACCTTGTTTATGGCTCCTGGCATTCAGGCATTGTCGCCATGCGCCTCAACCCAGACACAGGCATGCCATACTATGGACTAGGAGACCCATGGGGAGACATCAGCAATTATGGCAAACGAATCTACACCCGTAATGTAAACAGCCGTTGGCAAGCCTCCGAGGCTCCAGAGATAGTTTACCACGATGGCTATTACTATCTCTTCTTGGCTTATGACGAACTATCGGTAGCTTACAACACTCGTGTGTTAAGAGCCAAAAACATAGAAGGGCCTTACTATGGGAAAGATGGTAGAGATTGTACCAACAAGGGCGGAGAGGCCTACCCTATCCTGACCCATCCCTACAAATTCAACAACAGCCCTGGATGGGTCGGCATCTCTCACTGCGCTGTATTCGACGATGGCAATGGCAACTGGTATTACTCCTCACAAGGTCGTCTCCCTGCTGGCACGAACGGCAACCCATACAGCAACGCACTCATGATGGGTCAGATACGTTCCATCCGCTGGACCCAAGACGGATGGCCTGTGGTAATGCCTGAAAGATACGGCAACGTTCCACAACTCACAATCCTCGAAAGCGAATTGAAAGGTACATGGGAAAACATAACCATGAAATACAACTTCGGGCAACAATGCGTTTCGGAAAGTATGACATTGGGTAGCGGTCACAAGATTACCGCAGGATTCCATGCAGGTGGCAGATGGAGCTACGACAAAGCCAATGGAATCCTCTATATAGACGGAATACCTATGTATCTACAAAGAGAATGCGATTGGGAAGCCAATCCTCGCAAATACACCATTGTATATTCTGGTCTCAGCAACTACAACAGTGTCAGAAATAGAAAGACCTATTGGGGTAAAAAGAATTAGCTTCTTACCCCAATAGGCGATTAGTCAAACAAAAATACAATTTAAGGCGATTAGCCAAACAGACATCTCAGCGCTTCCTCCACCTTCCTCACCGGATGAATCTCTATCTGGTACTTGGAGTGGTCGAAGCCCGAGAAGTTGTATTTCGGAATGATGATGTGCTGGAAACCCAGTTTCTCAGCCTCGGCGATACGCTGTTCGATGCGACTCACAGGACGTACCTCGCCACTCAGACCGACCTCGCCACACATACACCAACCAGCCTCTATCGCCGTATCGACATTACTGCTGAGCACGGCGGCAATCACACTGAGATCCATCGCCAAGTCGGTGACCCTCAATCCACCTGCGATATTGAGGAAGACATCCTTCTGCATCAACTTGAAGCCCACTCGCTTCTCCAGCACCGCCAAAAGCATGTTCAAGCGACGCTGGTCAAAACCTGTGGCTGAACGTTGTGGCGTTCCGTATGCCGCCGTGGAAACCAAGGCCTGGGTCTCCACCAAGAAGGGACGAACGCCCTCAATGGCACTACTGATAGCAACACCCGAAAGTCCATCATGGTCTTCGGTCAGCAACAG
>DHMR01000121.1 GCA_002405875.1 bacterium UBA4637
GAGGTCGTAATCTTGTTGTCCAAGAAACCGAGGTCGATACCTACGTTGATGTTACGTGTGGTCTCCCACTTGATATCCTCGTTAGGTACTGACTTCTGCACAAGACCTGCTTGTGGAGTGCCGCTTTGGTTGAAATAGTAGTTACCGCTAGCAGCGTATGTTGCTGTGTATGGGTAGTTACCAATTTCCTGGTTACCTAACTTACCCCAAGAGAAGCGCAACTTACCAAAGAGCCATTTGCTCTGCTGTTCCATGAACTTCTCGCTAGTGAACACCCAACCGAGTGATACAGATGGGAATGTAGCGTAGCGATGGGCCTTAGGCATACGAGAAGAACCATCTCGACGAATGTTAAACTCGAAGAGGTACTTGTTGTCGTAGTCGTATTGCAAACGACCGAAGAATGACTGCAAGCGATAAGCTCCTGCGTTACCTGCGGTGTTAGGGTTCTTGGTTCCACCATCCTGCTCATAGATGTTGTTGGTTGGGAAACCTTGCTTGGAGGCAGTCAAATTCTCTGTATCATAACCAATGATGGAATGACCGAGCAAAGCATTGACAGTGTGGAGACCAAATCTCTTATTGTAGGTCAAGAGGTTCTCGTTGGTCCACATGGTCTCGCGATAGGTATAGTCTGTAAGTTGGTTGTTGACAGATGCCACTTTAAGCATGTTGCCTTCTGCATCATAACGAGCATCCTCGCCGCTAGGAGAGTAACTCTTTGTCACCTTATTATAATAAGTATAAGCATAGCTGGTCTGGAACTTCAATCCATCGTAGATGTCGAGTCCGATGGTAGCCTTGCCGTTGAATCGCCAAGCGTTGTTCTTGTTATAACCCAGGTAAAGACCCTCCAATGGGTTCTTGAAGTTCTCGGCGTTAGTGATGGAACCATCCACGTAGCCATAGTGTCCATTCTTGTAATAAGTAGGAACTGTAGGACGTGCGAACCAAGAAATCCAACGCATTATACCACCATCGCCACCTACACTTCGTCCTGGTGCCTTTACGTCATTGTAATTACCAGACAAGTTCAAGGTAAAGGTGAATCTCTTATATTTAGAGTTGACATTGGAGCGGAATCCGAGTTTGCGAACTCCAGTTTCCTTCATGATACCTTTTTGGTCAGAGAAGTTGACGGAGGTCATAAACTGGGTGTTCTCTGAACCACCAGATACAGACACATTGTGTTGCTGCATGTGACCGGTCTGCATAATAGCATCAAGCCAGTCGGTGTTAGCATAGTGGTCAGGGTCAGAACCTGTTCTTAACTTTTCGAGAGCGGTGTCATCATAAGTGCCAGGGTTTATTTCGTTGCGCATGATAGCCCAGTTGTAGCTATCTATGAAGTTAGGCAATACTGTAGCACTTTGGATAGAATAGCTTCCTCCATAGTTTACTTTTACAGAACCAGCCTGTCCCTTCTTGGTTGTAATCAAGATGACACCATTGGCTGCACGAACACCATAAATGGCCGCAGAAGCTGCGTCTTTCAACACGGAGATATTTTCAATGTCAGAAGGAGCAATGTCGCTGATTTGACTTAATGTGCCCTCAACGCCATCAATCAATACCATAGGATTGCTGTTGCCAAAGGTTCCGACACCACGCACTCGAATCTCTGGATTGTCATCACCTGCCTGGGCACCACTTTGAGTGATGTTGACACCTGTCATACGACCTTGCAATAAGGTTGCGGTGTTAGCAACTGGAACGCCTTCAATGTCCTTGGAACTAATGGCGGAAACAGAACCCGTAAGGTTGGCTTTCTTTTGGACGCCATAACCCACTACCACGGTTTCTTCCAACATGTTGGAGTCATCTTGAAGAGTAGCGTTGATTGCCCCACCGTTATAAATAACAGTTTGTGTTTTGTAACCAATAGAGGTGATGGTTATCTTAGCTCCTTTCTTTACATCTTTGAGGCTAAAGTTACCATCAAGGTCGGTAACCGTACCACCTTTGCTACCTTCGATTCTGATGGTTGCACCAATAATTGGTTCGCCATTGGAATCTTTAACGGTACCTGTACAGGAACTTTGCTGTTGCGTAGCTGTAGCTATGATGCTTTGGGAAGCTAACGTAGGAACGGCGCTTAGAGGTGACATGGCACCAAGTAGAGCCGCAAAATACAAATTCGCTTTTTTGTTCATAGGTTTGTATTGTTTATTGTTAGTTATGGATTAATAATTCTCTTAATTAGGTAAATGCTTATTTGCATTTGGTTACTTTTACCCAATCTACCCACATTTCTATAGGTAAATCTTCGTCGTGTATATCTCCTGGCCAAGTCTTGTTGCCATTGAGCGTACCGCCAAGAGAGCAATTCAAGATGATGTCAAACTTGTAGTCGCAGAATGGGAATTGCATCTTTTCTTTTTCATCTTTTAAATGCTTGTTCTCATATCTGAAAGTCTCCTTGCCATCTATATAGAAGATGACGGCATCATCTGTTCTTTCTGCTGCATAAACATGAAATTGGGTAATATCAAAGTTGGGGTCTCTGTTAGGGTTGGTTACTCCGGCAGAACCTGTCTCTCCATTGATATAATAGGTATGTACCGTTTGGTAGATTTCCATCGGAGTACCCTGTACCCATTCCATTATATCGACTTCTCCACTCTTAGGCCATTGCTTTCCGCCTATCGGCATCTGCCAAATGGCAGGGAATGCGCCACGAGCTCTTTTTGTAAGTTTGGCTCTCACTTCCACTCTGGTGTTCTTGTCGAATCCCTGGATGGTGTGAATGCCGCCATTCTTGTAAAATCCATCGGTCTTGCAAGCTTTCAACTTGAGATAGCCGTCTTCCACCTTGACATTCTCATAGCCTTTTACATGCTCAAAATGTTGTGCCCAAGCTACTTTGTTGAAATCACAGAGTTGCCACACCTTCGGATTCGGAATCGTTTCCGATGAATTGAAGTCATCTTTGAAGATGATATCGTTTTCTTCTGCATTGTAGGCTGCTATGTTGTTGATGCAAGGGCATCCCTTGGCATCGTCAATGACGACACGAATGCCATTGGTCTTAATCTTGTCGAAGCGAAGGATTCGCTTGTAGCCAATGGTCGTTGTCTCTTCCTTAGGATCGAGCTTCATCCAGTTCTTACCTTGCAGGTAATATATGGAGAAGGCCTTGACTCGTTGGCCGAGAGGTATATATTCCTGGAGCATGAGACGAGAAATCTCTTGAGTCTTGCCCAAATGGAACTCGACGCTGGCTCCTTGTACCTTCTTGGATGCCCAGTAGGTATCGTATTTTCCATCCGTGATATTCTTGCCCACGTGCTTTCCTTGGTTGCTGTCTGTCTTGGGAGTGATTCCTCTCAAAATGTTGACTGATAACTCTTGCTGTATCTTCTTGTGGAAGTTGACGGCATTGGCGGAGTCGATAGGATGGATCAAACCATCTTTGTCCACAGGGAAGTTGAGCAGGAAGGTGGCATTGTGGCCGACACTTCTATAATAGAGGTCGCAAAGTTCATCCACGGTCTTCACCTTGTTGTCCTCGCTCTCGTGATAGAACCATCCTGGACGTATCGAGACATCGCATTCTGCAGGTGTCCATTGGTCGCCGTCTTCCCATCCATATTGCAACTGCTTGTAGTTGGGATAGCCTGGATAGACAGTATTGCTAGGAATCATAGACCAGCAAGTCTCACCCGAAAAACCTTTTTCGTTTCCTACCCATCGGCAGTCGGGGCCACCATCGCCAAAGATAACCGCTTGGGGTTGCAAGCTATCTACGATCTGGTAGAGCTTCGGAAACTTGTAGTAGTTGCGTCGGTCGATGGTTCGCTTTTCTTGTGCGCCGCCGTACCAGCCGTCACCACCATTGGCTCCATCAAACCAAACCTCGAAGATGTCGCCATAGTTGCTGAGTAGCTCCTTGAGTTGCCTCTGGTAGTAGCCGACGTAGTATTCGGAACCGTAACTCGTCTGGTTTCTGTCCCAAGGGGAAAGGTAGACTCCAAATTTCAAGCCATATTTCTTGCAAGCTTTGGACAATTCCCCTACGATGTCGCCTTCGCCATTCTTATAGGGAGTGTTGCGAATGCAGTAATCGGTGGTATGAGTAGGCCAGAGGCAGAAACCGTCATGGTGCTTGGCGGTGATGATGACACCTTTCATGCCAGCGGCGGAAAGAGTCTTGGCCCATTGCTCGCAATCCAATTTCTTGGGGTTGAAAGTCTTGACATCCGAGTTGCCATATCCCCATTCCTTGTCGTTGAAGGTATTTAGTCCGAAATGGATAAAGGCGTATGTCTCCATCTTCTGCCATTCCACTTGCTTGGCGGTAGGTGTCGGAAGCACGGGTTCCACTTGCTTGGAATTTCGTTGTGCCGACAGAGTTAGATTTGCCAGTCCTAGCATGATGGCAATGATTAGGCTTCTTTTCATGTCGTTTAGGTTAATGATTGTTTAGATACTTAGCGTGATGGTTTACAGGTTTCTGTCGAATGGGTCAGTTTGCCAGCATTCGGTGTCTTGCCATGAGGCAGGCGCCCCATACTCCAGCTTGTCCTTTCAGCGTGGAGGTCACAATCTTGGAGTCTTCGTTCATGACGTTGAGTGAGTATTTCTTGATACCCATGTTGACGGGCAATGTCAGGTAATCGCCCGTGGCGGACATCTCACCTCCGATAACCAGCATCTCCGGATTGAAGATGTTGATGATTCCTGCCAATTGTTTTCCTAGCTCATCGGCTACATACTGTAGGGTGGCGAGGCTCAATACGTCTTCCTTGGCGATGGCATCCAATATGTCTTGCAAAGTTAACTCTTCTTTTCGGTTGATCACCTTGTCGGAAAGTACGGATTGCTTGCCCGCCAAGAGTTGTTCGGTCAACTTCCTCTTGAGCGCCCTTCCTGACACTTCTGTCTCGATGCAGCCTATCTTGCCGCAGTGGCAGATGATGTTGTTGTTGTAGCCTGGCGTGTGGCCGAACTCTCCAGAATATCCAGACTTTCCGTAATAGAGTTTGCCGTCGATGATGATTCCGATGCCTAATCCCCAACATACATTGACGAAGATGACATCTTTCATACCCTTGCTGCATCCTTTGATATATTCACCGTATGTCATGCTTCTCGTATCGTTCTCGATGCAAACTGGAAGCCCAATCATTTGGGATATTTCTTCTGTCAGCGGTTTGCCCAAGAAGGTGAACATGTTATAGGCTTTCCCCTCGAAAGGATCAACTCGCTCAGCGACATTGACACAGACATTCAGAATGTCTTCTTTGTCGATAGGGAGACCGGCGATGAACTCATTGATGATTTCTCCCAATCTCTTCAAGTTTTCTGGAGTGTTCTCATAACGGTATGGAATCCGAGTCTTCTCTACAATCAAATTGCCACAGAAGTCACTGGCAGCTAGTGCCAGGCAATCCATCTCAGGATTTGCCCCGATGAAGTAACCTGCTGTGGGTACCAAATCGTAAACCATAGGTATTCGCCCTGTGGAGTTGTCTTTCTTGCCAACTTCCTTGACGAGCCCCATCGACATCATTTCGTTGAGGGCGCTTGTTGCGGTCGGGAGGCTTACTCCTATGCTCTTGGACAATTCGGGTATGGTGGAAGAGCCTTGAGATATAAAATGCTCCAAGATTCGTTTTGGCACCGTAGCCTTCTTGTTTATCTTTCTAATATATTTTATTATATCTAGTTTCATAAATAATATTTTTTATTTGCAAAGATAGTTTTTTTATGAATAGGTGCAACTTTTTTCTAGTTAATAAAACTTAAATGGTTGCTTTTCTTTGCTTTTTAGCCGTTAAGTGCCATTCGAAACATCCTTACACCTTATTATATATTATATAGTCTAACAACTGATACCTCTTTGTTTCTTATGAATTGCTCTCTTTTCTCAAAAATAGGAGGATTTCGTTTTTTCCTATACATGTTTGGGTAGAAAAAGTGGATTTATGTCTAAGAGAAGTTTGAAGAATGAGAAAAATAAGAGGCTTTTAGATTTATTAACTCGAAAAATTATTGCTGTAACGAATAAAACTTATATCTTTGCAAATAAAATATTTTATTAACGCCTTTGGTGTAAATAAAAGATATTATAAACACGAAGGTGCATTAGAAGGTATTTGGATTTTCTAATTATAAAGTAACGAAATATGGAACATGATGTTAACTCTTTAGTTATTGGACTGGATTTGGGAGGAACCAATTCTGTATTTGGCATCGTGGATAGAAAAGGAGAGGTGCTGGCCACTACTTCTATCAAAACACAAGCTTTTCTTGATGTCGAGAAATATGTGGAAGCTTGTGTGAAAGCGGTGATGCTGATAGTTGAGGAAATTGGGGGGATTGACAAAATTCGAGGAATGGGTATCGGCGCTCCAAGTGCCAACTATTATCATGGCACGATAGAACATGCAGCCAACTTAGCTTGGGCTAAGGGTGTCGTACCGTTGGCAAAAATGTTCTCTGAAAAAATGGGAATACCTGTTGCCATCACGAATGATGCCAAGGCTGCGGCTATGGGCGAGATGAATTATGGTGTGGCTAAAGGCATGAGTAATTTTATAGAGATTACTTTGGGGACGGGTGTCGGCTCTGGCATTGTGGCCAACGGACAACTCATTTATGGTTGTGACGGCTTTGCCGGTGAATTGGGACACATGATCGTAAAGCCGAATGGACGCCCTTGTGGCTGTGGACGAAGAGGATGTCTGGAAACCTACTGCTCTGCCACAGGAGTAGCTCGAACGGCGAGAGAGTTATTGGAAAAGACAGAGGAGGCTTCTTCCTTAAGAACTCTACCTCAAGAACAGTTGACTTCTTATGATGTTTATCAAGCAGCTAAGGAGGAAGACGTGTTGGCAAAAGAGATTTTCCGTCAGACAGGTGAGATGATCGGTGAGGCCTGCGCCAACTTCGCCACATTCTTGAGTCCAGAGGCTTTCGTATTCTTCGGAGGTTTGGCGGATGCGGGCGATTTGCTCTTCGGTCCTATGCAGGAAGCGTATGATAAAAATGTGCTTTCTTTATATAAAGGTAAGGCTAAGTTCTTGAAGAGTGGCCTGAACGGAGCCAAGGCAGCCATCTTGGGTGCGTCTGCTCTTGCCTGGAATTTTTAACGTCATAAATCCGCCATCTTAGTCAATTCCAAGTAGAAAATAACATATAGTGATAAAGTATTAACTTATTAAATAATAAATAGTTATGAGGCTAAACCTAAGTTCACAAATTGTACTGAACAAAGTACCTGTTGAGTTCTATAAGCCAAAAACGACTGTAGAATATTCTGAAATCTCCCGCATGGAGAAAATTCATACAGACATCTTCGCTTCTGTTAACGAAGGTGCCAGTCATATTGCTGATGCCATCGAGAAGGGTATCAAGGCTGCCCAGCATGATGGTAAGTACTACGTGATGGCATTGGGTACAGGCTCGTCTTTGACTCCTGTCTATGAGGAGCTTATCAAGCGTCATCAGGAGAAGACGTTAAGTTTCCGCAATGTGGTGGTATTCAATTCGTATGAGTATTATCCATTGCAGAAGGATAGTACGATTCGCTGTATCAATCAGTTGAAGGAGCGTTTCCTGAATCATGTTGACATTGCTGAGCAAAATGTGTTCTCTCTAGATGGCTTCGTAGCTCAGGATGCTGTCCAGGAGTGCTGTCGCTTATATGAGCAGCGCATCAAGACTTTTGGTGGCTTGGACGTAGCCTTGTTGGGTATTGGTAGAATGGGCAACATCGCTGCCAATGAGCCTGGCTCTGGTATTCAATCTGTCACCCGTTTGATTTTGATTGGCAATACTTCTCGTGAGGAGATGGAAAATAGTGGGAAGACAAAGGAGTCTGTGCCTCCTTGTTCTTTGACCATGGGTATTTCTACCTTGCTTTCTGCCAAGGCAATCTATTTGACAGCATGGGGTGAAGAGAAGTCTGAAATCATGCAGAAAGTGGTGGAAAGTTCTATTACCGACACTTTGCCAGCCTCATTCCTTCAAACACATCCGAACGCACATGTTGTGCTTGACTTGAGTGCGGCGGCTCACCTTACCCGCATCGAGCATCCTTGGTTGGTTACCTCTTGCCGCTGGTCCGACAAGTTGGTTCGCTCGGCTTTGGTATGGCTTTGCCAGAAGATACACAAGCCTATCTTGAAACTCACCAATAAGGACTACAATGAGAATGGATTGAGCGAGCTGTTGGCACTTTATGGTTCTGCCTACAATGCCAACATCAAGATATTCAACGATTTGCAACATACGATAACGGGTTGGCCAGGAGGCAAGCCAAATGCGGATGATACGTATCGTCCTGAGCGTGCCACCCCATTCCCTAAGCGTGTCATAGTTTTCTCTCCACACCCTGACGATGATGTCATTTCCATGGGAGGCACGATTCGTCGCTTGGTACAGCAGGGACATGATTTGCATTTGGCATACGAAACCTCAGGAAATATCGCCGTCGGTGATGAGGAAGTTACGAGATTCATGCACTTTATCAATGGATTCAATCAACTCTTTGCTAATTCCAAGGATAGTGTGATCTCTAATAAATACAAGGAAATCAAAGAGTTCTTCGCACACAAGAAGGAAGGCGACTTCGATACAAGAGATATCTTGACCATCAAGGGCTTGATTCGTCGTGGCGAGGCTCGTACGGCATGTACTTACAATAAGATTCCTCTTGATCATGTACATTTCCTCGACTTGCCTTTCTATGAGAGTGGCAAGATAGAGAAACTGCCTATGACCGAAAAGGACGTGGAAATCGTGAGACATCTCTTGCAAGAAGTGAAACCTCACCAAATCTATGTGGCTGGTGATCTTGCCGACCCTCATGGAACTCACAAGAAATGTACGGATGCTGTGCTTGCAGCCATCGACTTGGAAAAAGAAGCAGGTGCAGAATGGTTGAAGGATTGTCGTATCTGGATGTATCGTGGTGCTTGGGCTGAATGGGAAATCGAGAATATTGAGATGTGTGTTCCATTGAGCCCGGAGGAATTGCGCGCGAAACGCAATTCTATCTTGAAGCATCAGTCACAGATGGAGAGTGCGCCTTTCTTGGGGAATGATGAGCGCTTGTTCTGGCAACGTGCCGAGGACCGCAACAGAGGTACTGCCAAACTCTATGATGAGTTGGGCCTTGCTTGCTACGAGGCGATGGAAGCTTTCGTGGAGTACAAGCCTCTCTAATCTAATTTGTCTCTTATTACTAACTATTCAATGATTGATCGCATGAAGAATATCCGTATGATGGTTTCGATGTTGACAATGGTTTCGATGCTGGGGGGAATCCCAGCATCGGCAACCGCTGCCGACATTGATATTATTCCTGTTCCGATGAAAACCCAGCGCTTGCAAGGCGAGTTTACGTTGCCACAGAAGTTGGTGATTTCTTATAATACCCCAGAGGGCCAAGCGATAGCCCAATTCCTGTCAGACAAGCTCAAGGCTTCGACTGGCTATGATGTTTCTACTAGCTCCCGAAAAGGAACTGTTACCATTCAGATTACTCCTTCCTTGAAAATGGCGGAGGAAGGCTATCGGTTGACCGTGACGACCCATGGGGTGACCATCAAGGCTAAGACAGGCAAGGGAGCTTTTTATGGTATGCAGAGTTTCCTGCAGTTGTTGCCGGCGGAGATAGAGAGTCCTGCGAAGGTCGCTCATGTGAAATGGGTGGCACAGTGCTGCGACATACAGGATGCTCCTCGTTTTGGCTACCGAGGCTTCCACACGGATCCTTGCCGTCATTTCATGTCCGTGGAGGACTTGAAGAAGCAGTTGGATATCATGGCGATGTTTAAAATCAACACCTTGCATTTCCATCTGACAGAAGACCAAGGTTGGCGTATCGAAATCAAGAAGTATCCTAAGTTGACCTCCATTGGTGGCTTCCGTACAGAGGGAGATGGTTCTATCTACGGTGGTTTCTATACCCAGGAACAAATCAAGGATATTGTTGCCTATGCAGCCAAGCGTTATATTACGGTTATTCCTGAAGTGGATCTTCCTGGACACATGATGGCTGCGATTGCTGCTTACCCTGAGTTGTCATGTAAGGGAGAGCAATGGACTCCTAGGAGTGTTTGGGGCATCGAGGATATCGTGATGTGCCCTGGCAAGGAAAAAATGTTCCAGTTCCTGGATGATGTTTTTAAGGAGATGGTTCCTCTTTTCCCTGGTAAATACTTCCATATCGGTGGCGATGAGTGTCCCAAGGTGAGTTGGAAGAATTGTCCTGATTGTCAAAAACGTATCCAAGATGAGGGACTACAGGGTGATGACAAGCATAGTGCCGAGGAAAAGTTGCAGAGCTATGTCATTAAGCGTGTGGAAAAGATGTTGGGGAAATATGGCAAGAAGATTATCGGATGGGACGAAATCCTGGAAGGTGGATTAAGCCCGGATGCGACTGTGATGTCTTGGCGAGGTACCCAGGGCGGTATCGATGCCGTCCTGCAGAAACATGATGCCATCATGACACCGGGTAGCAATGGATTATATCTCGATTATTATCAGGGAGATAGTAAGATAGAGCCTGTTACAATCAGCAGTTCTCCTACTTATCTCTCCAAGACTTATAGTTATGACCCCGTACCTGAAAAGTTGAAAAAGCTAGGCTTGGAGAAGCATATCTTGGGTGTACAGTGTAACAACTGGTCGGAATATATGTATTCCAATGCCAAGAGGGAATATCAGATGTATCCTCGTGCCTTGGCTTTGGCAGAAATAGCCTGGTCGCCTGTAAACAGGAAAGATTTCAAGGATTTTGCCCGTCGTGTCGATGCCAACTTCGTTCGTTTGGATGAGCATAAGGTTCGTTATCATATACCTCTGCCTGAGCAGCCTAATGGCTCTTGCGACAAGGTGGTCATCACGAAAGATACAACCGTGACATTTACGACTTCGCGTCCTATCAAGATGGTTTATACCCTGGATGGAACAACACCTCGGCCTGACTCCCAAGTTTATACGGCCCCTATCCAGGTGAGCGGTAATTCCACCATTAAGATTGCTACCGTCTTGCCTTCTGGCAAGATGAGCCGTGTGAGAACCATTTCGGTAGAAAAGCAAGACTATGCGCCGGCTTCCAAGGTTAGTGCTGTAAAACCGGGTTTGCAGATGAGTCGTGTGAAAGGCAACTATCTGACTGTGGAACAACTCAATTGGACGGATTCCGCATGGCAGAAGTCCACCATCAGTGACTTGAATGAAATGAAGATCAAGCAACCTGAGGATGCGGCAACACTGCGAGGGCATAACAATTATGCTGCGATTGCCGAAGGTTACATCCAGGTACCAGAGGATGGAGTCTATTATCTATCTTCCCGTTTGGATCAGGTTTGGATAGACAACAAACTGATGATAGACAACGGTACGGATGTGAAAGCTAGCACGACCCATGATACTTCTGTGGCTCTTGCCAAGGGATTGCATCCTGTCAAGGTGGTGTTCCTTGCCAACATTGTCGGTGGATGGCCAGGATGGTGGAATCATCTCTCGATCGAAATGCGAAAAGATAATCATGAGAAATTTGAGGCAGTGAAGGGGTCTCAATTCTTTCATTGATTCATAACCTTTGATTTTAGTAATAGTTAGAAAAAGCTCCCCCAGGAAAGGGGGAGCTTGCCTATAAACTCCTAGTTCTATTTTTATATAAACCTTATTGGATCCTAAGTATGAATAAAAAGAAATTATTTGTTTTCTCCTTTTTGCTAGCATTGTTCTTGACAGGAAATAGTGCTTCAGCTCAAAATGAAACCCGATGGCACAATGTCGATGTCAACCAGCAAAACCGAGAGCCTCGCCGTGCCTCGTTTTTTGCCTTTGAGAATATGGACAAGGCAAAGGAAGCGCAAAAAAGCCATTCGGCAAACTATCTTTCGATGGAAGGTATGTGGAAGTTTCATTTTGTCAAGGATCATAATAAACGTCCTGTAGACTTCTTCAAGGTCAATTATGATGATACGCAGTGGAAGGACTTCCCTGTGCCTGGTCTTTTTGAGTTGAATGGCTATGGAGATGCCACTTATAAGAACATTGGTTATGCTTGGGCTACCCAGTTTACCCCGAATCCGCCTTACATCAGCGAGACCAATAACTATACGGGTTCTTATCGCCGTACCTTCGAACTTCCGAAGAATTGGAAGGGCAAAAAGGTGTATTTCCATGTAGGTTCTGCTACAAGTAACCTTTCCCTTTGGGTAAATGGCAAGTTTGTGGGATATAGCGAGGATAGTAAGGTGGCAGCCGAGTTTGATATATCTAAGTACTTGAAGCCTGGCAAGAACCTGATTGCCATGCAGGTGATGAGATGGTGTGATGGTTCTTATTTCGAAGACCAGGACTTTTGGCGTTTGACCGGTATTGCCCGTGAAGTATATCTCTATGCACGTCCTAAGGTGCATGCTGCTGATGTCCGACTGAATGCTGGCTTGGAGAATCATTACCACGATGGGGTACTGGATTATCAAGTGACTTTGACTGGAGGAAACTCCGATGTTTCTGTCTCGCTCTGTGACAAAGAGGGGAATCTGGTAGCTTCTGCCACGGGCGCCACGGGTATTATCAAAGTGCCGCAGGTAAAAGCCTGGACGGCAGAGACACCTTATTTATATCAAGTGTATGTGACTCTGAAAAATCAACAAGGAGCGAGTGAAGTGATTCCTCAGCGTGTGGGCTTCCGTAACGTGGAAATCAAGAATGCCCAGCTTTTGGTGAATGGTCAGCCTGTGCTCATCAAGGGTGTTGACCGCCATGAGATGGATCCTGACGGTGGTTATGTGGTCAGTGTGGACCGCATGATCCAGGACATCAAGATTATGAAACGGCTCAACATCAATGCCGTGCGAACTTGTCACTATCCTGATGACCCTCGCTGGTATGACCTTTGCGACGAATATGGACTGTATATCACTGCTGAGGCTAATCTTGAAACGCATGGTATGGGTTATGGCGAGAAATCTCTCTCCAAGTTCCCGGAATACTTGCAGACTCACATCGAGCGCAACGAGGGCAATGTGAAGAGTTTCGTCAACCATCCTTGCATCATCGTATGGAGCTTGGGCAACGAGTCGGGCTATGGCGTCAACTTCGAGAAGGCATACGACTGGGTCAAGGCATACGACAAAACTCGTCCTGTGCAGTATGAACGGGGTGGATATGACAGTAAGACTGACATCTATTGTCCGATGTACATCGACTATGAGGAGAGTGAGAAATATTGCAAGGGCGATGGTACCAAGCCATACATCCAGTGTGAGTATGCTCATGCCATGGGCAATTCCGAGGGAGGTTTCAAGGAATATTGGGATTTGATTCGCAAGTATCCCAAATATCAAGGTGGCTATATTTGGGATTTTGTCGACCAAGGTCTTCGTGACAAGAGTCCTGTCACGGGCAAGGAAATCTTTACATACGGTGGTGATTATGGTCGTTACCCTGCCAGCGATTACAACTTCAACTGCAATGGTCTCATAGCACCTGACCGGCGGTTGAACCCTCATGCTTATGAGGTACAGTATTATCATCAGAATGTTTGGATTCGGGATTTTGATGCCCAGGAAGGCTCGTTCAAGGTATACAATGAGAATTTCTTCAAGAATATCGACAATTTGTCTCTAAGGGCAATTATCTCTGTCAATGGCGTAGATACAGTTGCTGCCAATGGCTTAGATGTCAAGGGTATTGCTCCACAAGCCACCAAGCTTGTCAAGAGCGAGGTTTTGAAGGGGCTTGTCGAAAAGGTTCGCAAGGAGAATGAAAAGGCAGAAATCCTTGTTAGATTTGAGTTCTCAAGCGATGGATCCGAACCTTTGGTAGATGAAGGGCAGATCGTGGCTCGCCAACAGTTTGTGATTAGAGACTATCAGTTTGACAAGGTGGATATTCCTGTCGCTGAGGCTTCTCCTAAGAAAGGGAAGTTGCAGAAAGCCTGTGGAATCGGCATGGAAGAGACCGATAGCTATGTGAAGGTTTCGGCAGGAAGAATGACCGTTACCGTGGGTAAGAAGACAGGCTTGGTGGATTATCTTGATGTAGATGACGAACCGATGTTGAAGTTCCGCAATAGCATGAGACCTGAGTTTTGGCGTGCTCCTACCGACAATGACTATGGCGCATCTCTCCAAAAGGAAATGAAGGTCTGGAAGAACCCTGAGATGAAATTGAAGTCATTCGATAAGAATGTGGCAAGGGACAGTGTGGTCCTTACGGCTGTGTTTGATATGCCAGCTGTCAAGGCTGAACTGATGCTACGTTATCGCATGAATGCTGTAGGAGAACTGGCCGTCACCGAAAAGATGACTACAGACAAGGAGGTTAAGGTCGCCGATTTGTTCCGTTTTGGCATGGTGTTGGATATGCCTGCTGCTTTCTCAAAATTGGAATACTATGGTCGTGGACCTGTGGAAAACTATATCGATCGTAAGTCTTCTGCATTCCTTGGCAAGTATGAATCGAATGTCAAGGATGAGTATTATCCATACGTTCGTCCTCAGGAAAGTGGAAACCATACGGACATCCGCTATTTCTCAGTCATCAACCCAACCATTGGCAAGGGACTTACTTTCGAGGGCTATGCTCCTATGGAGTGTGGTGCGATTCCTTATCCTGTCGAGGACCTGGATGCTGGTGATGTAAAGGAACATGCCTGGGGACAACATAGTGGCGACTTGGTGGATAGAGACTTGACACAAGTTCACATCCAACAGCGTCAATATGGTCTGGGTTGTATTGATAGTTGGATGTCCAAGCCAATGGAAAAGTATCGGATGCACTATCAAGATCGTGAGTTTAGATTTGTCATCAAGGCAAAATGATAAGATAATATCCCTATCATTTAGATTCAATTTTAGTTATAAGAATAGGTTAAAAATCGAGCGGCGCTTTTCTGCAGTGATGCAGGAAGCGCCGCTTTTCATTGGAAATATGAAGTATTACAATTGAATGTTTCTTTCTCAATTATCTGTGTTTTATACTCTAGCTACGATTTGCTCAGGAATCAACTCGTTGTCGGTAGCCATCTTCTGATAGTCGTA
Organism: bacterium UBA4637; assembly: GCA_002405875.1. Next base: position 15,021 of record DHMR01000121.1, read on the forward strand.
TCGGTCGTAGAGTCCTTTCTTGATACCGAAGCAGAGGGTCTTCATGTCGCTGTCTCCATAGAAGCGAGCGATCTTCTCGCCGAAACCACCTTCCAGAGCACCGTCTTCCAGGGTAATGACCTTCTCATGGTCAGCTTTCAAGCCTTCGAGCATCTCCTCGTCGAGACCGGTGATGAAACGAGGATTGATGAGGGTGGCATCGATGCCTTTCTGTTCCTTGAGCATGGCAGCCACCTGCTTGCCAAGACCGTAGAAGGCACCGAGGGCTACGATAGCCACCTTGCTACCCTTGTGAGTCATCTTGAAGTGGTTCAACTCAGAGTAATCCTCGTCGAACTTCTCGTCGCTATGGGTGACTGCCCCGCCTGGCACGCGGATAGCCACTGGATGCTGAGTCTGCTTGATGCCCCAGCCGAGCATCGCCTTGTACTCCTCCCAACAAGTAGGGGCGAGGTATACGAGGTTAGGGATGTTGCTGAGCATCGGAATGTCGTAGAAACCGATATGGGTGATGTCGTTCATGCCATACATGGAGGCGCAGAAGAGGTTGATGACAGCAGGGTTGCCATTGATGCAAAGATCCTGTGCTATCTGGTCGTAGGTGCGCTGGATGAAGGTACTGTATACATTATATACAGGACGCAAACCACCCTTTGCCATACCCGAAATCATAGCCACGGCTTGCTCCTCGGCGATGCCTACATCCACGTGCTGTGCACCAGCCTCCTCACGGCGAGCCTTGAAGAATCCTGCCACGGTAGGAGTACCAGAGGTAACTGCCACCAGGTGCTTGTCTTTCTTCATCTCTTCCAAAAGATATTCTGCCGTCAAGTTGCCGTAATCCTCGCCATTGCCTGGGTTCTTGAGTTTGCCAGTCTCGATGTCAAACGGCATGCTCCAATGCCAGGTTTCTTTGTCCTTCTCGGCTGGAGCGTAGCCCTTGCCTTTTTCTGTATGGATATGGATGACGATAGGGTGGTCGATGTCCTTTACTTCCTCGAAAGTCTTGATGAGCGTCTCCACATCGTTGCCATCGGCTACATACTTGTAGTCCAAGCCCATGGCACGGAAGAGGTTGCACTCTGCCTTGCCATTGGTCTCACGGAGAAGTTTCAAGTTCTTGTAGAGACCGCCATGGTTCTCGGCGATACTCATCTCGTTGTCGTTGACCACGATGATGATGCCTGTACCTAATTCGCCAGCCTCGTCAAGACCTTCGAGAGCTTCGCCACCACTCAACGAACCATCACCGATAACGACCACGATGTTCTCCTTGGTGCCCTTGATGTCGCGAGCCTTCTGCAGACCTGTGGCAAGGGAGATGGAGGTAGAGGTGTGACCGAGTTCAAACTGATCGTACTCAGGAGACTCCGCAGGACTGCTATAGCCTGAGATCTCTTGGAAACGGTTGTTGTCGTAATAGCCAAACGCACGACCTGTTAACATCTTGTGAGGATAACTCTGGTGAGAGACATCGAAGACAAACTTATCCTCTGGGCAGTTGAACACATAGTGCATGGCGATGGTGGTTTCCACGATACCGAGGTTAGGACCTACATGGCCACCGATGTTGCTGTCACGGTTTAAGATACCGTCACGAATTTCTTTTGCGAGTGTAGGTAACTGCTCGATAGAGAGTGCCTTCACATCCTTGGGTGATTTGATATTTTCTAATAGCATGATTATAATAGTTCTATTGTTTGTAACTTCATTTTTTGAAAAACTTGAATCTCAAGTTTTCGGCTGCAAAGTTACACATTTTCTAGGAAACTGCGATTAACTAGATTACAGATTCATGGAACTGATTTACAGAAGTCGGTGCAAAGGGCATATCGTGCCTGCTTGATAAACTCTAAGATGCCCCAATATTGTTCGGTCGTGAGATGCAGTTTGGTTCTTAAAAAAACATTAAAAAAGTAGAGGTTCTTTTGTTATCTCTCTCTTTTTTGTTATTTTTGCAATTCTTGCATATAGTAAGATGTGGAAGAGATGTCTTCCCATAATAAACTTAAAAATAAAACGAAAGGGATATAAATATAATGGCAAACGATGCTAAACTTACGCCTATGATGCGGCAATTCTTCGAGATGAAATCCAAACATCCCGAGGCATTGTTGCTCTTCCGTTGTGGCGACTTCTATGAAACTTATTGCGAAGATGCCATAGAGGCTTCCAAGATTCTCGGCATTACGCTGACTCGTCGTAACAACGGCGGACAGTCGGGTGCCATCGAGATGGCCGGTTTCCCTCATCATGCGCTCGACACTTACCTGCCTAAACTCATCAGAGCCGGCAAGCGTGTGGCTGTATGCGACCAACTGGAAGACCCCAAGAAGAAACGTGCGGAACTAAAAGGTAAGAAGGGACTGAGCCAGATGGACAAGATGGTGAAGCGTGGTATCACCGAACTGGTGACACCGGGTGTGGCTATGGGCGATAACGTCTTGAACTACAAGGAGAACAACTTCTTGGCTGCTGTCCACTTTGGTAAGGCTGCCTGTGGCGTGAGCTTCCTAGACATCTCTACGGGCGAGTTTCTGACAGGAGAAGGTACCCCCGACTATGTGGAGAAGTTGATGGGAAACTTCCAGCCGAAGGAAGTGCTTTACGATCGTGCCATGAAATCGAAATTCGAACAATGTTTCGGTACTAAATATTGCACCTTTGAGTTGGATGATTGGGTCTTTACCGAGCAAACCGCCCGCCAGAAGCTCCTTGGTCATTTCAAGACAAAATCCTTGAAGGGATTTGGTGTGGAGCATCTGAAGAACGGTATTATCGCCAGTGGTGCCATCATGCAATATTTGGAGATAACACAGCATACCCAAATCAATCATATCACGGCTCTTTCTCGTATCGAGGAAGACAAGTTCGTGCGCATGGACCGTTTCACCATCCGCAGCTTGGAGCTTGTCGCTCCGATGCAAGAGGATGGCTCGTCGCTTCTCAATGTCGTTGACCGTACGGTGACGGCGATGGGCGGACGAATGCTTCGCCGTTGGCTCGTCTTTCCTTTGAAGGACGTAAAGCCTATCAACGAGCGCCTCGATATCGTGGAATATTTCTTCAAAGAACCTGAGTTCAAGCAGTTGATGGACGACCAGTTGCATCGCATCGGCGACTTGGAGCGTATCATCTCCAAGGTAGCCGTAGGCAGGGTCTCTCCTCGTGAGGTGGTGCAGCTGCAACATGCTTTGGAGGCCATCCAACCGATTAAGGTGGCTTGCCAACATGCCAAGAACGATGCCTTGAAGCGAGTGGGCGAGCAGTTGAACCTCTGTGAGACCTTGAAAGACCGTATCGCTAAGGAGATTCAGCCCGACCCACCTCAGTTGGTCAACAAGGGCGATGTCATCGCCGATGGATACAATGCCGAGTTGGACGACCTGCGTTCCATCAGCCGTCATGGAAAGGACTATCTGCTCAAGATACAGGAACGAGAGATTGAGAAGACGGGCATCTCAAGTCTGAAAGTGGGCTATAACAATGTGTTTGGTTATTACCTCGAAGTGCGTAATACCTTCAAGGACAAGGTGCCAGAGGATTGGATTCGCAAGCAGACCTTGGCACAGGCTGAGCGTTATATCACCCAGGAACTGAAGGAATATGAGGAGAAGATATTGGGTGCCGACGAGAAGATACTCATCTTGGAGGCGCAACTCTTCAATGAGTTGATAGCGTCCATGCAGGAGTACATTCCGCAGATACAAATCAATGCCAACCTCATAGCTCGTATGGATTGTCTCTTGTCCTTTGCCAAGACTTCGGAAGAGAACCGCTACGTGCGTCCTGTCATCGATGATTCGCAGGTACTCGACATCAAGCAAGGTCGTCACCCTGTGATAGAGACCCAGTTGCCTTTGGGCGAGCGATACGTACCAAACAATGTCTTCCTTGACACGGAAAAACAGCAAATTATGATGATTACGGGTCCTAACATGGCGGGTAAGTCGGCTCTCTTGCGCCAAACCGCCCTCATCGTGCTGTTGGCTCAAGTGGGTTGTTTCGTGCCAGCAGAGAGTGCGAGAGTAGGTTTGGTGGACAAGATTTTCACCCGTGTGGGTGCCAGCGACAACATCTCGCTTGGTGAGTCTACCTTTATGGTGGAGATGACCGAAGCAGCCAACATATTAAATAATGTGTCGCCCCGCTCGTTGGTTCTCTTCGATGAGTTGGGACGTGGTACATCTACCTACGATGGTATCTCTATCGCCTGGGCCATCGTGGAATATCTGCATGAGCATAAGAAGGCACAGGCCCGTACGCTCTTTGCCACCCACTATCATGAGCTCAACGAGATGGAAAAGAACTTCCCTCGCATCAAGAATTTCAACGTGAGTGTGAAGGAGGTGGATGGCAAGGTCATCTTCCTACGTAAGTTGGAACCCGGTGGCAGCGAGCATTCCTTTGGTATCCACGTGGCAGAGATTGCTGGTATGCCTCGCAGCATCGTGAAACGAGCCAATGTCATCTTGAAGCAATTGGAGGATGACAATGCAGGAGTGGGAGGCGCAGGCAAGCCGAACGTTCAGCACTTGGATGAACCAAAGGATGGAGTGCAACTCAGTTTCTTCCAGCTCGATGACCCTGTGTTGAGTCAGATACGTGATGAGATACTCGGCTTGGACATCAATAACCTCACACCTGTGGAAGCTCTTAACAAACTCAATGAAATCAAGAAGATATTGTTGGGTAGGTAAGTTATCTTTCCCCTACATCTAGGTGAAGTCTTTGTTCCAAGTCACGAAATATGTATCCCAAGTCTTGAAACATGTATTTTGTGTCTTGAAATATGTATCCCAAGTCTTGGGACAGAGATTTGATAGGAGACTCTTGGATTTATATAAGGACAGCAATTCGTTTATAATATGTTGCTAAACAGGAAACTCCCCCAAGTAAAGAATGAATCTTACTTGGGGGAGTTTTTGGGTTTATGCAGCGTTAGCCTCGCCAAAATCAAGGTTATTTACTTTCTTTTGCCTCTACTTTCTTCTGCCTCTTGAAGCTAGTTGTGATGCTCCAGACACCGGCAACGATGAGAGGAAGGCTTAGTATTTGTCCCATGTCTACAGGTAAACCAGCCTCGAATGCCACTTGTATCTCTTTCGTATATTCGATGAAGAAACGGAAGGTGAAAATGAGGGTTAGGCAAAGACCGAAGTAAAATCCTGTGCCAACCGTCTTAGGTCCTCGTTTCTTATAGACGAAGAGAATGAGGAGGAATATGCAGAAGTATGCCAATGCCTCGTAGAGCTGACCAGGATGACGAGGATATTGATCCTCGCGAACGAAGATGAAAGCCCAAGGCACATCGGTCACCTTGCCGATAATCTCCGAGTTCATCAGGTTGCCCAGACGGATGAAGCAAGCGGTGATGCCCGAGCAGATGCCCATGTTGTCGAGCACCGTCCAACCACCTACCTTGGTGTGGCGACAATAAAGCCAGATGCCGATGAGCATACCGATGACACCGCCATGACTAGCCAATCCTTCATACCCTGTATATTTCCAACTGCCATCTGGCATGTGGTGCATTGGAATCAACATCTCGATGAAGTGGTCCCACTGCGTGAGGAAATACTCTGGTTGGTAGAAGAGGCAATGCCCCAGACGACCGCCTATCAACACACCGAAGAAGATGTAGAGGAACAGAGGGTCGAACTTTTCGTCGGGAATCTGTTGCTGCTTGTAGAGCTTGCGCATGAGCAGATAGCCCAGGAACAAGCCCAACATCCAGCAAGTGGCATAATAGCGTATCGCTATCGAACCCACATGGAGCAAGATTGGGTTGGGGTCCCAAACGATATAGTTGAGTAGATTTTCCATATTATACATTGAATCTGAAGTGCATGATGTCGCCATCCTGTACCACATAGTCCTTGCCCTCGATGCCGAGCTTACCAGCCTCGCGGACAGCGGCCTCTGAACCATACTTGATGTAGTCGTCGTACTTGATGACCTCTGCACGGATGAATCCCTTCTCGAAGTCGGTGTGGATGACACCAGCGCACTGTGGAGCCTTCCAGCCCTTGTGATAAGTCCAAGCCTTGACCTCCATCTCACCTGCGGTGATGAATGTCTCAAGGTTCAAGAGTGCGTATGCCTTCTTGATGAGTCGGTTGACACCGCTCTCCTCCAAGCCAAGTTCCTCCAGGAACATCTGTTTGTCCTCGTAGGTTTCGAGCGAAGCGATGTCTTCCTCGGTCTTAGCAGCAATGACCATGCACTCTGCGCCTTCTTCCTTGGCGATTTCCTCTACCTTCTTGCTGTATTCGTTACCGCTCTTGGCAGAAGCCTCGTCAACGTTGGCTACATAGAGCACAGGCTTGGTAGTCAAGAGGAAGAGGTCGTGAGCCACCTTCTGCTCTTCCTTGGTTTCGAAAGTTACGGCGCGAGCATTCTTGCCCTGCTCCAACACTTCCTTGTAAGCTTCGAGCACGGTTACCATCACCTTGGCGTCTTTGTTGCCAGCTGCTGCTGTCTTCTGCTGTTTGGAGAGCTGTGACTCGATGGTCTCCAAGTCCTTGAGCTGGAGCTCTGTGTCGATGACGCTCTTGTCTTCCAGAGGGTCAACGGCTGCACCGCCCTCGCGAACGATGTTGTCGTCGTCGAAACAACGAATCACGTGGATGATAGCATCGCACTCACGGATGTTACCCAAGAACTTGTTACCGAGACCTTCGCCCTTGCTGGCACCCTTCACGAGGCCGGCGATGTCTACGATTTCGCAAGTTGCAGGAACGAT
>DHMR01000048.1 GCA_002405875.1 bacterium UBA4637
TTTCTTTTACGGTTATTTATAACATTTTGTTATGTTTCGACTGCAAAATTACTACTTTTTGATAGACTAAAGAAAGAAAAGACTACATTTTGCATTACTTTATACTTTACAGTATCAATTTAAAAGATTTTTAATACTTACAGCTTACAAAATGCAAAGTTACACATCAAACAACATTACAAATCGTAAGATGAAAAGAAATGCAAGATAAAAAAAGGCTTAATACCACAAGCATGGTAGCCAAAATACCACATCAGGGCGAACCTAAAATCCAGAAAAAAGCAGTACTTTTGCACTCAATATCATTGACAGGACCATGATACTGGTCAAACATAGAGTACAGACAAATAAATAAAGATAAGGATATGAATTTTATATTTATTTCTCCAAACTTTCCCCACACCTATTGGGAGTTCTGCCAGCGACTCAAGCAGAACGGGGTCACGGTGCTTGGCATCGCCGACGCTCCTTACGACGAGCTGGACCCTCATCTCAAGGAGGCTCTCACCGAATATTACCGGGTAGACTCTTTGGAAGACTACGACAAGGTTTATCGTTCCGTGGCGTTCCTGGCTTTCAAGTATGGTCGCATCGACTGGATTGAATCCAACAATGAATATTGGCTCCAGCAGGACGCTCGCCTGCGCACCGACTTCCACATCACTACCGGCATTGATGCCGAACATGTGGAGCACATCAAGGAAAAATCGCAAATGAATGCTTATTATGCCAAAGGCGGCATCCCTACGGCTCGACAACAGAAAGCTGCCGAAGGAGTAGATGCCGCCCTTGCCTTCGCCCAACACACCGGTTATCCGTTGATAGCCAAGCCCAATGTGGGCGTAGGTGCCAGCGACACCCACAAGATTCATTCCGACGAGGAGCTCAGAGGATTCTTCCAGAGCAAGGCAAACTATGCCGACTATGTCATCGAGGAATTCATCACCGGCGAGATTTGCTCCTACGATGCCGTGATAGGCAGAGACTCCACCCCACTTTTCGAGTCGATGACCGTATGGCCACCTTCCATCATGGACATCGTGAACAAGAAGCTCGACCTTTCCTATTATGTGGACAAGACCATGCCTGAGAATCTTCGCACCCTGGGACGCAAGACGGTGAAGACCTTCGGAGTAAGCAATCGCTTTGTGCACCTTGAGTTTTTCCGCCTCGACAGAGACCGTGACGGACTGGGCAAGAAGGGCGACTTCGTTGCCTTGGAGGTCAACATGCGACCAGCCGGAGGCTACACCCCCGACATGATCAACTTCGCCCACTCCACCGATGTCTATAAGATTTGGGCAGACATGGTGGCTTTCGGCGAGAGCCACACCCCTATCGGAGAACAATATTACTGCGCCTTTGCCAGCCGCAGAGACATCTATCACTATGCCCACACCCACGAGGAGATTCTTCAGAAGTATGGCAAGCAGATGGTGATGTGCGAGCGAATGCCAGAACTCTTCAAGGATGCTATGGGACAACAGATGTACACCGTAAAGCTCAACACCTACGAGGAGGTAGAGGCCTTTGTCGCCTTTGTACACGAGAAAGTGTAACCATGAAACGGCATGAGTCTATTTTCTCAGGCACGCATATATATAATTAAGGTATAAACAAGAACAACGACATGATTACAAAATACGTAAAGAAATATAGTCCATCACTCGACAGAGAGATGGAATACAAGATTTATGGCGACAAAGGCAAGGGTGTCTTGGTGTTTCCATCGCAGGACGGCAGATTCTATGATTACCAAGACTTCGACATGGTGGCATCGCTATCACAATTTATCGACTCCGGAAAGATTCATCTCATCTGCATCGACAGCATCGACAAGGAAACTTGGTCCAACATGGGTGGCGACGAGCATCAACGCATCGCCCTTCATGAGCGTTGGTACCATTACATCGTAGACGAGCTGATACCCGAGGTGAAAGCCCCCAACGAGACCTTGATCGTGACGGGTTGCAGCATGGGTGGATTCCATGCCGCCAATTTCTTCTTCCGTCGCCCCGAGTTGTTCGACACCCTGTTGTCGCTCAGCGGCATCTATTATGCCAGCTATTTCTTCCCCAACTATCACGACCCGCTGGTTTACGACAACTCACCATACGACTATCTGAGCAACATGCCTGCCGATCATCCTTACCTCAAGCTCTACCGCCAAAAGGAAATCATCCTCTGCGTGGGACAGGGAGCCTGGGAAGATGAGTTGCTGGACAGCACTCGCAAGATGGATGCACTGCTCAAGGCAAAGCAGATTCCTGCCTGGGTAGATTACTGGGGACACGACGTGGCGCACGACTGGGCATGGTGGCGCAAGCAAATCGTCTATTTCATGGACAAGCTATTGTCTTGGAACAACAACGACTACATCATCTAGCCCTCAGATAAAACAAAAAAAACAGCGATGATACCAATCAAGCATCATCGCTGTTTTCTTTTTATATATTAGTTCATTTATTATGGCTGGAGTGTGAAGCCCACTACGAAGTAAGCTTTCTGGCTGCTAGGGTTGGCTGCCACCTGAGCGAAGACAGGAACACTGAAGGAATCTGTAATTTTCAAGTCCTTGGTTGCCTTCACAGAAACATTGGTTACGGCAAAACCGTTTACGCCATAAAAAGCAGTCTTATAAGGAACAGCACCGATTGCTGCCTCCCAATCACATCCTCCCAACTTGAATGGAGCGGTAGCCTCTACGTAAGACGCATATTTACGAGCGTCCTTATCGTAAACTCCTTCCTCCAAATCTGTTGTCGCATCATTACCAGCGAAGTTGGTGTACCAATTCAATGCCACAGGACCGAAATCATAACCAATGTTAGCCTCGTAAACATGAGCTGTAGAGTGGGCATCATAGTGGAAATAGCGATTATCTGCAGTATTAAACCAATAATCGGTTACACCGATGTGGAAGCCACCTGTGGTATAAGAAGCGGTGAGGTCAAACTCTTTGGTATCAGATGGTTCTGAAATACCAACGCTTCCCCAAGCACTCAAAGAGAATCCCTTGTAACCGATACCCAATGTTGGCTGGAGGGAAATGCTTCCCAAGTCCTGACCACGCCAGTAGTACTGGCTCACGATGTCAGCACCAATGGAAGTCTCCACCTTGTCCTGTGCCATGGCAGCAGGAGCAAAAGCCATCAAACCGAGTGCCAACGCACCCATCTTCTTTATATCAAAATGCTTCATAATCTCTCAATTTTATGTTAAACAAATCTCTTCTACCAAGAAGAGCACTCTCTCAATCTCCTTTCCAGGAAAAGCTTTGGGTTGCAAAGGTATAAAAAATTCCTTTGCGCACCAAAACTTTTATTAATTATCTCTCTCGTACTATTCCATTAGTTGTAGCAGCTCTCACCATGCTCGTAGATGTCGAGACCTTCCTCCTCGATTCGCTTGTCAACACGGAGACCGCAAATCTTCTTGATAGAGTAGAAGAGGATGATACCTGTAACGGCCGCCCAAGCGTCGATGCAAAGGATACCGAAGCACTGTGCGCCAAAGAATCCGAAGCCACCACCATAGAAGGCACCACCGTCGATGGCAAAGAGACCTGTCATCAAGGTACCAAAGATACCACATACACCATGTACAGAACTTGCACCAACTGGGTCGTCAATGTGAAGCTTGGTGTCGATGAACTCGATAGAGAACACGAGAATGATACCAGCCAAGAGACCGATGATGAATGAACCAAGTGGACTAACCAAGTCGCAACCTGCAGTGATGGCTACTAAACCTGCCAAGATACCATTCAATGTCAA
>DHMR01000046.1 GCA_002405875.1 bacterium UBA4637
GCTACAGGTTATGGTAACGTTTACTTCCTCCTCAATATGCTCGCTACCAAGAACATCGACATCAAGGGCAAGACTGTATTGGTATCTGGTTCTGGTAACGTGGCTCAATACACCATGGAGAAGTTGATCGAACTTGGTGCAAAGCCTGTAACATGCTCTGACTCTAATGGTTACATCTACGATCCAGATGGTATCGATCGTGAGAAACTCGACTACATCATGGAGTTGAAGAACGTAGAGCGTGGTCGTATCAAGGAGTACGCTGAGAAGTACGGTGTGAAGTATGTAGAGGGTGCAAAGCCTTGGTTTGAGAAAGCTGACATCGCTCTCCCATCTGCTACACAGAACGAGATCAACGAGGAGGCTGCCAAGGCTCTCATCGCCAACGGTGTTATCGCTGTCAGCGAGGGTGCTAACATGCCATCTACTCCAGAGGCTATCAAGGTATTCCAGGACGCTAAGATTCTTTACGCTCCAGGTAAGGCTGCCAACGCTGGTGGTGTTGCCGTATCAGGTTTGGAGATGAGCCAGAACTCTGAGCGCTTGAAGTGGTCTCGTGAGGAAGTTGACGCTAAGCTCCACGACATCATGAACGACATTCACGCCAATTGTGTGAAGTATGGTACAGAGTCTGACGGCTATGTAAACTACGTGAAGGGAGCCAACGTTGCCGGCTTCCTGAAGGTTGCCAAGGCTATGATGGCTCAGGGTATCGTATAAAGATAAATAGTTAAAATTCATATATAATAATCCTCGGATTGGGTTTCCAATTCGAGGATTGTTTTTTATAAAAATTACGCTAAAATCTTCCGAATAGCTTATCAGAGGCTACAAGGAATCACATTATAAAGAAGAAAAACTAAGGTTCATAGAACAACACCGCCTTGATGTATGTCTCAAACTTAGGGTCTTTCTGCTTGCTCAATCTCATCTGGATGATTGCCTTCAAAACCGCATAAAAGCAGAGGTTCAGCATCAAGCCGATCACGATCGCAAGGACAGAAGTCCAAGTCTTGCCATAGACATACGCACTGTCTGGCATCGCCGAAAGGATGATGATTGGAATCAAAGTGATGATTCCACCCACCGTCATCTTGGTACGAGGCGTACCACCCATATCCATGATAGCCTGCTTATCGAAAAGATAATCATCGAGTTGCATGCGGTCAATCCCATAGTTCTCCAACTTAGGGAAATTAGGACGGTCGCCATACATCTTGATCTTGCCCGTCACCTTATGTTCGAAGTCATTGAAAAACTCCTTCTCTGGATCCTTTAAATTCATATCTCTTTCTATTTTTAATATAATGTGAAAAGAAAAAAAGCAAAGGTATCTACCAATCGGAGAAACCTTCGCCTTCATACTTTAATTAAATAGGTAAAAAAGAGAAAGCAGTGCCCCTATAAGCCGAGTTCTGTACCCCATGAGTCAAACCCACGAGATTGTCTGCCATTTATCTAGACCTAGAGTCACCCCTAGGCTCAAGCACTCTACCCTCCGCAGTAGCCCGAAGGCAATCGGACGAGCCGCCCTCCATCTGCGGTATACATGAGCTTACAGTTCCCAGATGGCACAGCCTGACGATCACCCGCCAGCTGGTGGTCTCTTACACCACCTTCTCACCCTTACTCTCACCACCCCACTTGAAAAGTGAGATAAGCAAAAGCGGTCATTTTCTTCTGCCAACACCTACTGTCACCAATAGCTTCTAGTTTCGGAAGTGGGATGCCCTACACTGCCCGGACTTTCCTCTCGCATCTCCATAAAGAAATGCCAGCGGCAGACCGAAACACTGCTTTCGGCTTGCAAAGGTACAAAAAAAAATCCGAATCTCTGCAATATTTCTTTTGTTTTTTGCGCTTTTTCCGTTTTTACCGTTTTACATTCAACTAATGCTTACCACAGCAACCGCCCTCGTGCTTGACACCACCGATCACTGCCTGATGCTGGTCGCGAAGCAAGTCGTTGACAGTCTTAACTGGGTTGAAGGTGCTCAAAGGAACTTCTACGAACACCGTGTTCCAATCACTCATCGCACCATTCCAAAGACCTGGCAACTCCAATGCCTTCAAGTCCTTGCCATTCTTGCTCTTGCTGGAGATGAAACCCGTAGAAGGGTCCACATACTTAGGCAAGTCGAAAGGCTCACCCTTGTAATTCTTTGTAGCGCAAACCAGGTCAACAGGGTTGAAGTGAGTACCCTGGGTAAACATCTTCATATACTCCTCGTTGTTCTTGTCTATCTGAGAACTTTCGAGAATCTGCAAGCTCACCGTACCATCACTATTATAAGTAAGGAATGGACCACCTCCAGGCTCACCGACGTTCTTGACAACGCCACAGACACGCATCGGACGGTTCAACTTCTTACGAAGATAGATGACCAATTCGGCATCCTCCAATTCCTTGATGTCAGCCTTGCGACAGCACAAGTCACGCTGCAAGAAACGAATAATCTCCTCCAACTTGGCATGGTTGTACTGACCAGAGTCGAGCACTCTGAGGTATTCGAAAGCTTTCTTCTGAAGGGTAACCAAGATTCCTGCAATCACCTGCTTGTAGGTGACTGTATCCGCCTTCAAACGGTCTGGCACCACATTATCTATATTCTTGATGAATACGACATCGGAATCGATTTCATTCAAGTTCTCTATCAAGGCGCCATGACCACCCGGACGGAACAAGAGACTTCCATCCTCGTTGCGGAAAGGCGTATTGTCTGGATTAGCTGCAATGGTATCGGTGCTAGGTTTCTGCTCCGAGAAAGAGATGTTGTACTTTACGCCAAACTTCTTGGCATAGTAGTCTGCCTTCTCTGCCACCTTCTGCTTGAAAAGCTCCAAATGATCGTGGGAAACCGTAAAGTGAACGTTGGCTTCCCCATTGCTACTGGCATAAAGAGCTGCCTCCACCAAGTGTTCCTCCATAGGAGTGCGTATCTCGTCGGCAGAATACTCATGAAAGAGGAGCAAGCCCTTAGGCAACTGCCCATAATTCAAGCCTTTCGATTCCAAGAGGTTGGCCACCACAGCCTTATAGTTGCCTTCCTGGATGAGCTTCATGATGCCTTTGCCCTCGTTCTCATGACACTTGTCACAGAGTGCACTGCGGAAAGCAAACTTCTTGATATGATCGAAGAATTGTTTCTCGAAATCAGTCGTCGGCACGTCGTAAGGAGCATTCAAGAAAGCAAACATATTCTTGAACATTCGACTGGCGGCACCAGAAGCTGGGACAAACTTCACGATTTTATGCCCCTCTGACTTATAGTCGTTCCAAGCCTGCTCGTAGTTCTTCACTTCATCTTCCGTCGGAGCCATGATGCCCTTGCCGATGGCAGCCGCACCTTCCAACTTCAAGAAAGGAAAGCCCTCCTTGATCTGCTCCAACTGATGTTCAATCTGCTGCTCGCTAATGCCGCGAGCCTGAATTTGGTTAAGATCTTGCTGATTCATAATACCACATTTATGTTATTTTATGCGATTATGCCACAAATTTAGTAACTTTTTCCGAAAATGCGAAATTTTTACACGATTTTTTGTACCTTTGCATCAAAATATTAACAAGGAGGGACGAAAATGAACGAAACTTTCACATTTACACCAGAAGAAAGAGAGCAAACCTTGCTCATCTTGGACAGACTAAGAACTGCCATCGGAGACACCATCTCCGAGGAAGACGAAGCTCATTTGAGAGAAGACATCCATCATGCTTTCGAGAACCACCAGATACGCCGCAATGTATTTGGGCACAACCCTATCCTGCATGCCTTGCAGACTGCCGAGATTGCCGTCAACGAGATTGGGCTCAAGCGAGATGGCGTCATTGCCATTCTGATGCAAACAAGTGTCATCGATGGCTACCAAACGCTCGATGACATCAAGAGAAAATACGGAAGCAGCGTAGAGCACATCATCAGCGGACTTCTCCGCATCCACGACTTGTACAAGCGCAACCCAGTGATCGAGAGCGAGAATTTCCGCAACTTGCTCATCTCATTCTCCGAGGACATGCGTGTCATCCTCATCATGATAGCTGACCGCGTCAACATCATGCGACAAATCCGTGATACCAACCAACTGGAGGCCAAGCACGAAGTGAGCGAGGAGGCAAGTTATCTATATGCGCCGCTGGCACACAAACTGGGTCTCTACAAATTGAAGAGCGAGCTAGAGGATCTCAGTCTGAAATACCTCGAACATGACGCCTATTATTTAATAAAGGAGAAGCTCAACGCCACCAAGGCGGCACGTGACGCCTATATCGCCCGTTTCATCAAACCTATCCAAGAGAAGTTGGACGAGGCGGGACTGAAATACCACATGAAAGGCAGAACCAAGAGCATCCACTCCATCTGGCAGAAGATGAAGAAACAAAACTGCGGATTCGAAGGTGTCTACGATCTCTTCGCCATCCGCATCATCCTCGACGTACCAAGAGAGATGGAATACAAGCAGTGCTGGCAGGTGTTCGCCATCATCACCGACATGTACCAACCGAACCCGAAGCGTATGCGCGACTGGCTTTCCGTACCCAAAAGCAATGGATACGAGAGTCTGCACACCACCGTACTAGGTCCGGAAAACAAATGGGTGGAGGTTCAGATACGTACCGAGCGAATGGACGACATCGCCGAACATGGTCTGGCTGCCCACTGGAGATATAAAGGCATCAAACAGGGAGAAGGCGGCATTGACGAATGGCTTGCCAACATACGAAGTGCCCTTGAGAACAACGACGACCTTCAGTTGATGGACCAGTTCACCACCGACCTGAAGGAAGACGAAGTATATGTATTCACCCCGAAAGGCGACTTGCTCAACTTTCCGAAAGGTGCGACGGTGCTCGACTTCGCCTACTACATACACTCACGCATCGGCAACAACTGCGTGGGAGGAAAAATCAACGGACGAGCCGTCAGCTTCCGTCAGGAACTCCATTCGGGCGACCAAGTAGAGATCCTGACCCAAAGCAACCAGAAGCCACGTCCTGAATGGCTCAACATCGTGCAGACCTCCAAGGCGAAGGCCAAGATACGCCTTGCCATCAAGGAGACCCAGAAGAAGGATGGTCTCATGGCCAAGGAATTGATCGAGCGACGCTTCAAGAACCGCAAGATCGAGATCGACGAGAGCATCATGGCACGAATCATCAAGAAGATGGGTTACAAAGAAAACTCAGATTTCTACAAGGACATAGCCGAGGAGAAACTGGATGTCAACACGGTCATCGACCGCTACATCGCAGAACGAGACCATGACCTCAATCTCACCAATGTCACCAAGCCAGCAGAGAGCGCAGCCAACTTTGAATATGAAAACCCTACCGAGGAACTTTTGAAGCAAAGCGACGACGTGCTGACCATCGACGAGAACCTCAAGGGCATCGATTTCGAACTGGCGCATTGCTGCCACCCTATCTACGGAGACCCTATCTTCGGCTTCGTCACCATCAACAAGGGTATCAAGATTCATCGTACTGACTGCCCTAACGCCCGAGAGTTGCGCCGCCGATTCGGCTATCGCATCGTGAAAGCACGCTGGAGCGGAAAGGGTACTTCCCAATATGCCATCACCCTGCGTATCATCGGCAATGACGACATCGGCATCGTAAGCAATATCACCAACGTCATCTCCAAAGAAGACAAGCTGGTCATGCGAGGCATCAACATCACATCCAAGGACGGATTGTTCTCGGGCAATGTGACCGTCATGATTGACGACGCAAGCAAAACGGAAGCGCTCATCAAGAAACTGTGCGCAATCAAAGGAGTCAAACAAGTAACGAGAATATAAGCAGCAAAGAACTAATAATGTTTAAAATAGGAAGCACATGTGTTAAGCATTGTTATATTACAATATCTTTTCACTAGTCGCTATTGCTAGATTGGGAAAAAGTAGTAACTTTGCACATGTGTTTTTCATAGTATTAGATTTAAGGTTAACAAGGTCGGGGTCACAGCGGTGACCCTTTTTTTATTTCTTCTTAAATTTACGATACAACTTCCAAGCCAGCAAGGCTCCATCAAAAGCACTAGCCCCCACAGAGAAAAGACTTTGCATACGCTTACTAGGAGTAGCCTTCTTGGACAATATTTCCGGGCGAACAAAAAGCGACCGCCAAAGAGTCTTGATTTTAGCATCATCTGCCTCAATATCCTTACGCAACAATTCCTTACGCAAACGAATCTCATTCAAGGAATTGTACTGTATCTGTTCTGGAACTTCCGATATCATACCAATTATTTTTGCATGAGGATACTTGCCAAGAATTTAACCAATGGACGCTCAATCCACTGATGGCGGAAAATGACAAATACCATTAATAACAATATATATATACCTGCCACTATGCAGAAGCCCCAGGCATTGCCCACCAAGGAGCCTAGGAAAAAAGCAAGCGCAAATGACAGATAGATGAGGGCTATGACCAGCAAGCCCACCAACACTACGGTCATCGTGATGGCTGTGAGCAACCTGACCACTTTATCCACAACATCGAGCTTCACGTATTCCGTCTGAAGCCCGATGTAATGTTTGAGCACCTCAACGAGTTGCCCGATAGTTTCTACATTTTTATCACTAGAAAACATCCTGATAAAATAGATCAAACAATCTTGCTAAGATTCCTTATACTTCTGGAGCTGCATCCTTGATGTCATCCACCAAGTCGTCAACATCTTTCTTGCTCAACTTGATATTGTGCTTGTTGCAGAAATTATCTACTGCGTCAGCAATCTTGCTGCGAGTATCCTCTCCCTTCTCAGGAGCGAAAACCAAACCAAGAGCTGTTCCGGCGATTGCACCGCCAAGGAAAGCGCCAATATAACCTAATGCTTTCATAATTACAAATTTTAAATTGTTAAACATGTTATCAAGACATAGAAAAGCTGCTTCGCAAGAAACAACCTTTACATCTTTGTGATGCAAATATACGAATTATTCCGCAACAAGCCATGATTTTTTCCTTAATTTTTTATTAAAATTGTTGTATAACCTTGATTTAACAAACTTTATTGGAACTTTGTGTCTTTATTTCCAATATTATTTGTATTTTCGCAGAACAAAAGTAAAATGAAATTATAAGTTAAACCATAAAATGATTATTAAGGTATGAAGAAATTATCAGTTTTGAGCTTGGGTTTGTGCGTCGTTTTGGCACTCGCCAGCTGTAAGTCAAAGGAAAGTATGTACAAGAAAGCTTACGAGAAGGCACAGGCTCAAGAGGAACAGACTGCACCGACTACAGAGCCAGTGGTAACTCCTTTGGAGACAACAACTCCTTCCCAGTCAACCAACACAGAGGTTGACAACGCTACTGTTCGTCAAGAGAACGTATCCCTCGTCTCAGGTTCTGGTCTTCAGAACTTCAGCGTAGTAGTAGGCTCTTTCTCTTTGAAGGCAAACGCTGAAGGTCTCTATAACACATTGAAGAGCGCAGGTTACGATGCACAGATTGTTTTCAACAACGAGCGCAACATGTACCGTGTGGTAGCTTCCACATTCGTAGACAAGGCTGGCGCTGTCAAGAGCCGCAACGAGCTCCGTGCCGGCAAGTATCCTGATGCTTGGTTGCTCTTTAAGAAATAATGCGCATCTTATCTATCGACTACGGTAAGAAACGTACAGGATTAGCAGTGACCGACCCCCTGCAAATCATCGCAGGGGGGCTGGGCACTGTCAATACACCGGAGCTCTTCGCATATATTGAAAAATATATACAGACAGAACAGGTGGAAAGGATTGTCATTGGCAAGCCCGTGCAGCCCAATGGTCAGCCTAGCGAGAACCTAGCCCGCGTGGAAAATTTCTATAACCGTTGGCGCAAGGCCCATCCTGAGGTTCCCATTGAGTATTACGACGAAAGATTCACTTCTGTTCTCGCCCATCGAGTCCTGATAGACGGGGGAGTCAAGAAAAAAGTCAGAAAAGAAAACAAAGGATTGGTGGATGAGATCAGCGCCACCATCATATTAGAAGATTATTTGCAATCAAGAAAATGATTTTACCTATTTATATATATGGTCAGCCCGTGTTGAGAAAAGTGGCTGAAGATATTACACCGGACTACCCGGAACTCAAACAACTTATCGCCAACATGTATGAGACCTTGGATGCCAGCAATGGCGTGGGGCTTGCTGCGCCGCAGATAGGACTGGCTATACGTGTCGTAGTCATCGATCTGGATGTATTGAGCGAGGACTTCCCTGAATACAAAGGCTTCCGAAAAGGATTCCTCAACGCTCATATCCTAGAATATGATGAGGATAGCGAGAAGAAAACTATGGAAGAAGGATGCCTTTCGATTCCTGGCATTTCCGAAGGTGTCAAGCGTCCTACTCGCATCCATGTCAAATATCTTGATGAGGATTTCCAGGAGCACGATGAATGGGTGGAAGGATACCTGGCTCGCGTCATGCAACATGAGTTTGATCACTTGGAAGGCACCATGTTTGTCGATCGCCTATCACCACTTCGTAAGAACATGGTCGCAGGTAAGTTGAAAAACATTCTCAAAGGTAAGTTCCGTTGTTCTTACCGCACTAAGATTCGCCACTAATTGGACAGTGGTGAATCTTGTTTTCCCTAGAAGCAATAGGTCTTAGTTTATTTACATCGTAACAAATATCAGGTATGAAAAAGAAAAGGATTCTGGCAATTGCATTATTGGCATTGTCGGTAGCACCTGTTTGTGCTCAATATAGAGTCGACCGGCTCATCACGGCTGGTAGAAGTGCCTTATTTTATGAAGACTACGTACTATCCATCAAGTATTTCAATCTGGCTATCGGAGCCAAGCCTTATCTCTATGAGCCCTGGTATTTCAGGAGCGTCGCCAAATTCAACCTCGATGATTACATGGGAGCGGAAAGCGATGCCACAGAGGCTTTGCAACTGAATCCCTATATAAACGACATCTATGACCTCCGAGCCATCTGCCGTATCCGCCAAAACAAGTATGACGACGCCATAAGCGATTACAACACAGCCATCCGACTGGAGCCAAGGAATCGCAACTATTGGTTCAATCGTGCCTTGTGCTACATGCAAGACAAGAAGTACGACCCTGCACTCAACCAGTTGGACTCCATCATCTCCCAATGGAGGGACTTTTCCAATGCATACTCACTCAAGGCAGAAATCTACCTGGAGAAAAAAGATACGGTCAGCGCAGAGAAATGGTTGGACAAGAGCCTTCAACTCAATCCATACGATGGCAACTCATGGACAACCCGTGCCTACATGGCATTGGCAAGAAAGGAGTGGAAAGTCGCAGACGAGGCACTTACCAAATCGCTTCACTTCAAGCCCAACAATGTCAACAGCTACATCAACCGCGCGCTGGCTCGCATCAACCTCAACAATCTACGAGGTGCGATGAGCGACTACGACAATGCGCTGGACATAGACCCTAACAATTTTCTGGCACATTACAACCGAGGATTAATGCGTGTGCAACTGGGTGATGACAACCGTGCCATCACTGACTTTGACTACGTCATCAAAATGGAGCCGCAAAACTTCATGGCAATTTTCAACCGAGCTCTCCTTCATGAAAAAACAGGAAACCTACGGGCAGCCATCAAAGACTACACGACGGTCATCAACCAATTCCCGAATTTCTGGACAGGTCTCTCCTATCGTGCCAACTGTTATAGAAGACTGGGCATGACCGGAAAAGCCGAACTTGACGAATTTCGCATTTTCAAAGCTCAGATGAACAAGCATCTAGGCATCCAACCAAGATGGAGCGCCAAGACAAAAAAGGAGATACGTAAACGTTCGGAAATCGACCCTAACAAGTTCGCAAGCATCGTGGTGGACGATGAACCTAAGTACGAGCATGAGTACAAAAGCGAATATAGGGGACGCGTACAAAATCGTGTCGTAGAGACTTCCTACCTGCCGATGTACCGAGTCAGCTATTTCCCTAGCACACAAAACATCAGTGGCGTTCAGGCTTTCGACAAAGACGTAGAAGCCATCAATCAACATGCTAAGAGCAATAAAGAGGGAAAAGTCTACATCGTCTGCAACAAAGAACAATTGGACGAAAATGAGTCAATGAAGACTTTTGCCTTAATAGACAAGCTGTCCGCAGAGTTGAGTGTAGCAAAAGATGAGGCAAGCAAAAAAGATCTCTTGATACATCGAGGTATCGCCCACGCCGTGCTCAGAGACTTTGAGGCTGCCATCAACGACTTAACTGAATACATTGTCCTCGACGACGCCAACGCACTGGCTTACTGGCTCCGTGCTGTGTGCCAAGTTGAAATGGATGAGTTCAACGTTTCAGAAGGACAACCTATCCTGAACATCCATTCCGCCGAGGCTGATTTCAGCGATGCGATCCGACTCAGCAACAACTCGAATGCATACATCTACTACAATCGAGGCAACCTACATGCCAACCGCAAGGAGTTATCCAAGGCTATTGATGACTACACCATAGCCCTCAAGATAGACAACCGCTTGGCAGAAGCCTACTATAATCGTGGAATTGCCCGCTTCAAGAGCGGCAACAAGGCTGTCGCCATCCAAGACCTGTCCAAAGCTGGCGAGCTGGGACTCTATGATGCATACTCCGTCATTAAGCGATTGAACAAGCAAAAATAAAACATAAGACAAAAAATAAGACAAAAAATCCCCAGAAGTATCATGCTTCCGGGGATTTTTTGTCTTATTATCCGAAGTTATCGTACATGATGCTCTCAGGATCCACACCTAGAGAATCGAGGTACTGGGTAACGGTCTTAATCAGCATTGGAGGTCCACAGAGATAGTACTCGCAGTCCTCTGGTGCCTCGTGGTCCTTCAAGTAGGTATCACGGATGCAGTTGACGGCGAATCCCTCGTAGTACTTCACGCCCTGAGCATCTGCCACTGGGTCCTTGCGGTCGAGTGAGAGATGGAAGTGGAAGTTAGGATATTCCTTCTCAAGCTCCCAGAAGTCCTCCAGGAAGAATGCCTCGGTGAGTGAGCGGGCACCATAGAAGAAGTGGAGCTCACGGTCGCGAGTGTGCAGGGTCTTGGTCATGTGCATAATCTGCGCACGCAACGGAGCCATACCGGCACCACCACCAATCCAGATCATTTCCTTGCCTGATGTGAAGTTAGGATGGAAGTCTCCATAAGGACCACTCATCATTACCTTGTCGCCAGGCTTCAGTGAGAAGATGTAAGATGAAGCGATACCTGTTGGTACGTTCTGGAATCCTACCTGTGGACGTGGCAAGAACGGTGTCGTTGCGATACGTACGGTCAGGGTGATAATGTCACCCTCGTCTGGATAGTTAGCCATAGAGTAAGCACGCACGGTTGGTTCTGGGTTGTGGGCCTTCAGAGAGAAGATGTTGAACTTCTTCCATGCGCCGATGTACTCATCGCCGATAAGACTCTTGTCGAAGTCCTTGTCGTAGTCGATGCAGTCGTATGCAGGAATTTTGATCTGTGCGTAAGAACCAGGAACGAAGTCCATGTGCTCGCCAGGAGGCAGAGCCACCTTGAACTCCTTGATGAACGAAGAAACGTTGCTGTTGGAGATGACCGTGCACTCCCACTCTTTCACGCCCATCACGCTCTCAGGCACCTTGATCTTCAAGTCACCCTTCACCTTGCATTGGCATCCCAAGCGCCAGTGGTCCTTGATCTGCTTGCGAGTGAAGTGAGGCTTCTCTGAGTCGAGGATCTCGCCACCGCCCTCAAGCACCTGTACCTTGCACTGACCGCAGCTAGCCTTACCGCCACAGGCAGAAGGCAAGAAGATGCCGTTCTCGTTGAGGGTGGTCATCAAACTGCTGCCCTGAGGCACGTTGATGGTCTTGTCGCCATTGATTTCAATATTCACGTTACCGCTAGGGCTAAGGTACTTCTTAGCCACGAGCAGGATGATAACCAGCAGGAGAATCACCACGAGGAAAACTCCGATACTAGCCAATATAAATGATGTATTTACCATATCTATCGTCCTCCTATTTTAGATTTTCAAGCCTGAGAAGCAAAGCATGGCCATTGCCATCAAGCCTACGGTGATAAAAGTGATTCCCAAGCCCTGCAATGGCTTTGGCACGTCGCAATACTGCATCTTCTCGCGGATGGCACCCATCAAGGTGATGGCAAGTGTCCAACCGATACCTGAGCCAATGGCGTATACGATGCTGTCCCATACAGAGGTGATGGCCTGTGTGTTGGTAGGCTCCATCAAGATGCGCTGCTGCATGAAGAGAGATGCACCCATGATGGCACAGTTAACGGCGATCAAAGGCAAGAAGATACCCAGCGCTGCGTAGAGCGAAGGAGAATACTTCTCAACTATCATCTCGACCAACTGAACGATACCGGCGATGACGGCGATGTAGAGGATGAAGCTCAAGTAGCTCAAGTCTACCCCCGGCAACAAGCAGTCAGGTCCCAGCACCTTGGTCTGCAAGAGATAATCCACAGGGACGGTCACGAGCAACACGAAGGTTACGGCGCAACCCAGTCCGAAAGAGGTCTTCACATTCTTAGATACAGCCAAGAAAGAGCACATACCCAAGAAGTAGGCGAAGATCATGTTGTCGACGAAAATCGAACGGAAAAACAAACTAATTGCGTGCTCCATCTTTACTTGTCCTCCTTATATATAAAGGCACGATGTACCCAGATTACACATCCCAGCAGAATCAATGCCATGGCTGGCATCGTCATCATACCGTTGTTAACATATCCGAAATCATAAGCCCCCTCAGGAATGATCTGGAAGCCGAGCAAGGAGCCACGACCTAAGAACTCACGCACGACACCCACGATGACGAGGATGAGGGCGTAACCCAATCCGTTGCCCACGCCATCAAGGAATGAAGGCCAAGGCTTGTTCATCATGGCGAAAGCCTCCAAGCGACCCATCAGGATACAGTTGGTGATGATCAAACCCACGTATACTGAGAGTTCAACACTCACATCATACACATAAGCTTTCAAAACCTGACTCACGATGGTAACCAACGCTGCCACCACGACCAACTGTACGATGATACGAATGCGTTGAGGGATGGTGTTGCGTATGATGGAAATAATCACGTTAGAGAATGCCGTGATGACAGTAACGGCAAGTCCCATCACAATGGCTGGCTTCAACTGTGAAGTGACAGCCAAGGCACTACAGATACCAAGCACCTGAACCATGATAGGGTTGTCCAGGTTGAGTGGCTTCGAGAATGCCTCTTTATTTTGTTTACTAAATAACATAGTCTCAAATTATAAATTATAATGTATAAATGACAAACAAGCTTGCGCCCTTATCCCTGCTCCGAGAGAGAAGGATTCTCTATCACTTATCATTTGTTATTTATTATTTTAAGAATTTTGACAAGCCTTCCTTCAACATCTGGTTCACACCGTTGGATGTCAATGTTGCACCAGTAACGGCATCCACATTGTTAGGGTCTCCCTTAGGAGCATCCTTCTCCACGCCAAGGGCAATGCCTGCCTGACCGTCCTTGTGGATTTTCTTGCCTTGGAACTGTTCCTGCCACTTCACATTGTCCTTGATTTCTGCTCCCAGTCCGGCTGTCTCACCCTCATGGTTAAAGTAAGCGCCATACACGGTGTTGTTGTCAGCATCCACGGCGATGAAGCCCGAGATACCACCCCAAAGACCCATACCCTTGATAGAGTAAACGGTCTTCTTCTCACCGTTGAGCACGCAGTCGTAGGACTTCTGACCATCGACCTCTTTCTCGCCCTTGACTACCTCCTTGAATTTAGCGGCAGCTGTCTCGTTGTCAAGGTTGCGCAAATTAAGAGAATTCAAGATTTGCTTCTGCGTGTCGAGCGCTACATTGGCTTCCTGTTTGTCCTTCAGCGAAGAAGAGACGAAAGCAAGCAGGAATGCCACGATCACCACGATGATGACCGAATAGATAATCGTATAGCTATTTGAATTTGTCTTCATAATTGCATTCCTCCTTATTTATTAATAGCACGTTTTGCACGACGAGAGATGTTGCTCTGTACCACAATGTAGTCGATAAGCGGAGCAAACATGTTGCCGAAGAAGATGGCGAGCATCATACCCTCTGGATAACCTGGGTTCATCACACGCACGATGACAGCGATGGCTCCGATGAAGAATCCATAGAAGTACTTGCCCTTCTCGGTACGAGCCGATGTCACAGGGTCGGTTGCCATGAACACGGCACCGAAGCAGAAACCACCGAGGATGATGTGCTCATACCATGCGATAGGAGTCATGCCCAATGCCTGGAAAATGAGGGCCATCACGATACCCCCCACGAACACGCTAGCCATGGTTTTCCATGAAGCAACACCCGTCCAGAGGAGGATGATGGCACCGATGGCGATGGCGATGACAGAAGTCTCACCGATGGAACCCGGGATGAAGCCCGTAATCATGTCACAGATGCTGGCAGTAGGCACGTTGCCCTGAGCCAACTGTCCGAGCGGTGTGGCAGCGGTGAATCCGTCAGGCAAGGTGTTACCCAAGCCGAAGATGGCATCCTTGGCAATCCAAACCTTGTCGCCGCTCATAGCCAATGGATATGAGAAGAAGAGGAACATACGGGCACCCACAGCCACATTGAAGATGTTCATACCCGTACCACCGAAAATTTCCTTGCAGAAGATGACAGCGAAGGCGCAAGCCAAGGCGAGCATCCACAGAGGAGTGGAGATAGGGACAATCAATGGGATGATGATACCGCTGACGAGGTAACCCTCCTGGATTTCCTCATGCTTCCACTGAGCCCAGGCGAACTCGATGCCGAGACCCACGATGTAGCTAACCAACAACTTAGGCAGCACAGCCAGAAAACCATAGCCAAACACCTCGATGAAGCTAGCTGCCTCCAAAGTGCCTGCCGCCTTGTAGTTTTGGTATCCCACATTATACATACCGAAGAGCAATGCAGGAATCAAGGCGATCACCACAAAGCTCATGATGCGCTTCGAGTCAATGGCGTCGTGGATGCTGGCTCCGCTCTTCGCTGTCGTGTTAGGCACGTACAGGAAACTCTCGAAACCATCGAAGACGCTCTCGAAGGCATGAAGCTTACCTCCCTTTTGGAAGTTAGGCTTTATCTTATTGAGATAATTTCTTAATGCACTCATTTTTATTCTTTCATATAATTAAGCATTCTCCTTGCGCAGGATGTCCAAGCCCTCGCGTACTATCTTCTGGAGTTCTAGCTTAGAGCTGTCCACGAACTCTGCCACAGCAAAGTCCTCTGGGCTAACCTCATAGATGCCGAGCTGCTCCTGTTTGTCGATGTCGCCGGCGATAATCGCCTTGATAAGATATTCGCCATAGATGTCCATCGGCAATACCTTGTCGTACTCACCGCTCATGATCATGTGACGCTCACCGCCCTTGATGCGGGCATCAAGATCATACTCTTTCTTCTTGCCCAACAGCCAAGAGAAATAACTACGAGATGTAGAGAAATCATCGGTACGAGGAAGAATCCAACCGAGCATCTCATCCTTGTCGTCACCCTCAGGAATCGCTGTAACCTCAGAAGTATGACCACCTACATAATCCTCAAGACTGGCCACCTTGCCCGTCAAAGGATTACCATTGATAAGACGCACATGCTCCGTAGTTTTCAACTGATCGCCGACAAAGGCGATCAAGGGTGTCCCTACTAAAGCTTCAACATAACCAGGGGACTTGATTTCGCTGCCAGCCAAGGCAATACGCTTTTTCAAATCAACCTTTCCTGTAAGGAACAACTTTCCAAAGAAAATGACAGAAGCTGGATCCACGGTCCATACCACCTCACCCTTGTTGACCGGTGCGATGTGATTGACTTGCACCCCCACATTGCCAGCTGGACAAGGACCTTCAAAAACATTGACTTCAACATTTTTGGCTTCTGTCAAAGCCGCACTCTGCTGCTCCGCCCCGAGGCCAAGATAAGTCTTGGCAATCTTACTCAATGCAGTAAGACCTGTCTGGAAAGCCTCCTCATTGCCAGCAAGTTCCATTTCAAAATCGGAAGCTAGAGGCATGTCGCGAAAGGCAGAGACAAAAATGGCCTTAGGTGTCGTGTCAGGAGTGGTAGACACTGCATAAGGCAACTGGTTGATGTAACCAAACAAGCCGGCCTCAAGCAGTGCTTGCTTAACAGCTTCACCATCCAATGCATCTACATTCTTCTTACCAAAATCCGTAGAAGCCTGCTCTGCGTCTGCTTTCACCTTGACGCAAAGCACCTTGCGACGCTCACCTCTCACGATGGCGGTAACTTGACCACTCACCGGCGAAGCGAACTTCACCTCAGGGCATGCCTTGTTTACAAACAAGGCATCTCCGGCATTGACATGATCCCCTTCGCGTACGACCACCTTGGGAGTGACACCCACAAAAGCCTCCGGTACCAACGCATATTCGCTAGTCGGAGCCATTTGTAGCGCAACATCCTTGGAGGCCTTTCCCTTCAAGTTAATGTCTAAGCCCTTACGTAACTTAATTACATTTGCCATAACTACATATTATTATTTTATAAAACTGATTTCTGTTTTCTGTGATCAAACAAAACTGCTAACATTCTTCTACCCTATCCTTACGTCATCAGGCATTTCATTCTCTGAGCCAACATCTAGCACTGACATCTTAGAACACATGATTCTACTTTTAACTTGCTCTCCATGAGAAAGCCTTTCATTTGGCTATTATATTTGAATACTCGTTGCAAAATTAGCAAAAAAATGTGATTTGAGGAAAGAAAAAATGCACTTTTATTCGATTTTCACGCAAAAATAGTGTACTTTTGCAGAAAAATTCATCGAATATTCAAATTTAAGTTAGGGATTATAAAGTCTAGATTGCAATTTGGAGACATCAGAAAGGCTTCAAACCTTGTGCAGACGACAACCAAACAAGCATTTCGCCAAAATATAAAATAGATTTTGAAAAGAATAAAGCATATTATCAATAGCATCATATGGACGCTCCTAAGTGTCTATGTTTTACTCATCGTATTGGTCCATATTTCACCAATACAGCACTTTTTGGGTTCTGAAGTATCGGATGCCTTGGCCAAGAAATTTGGCACACAAGTCACCATCGGCTCAGTAAACCTGGGGGGGCTTAATCGCATTATCATAGATGACGTGATGATGTACGACCAAAAAGGAGACAGTATGATCTACGCATCCCGAGTATCTGCCAAAATGGATTACTTACCCCTCTTCAGTGGCAAGATATCCATTACATCCGCACAACTGTTCGGCTTAAAAGCTAATCTCTATAAACAAACAGCCCTAAGTAAACCGAATTTTCAATTTGTCCTGGATTCACTCGCTTCCAAGGACACCACCAGCCACACCCCACTCGACTTGCATATTGGAAGTTTGATTATACGAAGGGGTGCCGTCAAGTACAACCAATGGGACATCGCCCAAAAGAGAGGAGTGTTCTCGCCGCAACATATCAGCGTAAAGGATCTCTCCGCACACTTGATCGTCAATCATGTCACAGACAACGGCATGAATCTATTCATCAAAAGATTAGCACTAAACGACCAATCGGGCTTGCGACTCAAGTCCTTGCATCTCAAGTTGATAGCCAACAAAAAAGAAGCTTGGCTGCGAGATTTTGACTTACAGTTGCCCAATTCAGAACTGAGCTTAGGAACGATTCATGCAACTTATCATTTTGAGAATGGAAAGATGTCCATGCCGTCTCTACAATATGACGGAAGCATCAACCAGTCTAAAATAACCCTTTCCGATATCGCATGTTTATTACCTATATTTAGGCATTTTGACGATGCCTTATACTTCGACAGTCATTTTTCGGGAACCTCCACATCACTCCGTTGCAGAGACTTTAACTTCAAGACCGGCAGTGGAAGCATTAATGTACAAGCCCGAGGAAGAGTCTCAGACTGGAACAGTATCTTCGCCTGGAACGTCGACATCGACAACTTGACACTGACAGAAGCCTGTGTCAACTTCCTTGCACATAATATGGGCAAGAGAATTAATATTCCAAAAGAAGTTTTGCGTTTGGGAGGCATTCATTACGAAGGCAACATCCAGGGTCGAGGCAAAGACATCGATTCCAAGGGTAACCTAGAAACGGGCGCGGGAACAGCAGACCTCTTCATATCTAAGAGAGGGAGTTTCATGAAGGCTAAGATTGCCACTCCAGGCATTGAACTGGGCAAGATTCTCGACAATAAGGACTTTGGACTGATAGCTGCCACCCTTGAAGCTCAAGGCACCAAGGACAACCTATATGCCAAAGGGAGCATCCAACGATTTGATTACCATCAGTATAGCTATCGAGACATCTCACTCGACGGAAGTTTCGTCAAGGGACTGCTTAAAGGAAATGGGAGCATCAAGGATCCCAATATCAACCTAGGCATCCAGGGTGACTATAACACACAAAGCAATAAGTTTGACATTGTAGCCAACGTAAAGCACGTCAAGCCATCCGTCTTGGGTATGAAGATGGCAGATAAGAACTATTGCATCGATGACGTAACCCTCAGTGCTAACAACAAAAACGCAGACAGTTACATCGACATGGAAGCGCCTTTTGGAAACTTACACACAAGGGGGCAATACGATCTCAAGACATTGGCAGCATGTGTTCAGAACATAGTAGCTGAAAAGCTACCGACCTTGCCTGGCATAACGAAGTCAAAGACCCATGGCAGCAACGACTTCAGTCTCCAAGCCAACATCTACTCGACAGAAATTTTCCAGAAGATGCTAGGCATTCCTGTATCCATCAGTTCACCAATCCATATCAATGGCAATATCTCAGAAAAAGACCACAAGTTAAATCTGATGATGAACATCCCGACGTTCAGCTACAACGGCAAGCCTTTTCATAACGGTAAAATGGAGCTCATGACACAGGATGGAGCCTTAACCTTGGCTGCCGACATCCAACAAGGAATGCCTTATGAGCAATCTCCATCATACCAGATCAAGGCATCGGCTGCCAACAACATACTCTCCACGATTGTCAATTACGAGAATGGCTCATCGAAGCTTCCAATCAAGGGATTATTGGACACCGATACGCAATTTGGAAAAAACGACAAGGGACAATTTACAGTTACGACACACGTGAATCCTTCTCATGTGATGCTAGGTGACACCAAATGGGACGTGATCGGTTCGACTATCGAGTATAGCAAGAAGGAACTTTTGGTCGACAATTTCACCGTCAAGCATAACGATCAGCACATCATCGTCAATGGCAAAGCATCTCCTAACAAAGAAGATTCCATTGTGGCCGACATGAAAGATGTAGACGTGGCCTATATTCTTAACCTAGTCAATTTCCACTCCGTTGATTTTGCAGGAAAAGCGACGGGCAAGGCTATCGTCAAGTCTATTTTTCAAAATCCTGACGCATACGCCAAATTAGATATTAATGACTTTACCTTTGAACAAGGTCCACTCGGCATCCTTCATGCCAATGTGAACTACAACAAGGCAAAAGAACAAATCGACATCCATGCTATCGCCGATGATGGTCCCGAGCATCAAACCTATATAGACGGATATGTATCACCTAAGCGCAACTACATTGACCTAGGTATCGAAGCCGCAGGAACCAACGCGCAATTCATGGAAAGTTTCTGTGGCAGTTTTATGGACAGGATAGAAGCTTGGGCTAATGGAAAGCTGAACGTTGTGGGCGACCTCAGCAATATCAATTTGGTGGGAGACATCAATGTATCTGGGAAGATGCACATGAAGCAACTTGGCACAGAATATCATTTCAATAATTTACGGGCACATGCCATCCCGGATGACATCTTGCTAAACGGGGACACCATCTTCGACCGCAATAACCACATAGCCATCGTCCATGGAGGTATTCACCACAAGCACTTAACCAAGTTGAGTTATGACCTCAACTTAAAGGCTCACAACTTCCTGGGATACGATACTCATGAGTTTGGAGACAATAGTTTCTATGGAACCGTCTATGCCACAGGAAGTGTAGGGATACATGGGAAAAGCGGTGAAACTATCATAGACATTGATGCTACTCCAGAATCAGGATCTCTTTTTGTTTACAATGTAACAAGTCCAGATGCTATTGATGACAAGAGCTACATTCATTGGCATGACGCAACACCCGAATGGGAAAAGATATTCGATGACAATCAGCCAAAAGGAACTGATGACGGAGAGGAGAATGACGACGATGTACCTTCCGACATGCGAATCAACTTTCTGGTTAACACCAACCCGAACTTGACATTAAAATTACTAATGGACCAACAAACGGGCGATTATATCACACTCAACGGAAACGGGGTGATTCGAGCGAATTACTTCAACAAAGGTTCATTCGACATGTTTGGAAACTACATCATTGACCATGGAGTCTACAAATTGACGATACAAAACATCATCAAGAAAGACTTCGTATTCATGCCAGGTGGCACTATAACCTTTGGAGGAAATCCTTATAAAGCACCATTAAACTTACAAGCTAAATACATAGTCAATGGAGTTCCATTAAGTGATTTGAACATAGGTCGCTCTTTTTCCAGCAACAACATCCGAGTGGATTGTTTGATGAACATCAAGGGTACGCCAAGTTCGCCGAGCGTGGATTTCACCATGGACTTGCCTACGGTCAATAGTGATGCCAAACAAATGATTTACTCCATCATCAACTCTCAAGAGGAAATGAACCAACAAGTACTATATCTTTTAGGAATAGGTCGTTTCTACGCTCAATCGAAAAACAATCAAGCCAGCGAGGATGCTACACAACAAAGTCAGGCTTCTCTTGCAATGCAAAGTTTTCTGAGTGGAACCATATCTCAACAGATTAACACTGTTCTTTCCAGTTTTATTAAGAGCAACAACTGGAATTTCGGTGCCAACATATCAACAGGAGACGAAGGATTTAACAATGCAGAATATGAAGGCATCTTGAGTGGTCGATTACTCAACAACCGGTTGCTTTTCAATGGTCAGTTCGGCTATCGAGACAATGCAAACGCCACACAGAGCTTTATCGGAGACTTTGACTTGCGTTATTTGATTACACCCAATGGAAATCTTTCCATCAGAATGTATAATCAGACCAACGACCGCTACTTCACCAAAAACAGCCTTAACACACAAGGTATAGGTATAATCTTGAAACGGGATTTCAATGGACTGGGAGACTTGTTTGGCATAAAAAAGAAAAGAAGTTCCCTCAAAATGAACAAAAAGGAAAAGAAGTCTCGCTAAGAATGAGTCAAAAAGGGAAAATGGGAAAGAAAGAATAGAAGCAGAAAAGACAAAAAAAACAAAAAGTGCCTTGCAGAACAAGCTTTCCTTGTTTCTGCAAAGCACTTTATCTATTTATTTAGATTTGGCTAATCACCAAAGTCATGATCATAATCAGACTTATCTAATTCCTTGTTATCAAAAGTAAACTCGAAAGTAGAGCCAGAAGAGAAAAGAGGACCAGTATAGGTAGTCACATGGTTCTGCTGCAAGATGACATTGTCAAAGGTAAGAGAACGTACAACCTGATTATTCATGTCATACACGTTGACTCCAACCTTAATGGTAACCTTCTCGTCAGGGATAAGGATGTAGATATTAACACCAACCGTGCCACCATAACGATCAAAAACGATGCTTTTCTGCCAAGTATTTTCCGTATCTCCCTTGATTCCATAACCAGTAGACGGATTAAAAGCATCACTGAAGAAACCTGAATAGTTTACTTCTATCTTAGAGAAATCTTTGGAAACTCTATCCGTGGATTGTAACTTAAACTTAGAAAGAGATCTTTTTAAGATGCAATTAGCCGTGGTTGTCCCACTTTTAACATCAATGGACTGAGCAACATAAGCCATATCAGTAACCGTCTTATTTGGGAAAGCAACAACTAGTTCAGAAGTTATATCAACAGGATTAGCCGCCTTGCTAGCCACAGCCACCATCTTATAACTACCAATCGGCAAACGGATAGACAACTGTCCAAAACCATCTTCCTCGCTCGTTTGATGGATACGGTAAACCGTATCATTCTTAGCTTTTCCCTGTGGAAATATCGCTATATCCAAACGGTTAAAAGTTTTCTTCCACTCCGTTGCACTGACCTCGCCAGCTCTTGTCGAACGAGTAAAATCATCCAATTTCTCCATACTCGCATCAAAGAAACTGAAACGAACCAATGAGGTTTCAACTTGTGATGACTGCGGAATCGCATCGTCACTTGAGCATGCACACATACTTGCGAACATGACGGCTACAAATAGCCATTTAAACAATCTGTTCATAATAAAAAAAATTAGTTATTAAAAACCGTTAGAAACACTACTAAGGAAAAACCTAACGTAGCTTTCACATATACGCGGCAAAAATAACAAATATATTTGAAATATGCAAGTTTTTGAAGAAAAAAAAGTTTTTTTTGAAAAAAACATCAAAAAAGTTTCGAGATTCGATTTTATTTTATTATCTTTGCAGACGTTATCCTGAATACAATCTTTTTACCTTAAAGAAAACTAATACCTATTGAATGTAGAGCGGTTGCCTGTGAAGGTGTCCGCTCTTTCACTTTTTATAGACTGGCAAGAAAAAACGAGGATGCAAGTCTAACACCCTCGTTCTCTCATTTATATCATCAATAATAGAATTACTTACTTATTTCTTATAGAATGTCATTATTCGTTTTCTTGGTATTCTATCTCTAAATTACCTTTAACAAAGATTTGAGCAATCTCTCTAAGGAATCAATAAAGAAGAATCTCCATAGCTTAGGAAACGGAAGCTGTGGTTCAAGGCGTAATCATAGACCTTTCGCCAATCACCATGCAAGAAAGCACTCACCAAGAGAAGCAAGGTACTCTGAGGTTGATGGAAATTAGTAACCAACATTTTCACTATCTTATAAGTATAACCAGGAGCTATGATAATTTGTGTACTGGAATGCAAAGCCTCCAAGCCATTTCGATCCAAATAATCAATAATAGCCTGTATAGCTTGCATAGGAGTAATACCTTTGACCAAGTTGCCATCACCACTCAAGTCATAGGGATCCCATTGTTTCACATGCAAGTCTTCCTCGCTAGCGTCAGGATTACCCAAGAGGTAAACACCCATATAGTAAAGACTCTCTATAGTCCGAACGCTGGTCGTACCGACAGCAATGACACGACACTCATGCTTGAGCAATTTTTCCAAACTACGACGATGCACCACAATATACTCCGTATGCATCTGGTGACCTTCTATCTCTAAACTCTTTACTGGTTTGAATGTACCCGCACCTACATGAAGAGTTACCTCCTCACGATCAATGCCATGAGCATCCAAGTCTGCCAAAACCGCATCCGTAAAATGCAAACCTGCTGTTGGAGCTGCCACACTACCCTTAATTTTGGAATATACTGTCTGGTAAGTGGTCTTGTCGCTTTCCTGAGTCTCACGATTCAAATATGGAGGAATCGGCAGTTCACCGACAGTCTCCAATATCTCAGCAAAGGAAACCTGCTCGTTGTCCCAATCAAAATCAACCCAGTAATTGGTACCACCACCTACAGACAAAGGAGATGCTTGACCGTTAGAATCTACCTCTCCTCTTCGCAACGTAGCCGAGAGTGTCAAAGAATGCCCCTTGATTTCAAATTCACGCTTGAGACTTCCTTCTTTCCATTTTTTCAAATTTCCAATCATGCAAAGCCAAGAACAATGTCCTGTTGTCTGAAACATCAATTCGTAATCAGTCGGAGCAGCTGGCTCCATCAAGAACACCTCTATCAAAGCACCAGTCTCCTTACGGAAATGCATACGAGCCTGAATAACCTTGGTGTTGTTAAATATCATCAACGCCCCCTTTGGCAAATAGTCAGGAAGATGATAGAACACATCGTCGCTGACTTCACCATGCTTATAGACCAACAACTTGGAATGATCACGCAGAGCAATAGGAAATTTGGCGATTCGCTCATCCGGCAAATCGTAGTTGTAATCACTAATCTTTATATGTTTTGTATCCATTTTTTTAATTTTAAATGCTGGCCGTCAACAGACAACCTTTGATTATCACATAAAGTAAAATAAACATCAAGACACTCAATACGAGGTCGAGATCATCGTGGTCGTAGCCCGTACTCGTATATTGGTTGGAAATATACTTAATCTTTGGAGAGATTTTATAATACAACTTATAATATAATATGTATACCAAAACACCGATGACAGATCCCAACATAAGTCCACAAAGAATGTCACTAGGATAATGTACACCGAGATAAAGGCGGGTCCAACAATTTACGAGCGACCACACCACCATCGTGACCGTCATCAGCTTGCTACGAATCAGTAAAGAGAAAAAAACTGCCAACGACATGGTATTAGCTGCATGTGCCGAACAAAAGCCAAAGTCTTTCAAACGCATATTATTCACTACATGTATCGTGTATTTGAGAACCGGATCATTGCTTGGACGCCATCTCGCTACCAATGGCTTGATGATTCCATCCACAGTACCATCTGCAAAGAATACACACAGGAAGGCAGAAAGCACGACCAATCCTATCTGCGACATTGTCTCATTATTTCGAATCACAATATAAAACAAAGCCAGATACAATGGTATCCAAGTAAACCCTGAAGTTAAGACCCATACAATTTGGTCCATCAGGAGGTTATCTCCACCATTGAAAAATTGAAGCACCGACATATCCATGTCTAGTAGTGAAATCATACCCATCTGTTTTTTACTTTAAATTTCTTCTATTTGTTTGGTCTCAACCCAACCATCTCGACCATCGGCAAGATGAACGCCACGCCAGCCTTCCATGGTCTTATCCGTGATATCCACATGCGTTCCTTCATGAATGACGAACTCATCGGCGCTAGTCTTGGAAGGCGTATTCTTGACATTGACGGTTGGCGCTATCACAATGGCTCCCCTTCGGTTGACAAACATCCGTTTCTGCTGATAGGCAAAAAGATTGCATAACAAGAAAACTAAGAAGAAAGTCAACCCACCAAAGAAGCCAATCTTGCGCAAGATAACATGCGGGTCAAAGAGATAGACCAACACAAGTACCAAAGCCACTATAATGGCAAGCACACCTGCCTTCGCCCAATTGTCCACACTAGTAAAATTGACCAAGGACTTGTACCAAGTCACAAAGAACATCTCGCTCACTGGAGTTATCTTATCAATGGTCTTACCACGAACAAACTGCAAGTTGAAGTTGATGTTCTCGTCGCCAGGCGACAACAAATGAGCGCGCTCATAAGCCAGCACAGCCTTAGTAATGTTGTCAGTACGATAATAGGCATTTCCCAAATTGTAGTAGACCTCGGCAGAGGCACCATTCTTCAGAATTTCCTCATAGTCCTTGATAGCTTGTTGGTAGTTACCTTTCAAATACTCATTATCCGCATTTTGCTTGGTAATGGCTGCTGCCGACAAACTTGTCATCAGCAAAAGAGCCAGAACCCAAATAAAGGAATAGGCTTGTTTATCAGCCTTGGCACGATTTCTATGAGCCTTGCGTGCTACATTGATTGCATTTTCTATCTCCATAATACCTGTCATCGCAGAATCAAAAGTCTTGTTCATATTACCAGCGACATCGCCAGGAGCATAACGTTCAAACTCACACTCATCGAGAGCTTGTGTAAACTTGTCAACGGTTGCCTCATCCACAGCGTGCATCTCCAACTTCTCCTTGATATTGTCGCGAGAAAGCTGTTCCACAGGCATATTCAATTTATAGCTGACATACCCCCATAGGGCACGTAACACTTCATCATAGAACTCACCTTGTTTGCCCTCCAACATCAACTTATGAGCCTTCTTCAATCGCTTAGTAGCAATTTTGTTTGCCTTGTTCGAACGTTTCTTGACAAGATCGGCATTCTCCAGTGCACGCTTGCGGAATACAACGAGCAAAACAATGAAGGCAACAAGAGGTACCATCAAACTTGTCCAATAGCCAAAGCTGCCATAGAACATATCATCCAGGTTGTGAAGTTTTACTTTATCCTTCATGATTGGTCGTATGTCATTCTCTTGAGTCGAATAATCGACAGAAGAACTTGAAGAGCCATCCCCCTTGTCTACATTCAAGACAAAAGGATTTGTTTTGATAGTCTTATAGGAGTTCGAACTCGTGTCATAATAAGTAAATTCAACTGCTGGAATCGTGTACTTGCCTTGATTGCGAGGCACAGCCAGGAAATCGTAGATCATATTACCTTCCACACCATTCGCTGTCAAGCGTGTCTTATCCGTCACCTTCGGATCATACTTGTCGAAATCCTTCGGGAAATTGATGACAGGTTGCTTGAGCAATTTCAGGTTTCCGATACCACCTACCACCACACGGATGTTGACAGGATCACCCGCCTTGACATCCTTCTTGTCAATGGTGGCTGAAATATTAAACCTACCAACTCCACCCGAGAAATCAGAAGGACGGTTAGGTAAAGGAAGAACGTTGAGCGTAATGCCTGGTGCCTTAATATCCTTATGCACTTCCACATAACCTGAGCCTCCATTGAAAAATGCCTCCATAGGATCAACATTGCGATTCTGCTGTACCACAATTCCCTTAAAGGTGATGCTAGGAATCTGAAGTTGTCCTGTCATCTGCGGATACATCACATATTGACTCCAAGTCACACACTTGTAAGGACGCCCATTCACCATCTCCGTATGGAACGTTTTTTGCTGTGGAAGGTTCACTTCCTGAGTATGAAATCCCTTGAGGTCTGGCATTTTACCTTCCAATTGGGTTAAATCAACTTGCGTATAGACCTTGTAAGTCAAGAGAATAGGTTCTTGCTCATGTACCGTCTTCTTGCTAGCTGAAACCTTGATGAAGAGATCACTACCCGAAATAGAAGAACCCGCTTGTCGCATACGAGGCTCTGCAGCATCATTGCTACCATGCA
The DNA here is from genome assembly GCA_002405875.1 of bacterium UBA4637. The sequence continues at coordinate 26,911 of DHMR01000046.1, forward strand.
TACTAGGAGCGCCACCCGTATTGCGGGCACTACCCGATACCATAATCTTGACAGGACGAGAAGCCAACTTTCTTCCATCTACCAGCGCATGGGAAGCACCGATGGTATAGCTTCCATTCTTGGCTGCATAAAGGGTATAGGTAATCGTTACAGATGAAGAAGAACTGGTGTGTCCATTGACCATCTGATAACTAGATTGCGATGAAGTATAAGGACCGGCTATGACCTCCAATGCCTCAGGTACACCACCCATACGAAACTCTTCCACATCCCTCGTATGGATGGTATATGACACACGAAAGTTCTCGCCTGCCGCGACATGAGAAGGTGCCGAAACGATGATTTGCTGAGCAGCCATCTCCAGACTGTAGCCCATCGCAACAATCACCAACATGATATACCAACCTATCTGTTTCATCATATACTATTCTTTTATCATATATTAACTTCTACTAAAATTCATACCATGTCCAACCGAGACTTACCAATTTTTCTCATAAGAACGGCGCTTAGGCTGGGACATAGCCTTTTGCATACGTTGCTTGGTTGCCTTTTCTTGCTGGATTGCGGCATTCAGCAACTGCTCAGCATTGTCCTTGCTCATCTTGTCTTGGTCTTGCTTGTTCTGCTGATTTTGCTTTTGTTTGTCCTTGTTTTTGTCGTTCTTATCTTGATTCTTTTGTTTGTCTTTGTTGTTTTGGTCCTTGTCGTTTTGTTTATTCTTGTCCTTGTTCTTACCATTCTTGTTATTCTGATTCTTGTTATTTTGCTGAGGCTGGTTCTTCAGCAACTTTTGGCAAAGAGCGAGATTATAACGAGTGGCATTGTCTTGCGGATTGCAACGCAGGGCCTGTTTGTAGCACTGGATAGCCTGAGCGTATTCTCGATGGTTCTGCATCACCACACCCATGTTGTGATAGCACTTGGCGCGACGCAACTTATTCGTTTCCAACTGTGCGGCATGCTGATATTGGAGCATCGCCATTGAATCCTTTTGCTGCATCATCAAGGCACAGCCTAAATTGTAGATAGCCTGAGAATTTTTGTTGTTTTTGGAAATAGCCTTTCTATATTGAGTCTCAGCTTGCGCCCATTTTTGTTGATGATAGGCTTTATTACCTTGACGAATAAAAGCACGATCATTTTGAGCTTGCATACTCAGAGAACCCATGGCCAAAAATACAAGAAAAACTGTCAAAGCCTTTCCTAATCGCCCACTTTTTTTTGTGCCCAACGCCTTACCAAAGAATTTCATATTCCTTAATAATGGATTTTTTACATCCAAAATGCAAATTTCAATAATCAACAACAAGATAACGAGAAGACCCACAGCCTGGAACTGCTCATCATACTCACTATAAACGACCGACGACGTATCTCCTTTCTGAAGTTTCGTCAAATCATCGTTAAGTTGTCTCTCTGCATCACTTGTATTGTCGACATGTATATACTGACCGCTACCTGCCTGCGCCAGTTCCTTACACATATTCTCGTTCAATGCTGTCATGACCGTGTGGCCAGTATTGTCTTTCATATAGCTTCCGTCACCAGTCGGTATCGGTGCTCCCTGGGCGTTTCCAATTCCCAGGATGAATACATTGATACCCTTCTTTTTCGCTTCAGCCGCTGCCTCGGTTGCTCCCGGCTCATGGTTCTCGCCATCTGTGATGACGATGATGGCACGCCCCACATTGGTCTGCTGCGTGAAGCTCTTCGAAGCCAAGTCAATAGCCTCGCCGATATTGGTTCCCTGGGCCTGAATCAAACTAGGATTGATATTCTGCAAAAACATCTTGGCAGAAACGTAATCACTGGTAATAGGCAATTGAACGAAGGCATCACCTGCAAAGACTACCAACCCTATCTTGTCATTGGTAAAATTATCAACCAAGTTTTCGATGAGCATTTTACTCTTATCAAGACGAGAAGGAGCCACATCCTCCGCCATCATGGAGTTAGATATATCCAAGCAGATGATGGTCTCAATGCCTTGGCGCTTGTCATGCGAGATTTTGCTACCCATCTGAGGGCGAGCTAACATCACTACCAGCAATACCAAAGCGGACAGAAGCAAACCAAACTTGACAGTCGGGCGATATTTTGAAATACCCGGCATCAACTGTTTGAGAAGTTCTGGGTCTCCCAACTTCTTCAATTTAGCGTGTCTTCTCCTCCACCCTATGAATCGTACCAACATCAAGACCGGTACAAACCATAGCAACCAGAGGAATATAGGATCTTCAAATCGTAGCATTTTCGTAATTCTTTAATTTTTATCAAAGCAAACACTTCTTGACATGCCATCAAGGTATTCTTCTAAGCCATGTGATGCGAAGCAATATCTCCACCAGCAATACGAGAATGGCCATGAGCACAAAAGGCTGATAAGCCTCATATCGCTTAGCAAAATGCGTAACATTCAATTTACTCTTCTCCAATTTATCGATGTCTTGATAAATTTTCTTCAATTCAGCATTGTTGGTAGCTCGATAAAAGTTACCATCTGTAGTCTGTGCGATGTCTCGCAAGGTCTGCGTATCAATCTCGACCGGGATGTTAATATACTGCACACCACCTGCCACAGGCACAGGATAAGGAGCCACTTTGTTGGTGCCGACACCAATCGTGTAAACTCGGATGCCCAAGCTCTTAGCGATTTCTGCTGCGGTCATAGGAGAAAGGTCTCCCATGTTGTTGCTACCATCCGTCAAGAGGATGACCACCTTGCTTTTTGCCTTGGAGTCCTTCAGACGGCTTACGGCATTCGCCAGTCCCATACCCACAGCCGTACCGTCTTGAATCAAGCCACGGGCGGCAATATCGGTGCGCGTATCTTGCAACAGGCGCAACAAACTGGCATGATCGGTTGTCATAGGACATTGGGTGAAGGCCTCACCCGCAAAGATTGTCAAGCCAACATTGTCGTTTGGGCGACCTGAGATAAACTCATGGGCCACATCCTTAGCAGCCTCAATGCGGTTTGGTTTCAGATCCTCGGCAAGCATGGAAGTGGAGACATCCATTGCCAACATGATGTCGATACCTTCCACCGTCTTGTTGTCCCAAGAGCTGTGTGTCTGAGGACGAGCCATCGCACAAACGATGAGCACAAAACTCACGCAACGCAACAGCATCGGAAGATGAATGAGTCGTACACGCAGACTCTTAGGCGCATAGAGATACTGTCTAGTATCGCTCATGCGCATCGTAGGTTCATTCTTCTTCCTATATAGAAAATACCATAATATATAAGGTATTAGCAATAGGAGAAGTAGAAAATATCCTTTACTTGCAAATTCCATGATTCTATTCCTTAAATCAAAGCCACAACAGCTATGACAATATATACGATAATCGCTACAACTCCCAAGCCACTAAGCCACATCAAGAGCTTGATCAACTTGCGTTGGTTCTGCGATTTCTTATCCTGTTCTGTCAATTCCGGAGCAACCTTCTCCTCCACCGGCACTTCATCCGTCTTGGTTTGATCGATGAAGTTGATGGCATTCACGAGATTGGCATCATTCTCATTGATCAGCGTTTCATACTTGGCAAACTTCACCAAATCTGCGGTGCGGAAGAGTTGCTTCAACTCATCTATCATCTTATCATCTCCAGCCGCTTGCAACCGGTCAATGATTTCAGCGCTGGTCATCTCCATTGCATTAAAGCCAAATCGGCTGACAATATACTCACGGAGCGTATTGGTAAGTTGCGTATAATATTCCTTCTGAGTCTCATGATTTTCCGAACGCTGTTTCTTGATGACGTTGATTTCATTCAATGCCTTCTCATGTGCTGGAACTTTCTTCACGATGCGGAAATGCAAAACAATCGGTTTGTTCTGCTTCAAACGCAAAAGGAGATAACAAATGATGCCACAAAGGAAAAGCATCAAGATGCTCAGCCAAAAGATGCCACTCCACTCGCTCCATTGGAAAGGATTGCCTTGCACATCCTTTGGAGGGTAGAACTGATTAGGGTGCACCGTATCCACAGGAACCGTCAGCACCTTCAATGCCAATGGGTTTCCATGATAGTTTTTACCATCCACCTTGACATTGAGCGCAGGTATAGCATACACATTCTCATCAAAAGACGTGAGGGTATAATCCCGGCTCACCTGAACCCGATTACCACTCAGATGCGCCGTGTCACCTGGGCTCTGTTCCACAACTTCGACTCCTGGAATCAACAATTGGGAAGGCTTGAACGAAGGCAACACTATCTTTTGTCCTTGGCTGGCACTTACGGTCAGATGCAAGGTCGTCTGTTGTCCTATCAACAATTGAAGCGAGTCAATTTTCTGCTCTACCGATTGGGCAGAAGCCGAAAGCGAAACGCCCGCCAGGACGACACCTAGCATCATTTTATATAATCTTGAATATTTCATAACAAGAAAGAAGTTTATCATCCCCGTTGCTTGAAGAGTAGCAGAAGTGCCTTGGAGAAATCCTCGTTGGTAGCGACGGAAGTCCAGTCCACCTTACTCTTTGCAAAGGTATCACGTAGTTTTTCCTCTCTCAGCATCCAGTTGCGAGTGTGTGCCAGTCTCAGTTTCTTACTACTCGTATCGATATACATCTCATGTCCCGTCTCGGCATCACGCACCTTCAGCAGTCCCACATCAGGCAAAGCCTTGGCACGGGGATCGTACACTTGTATTGCGACGACATCATGCTTTTGGTTGGCTATCTGCAAAGGATGCTTGTAATCCTTCTCATCATAGAAGTCACTTATCAGGAATGCCGTACAATGTCTTTTCATCACCCGGGTGAAATACTCCAAAGCCACCCCTAAGTTCGTACGTTGGCTTTGGGGATGGAAGTCTAGCATCTCTCGGATAATGTAGAGGATATGCTTACGTCCTTTCTTGGGCGGAATGTATTTTTCGATACGGTCAGAGAAGAAGATGACACCAATCTTATCGTTGTTCTGAATGGCACTAAACGCCAACGTGGCGGCAATCTCCGTTGCCAAGTCACGCTTCATCTGCCGAGTGGTTCCGAAATCAAGGGATCCGCTGACATCCACCAGCAACATGACAGTCAGTTCTCGCTCTTCTTCAAAGACCTTGACAAAAGGACGATGGAAACGGGCCGTCACATTCCAATCAATATCACGTACATCATCACCAAACTGATATTCTCTCACCTCTGCGAACGCCATTCCCCTACCCTTGAAGGCAGAGTGGTATTGACCAGCAAAGACATTTTGGCTAAGACCACGAGTCTTGATTTCGATTTTTCGAACTTTCTTTAAGATATCTTGTGTATCCATTAATAATCTTCACTCTAAGTTCTTCACTTTTCAAATATCAAGGTACCTCGACCTTGTTGATAATTCGGCTAACGATTTGTTCGCTAGTCACCTCACTGGCCTCCGCCTCATAAGAGAGACCGATACGATGACGAAGCACGTCATGAGCCACTGCTCTCACATCCTCAGGGATTACATAACCACGATGCTTGATGAAAGCGTAGGCACGAGCAGCCTTGGCCAAAGAAATGCTGGCACGAGGACTACCGCCGAAAGTGATCATATCTTTCAAATCGCCCAATCCATAACGGTCTGGATAACGGGTTGCGAAAACGATGTCTGCAATATACTGTTCTATCTTCTCGTCGATGTATACTTCATTGACGATACTACGAGCCTTGAGGATTTCCTCCGCACTGGTCACTGGAGCAACGACAGGCATACTTCCTTGGATGTTCTCACGGATAATCAACTTTTCTTCCTCCAAAGTAGGATAGTCAATGATAACTTTCAAGAGGAAACGATCGACTTGCGCTTCAGGCAATTGGTAAGTGCCTTCCTGTTCAATCGGGTTTTGGGTTGCCATCACCAAGAATGGATTCGGGAGCTTGAAAGTTTGTTCGCCGATAGTTACCTGATGCTCCTGCATGGCTTCGAGCAAGGCACTCTGCACCTTGGCTGGAGCACGGTTGATTTCATCCGCCAAGACGAAATTGGCGAAGACTGGTCCCTTCTTCACATGGAAGGATTCATCCTTCTGGGAGTAAATTTGCGTGCCAATCACATCGGCTGGCAACAAATCAGGTGTAAACTGTATTCTACTATAATCTGCACTAATCAACTGTGACAGTGTTTTGATTGCAAGGGTTTTGGCAAGTCCAGGAACACCTTCCAAAAGAATGTGTCCGTCTGAAAGCAAACCAATCAAGAGACAATCAACGAGGTGCTTTTGCCCCACGATGACTTTATTCATGCCCATTACCAAGTTGGTAACAAACTGACTTTGTTGTTCTATTCGAATGTTAAGTTCTCGAATATCTATAGCTTCTGCCATAATCTTATACTTTTACGTTAAATTTCACCTTAAAAATAGCATTTTGTCAACGCTAATCGTAGACCTTTCTGCTAAATCAAACGCAAAAGTAATCATTTAGCCTCACAAACAAGAAAATAGCTATCTAAATAATATTAAAAATGAGAGTTATTTTCTTTATTTAAGAAACTTTTTAAAATTAGATAACAAAAAAAGTGCGCCATAAAACTTACGGCGCACTTTATATTCAGAATAGCCTGTCCCATTGAAAGCTATAGAATCAATAAGGAGTTAGCCTATGCATTTTTGATGTAATTGACAATCCATTCACCAACTTCCGTAGTGCCATACTGCTTGCCACCCTCTACTTGAATTTCAGGTGTACGAACGTTGGCATCGAGTGATGCATCAACTGCCTTGCGAATCAATGCACCTTCCTCTTTCAAGCCGAAATGCTCCAGCAACATCGCTGCAGAAAGAATCTGTGCCACAGGGTTTGCCAAATTCTTGCCAGCAGCCTGTGGCCAAGAACCATGCACAGGCTCGAACAATGGGGTATGCTCACCCAATGAGCTAGATGGCTGCAAACCCATAGAACCTGTGATGCAAGAGGTCTCATCGGTCAAGATATCACCAAAGGTGTTCTCTGTTACGATGACATCAAAGAAAGTTGGTTCTGTCAACACACGCATGGAAGCGTTGTCGATGAACATATAGTCCACGTTGACCTCTGGGTACTGTGGTTCCATCTCCTTGGCAATCTGACGCCACAAGCGAGAAGATGCCAAGACATTAGCCTTGTCAACGACGGTCAAGTGTTTGTTACGCTTCATCGCAAAGTCAAAGGCAACCTTCAAGATGCGTTCAATCTCTGGACGTGTATAGATGTCGGTATCATAAGCCTTGTCATTGTCCTGATATTTCTCACCGAAGTACATACCGCCTGTCAACTCACGGATGACTACAAAGTCGGCACCCTTCAAAAGTTCATCCTTCAATGGGCTCTTGTGGAGCAAGCAATCGAAAGTAGCTACTGGGCGGACATTGGCAAACAAGCCCAACTTCTTACGCATGGCGAGCAATCCCTGCTCTGGACGAACCTTGGCTGTAGGGTTGTTGTCGAAACGAGGGTCACCTACTGCAGCGAAAAGAACTGCATCGGCATCCATACAAGTTTTGAAAGTAGCCTCTGGGAATGGATCGCCTACTTCATCAATAGCGTGAGCACCACAGATAGCTTCCTTGTAAGTAAACTCGTGGTTGAACTTCTCTGCAATGGCCTGCATGACTGCTACGCCTTGCTTCATGATCTCTGGGCCGATACCATCACCGGCGAGAACTGCAATGTTTAATTTCATCTTATAATGATTTTAATGTTTATGATCTAAATAAATAGTAAAAGGAAAACTCCTAACTTCCAACTCCTAACTTTCAAAGTCTAGATTACGAGGAGACATCGGTTGTGTATCACTCTCGTCAGCCTCATACATATTGATCATCTTGAGCGTAGCCTTGATAGCCGCCTCTGTCTGGTCTGCATCCAAGCCTCTCGTGCGCCAGATGCGGTCGCCCTCACGCCAAGTAATGACGGTTTGTACAAGGGCATCTGTACGTCCACCGGGTGGAATGCTGACTTGATAGTTGTCGAGTTTAGGAAACGTTTTACCAAGTTTCACCTTATATATATTACGCAGGGCTTTCACGAAGGCATCATACTGGCCATCACCTGTGCTCTGGTCTTCATATTCCTTGCCATCAATTTCTACCTTGACACTCGCAATAGGTTTCAATCCATAGGAAGTGGAAACCATGTAGCTCACCAACTTCACCTTGTCCTCTGGAGCCCCGTGCTTCAGCACATCGCTCACGATATATGGCAAGTCGTCTTGGGTAACTAGCTCCTTACGGTCGCCCAGTTCGGTAATTCGCTTGGTCACCGCCTTGGTCTGTTCGGGAGTCAACTCCAAACCCAACTCATTCAAGTTCTGGATGATGTTAGCCTTGCCAGAATTCTTGCCCAAAGCATATTCACGATGACGTCCGAATCGTTCAGGCATCAAGTCATTGCAATACAGCTTATCCTTGTTATCGCCATCGGCATGGACTCCTGCCACCTGGGTAAAAACGTTCTCTCCCACTACCGGCGTATTAGGTGCCACGGCGATACCGCTATATCCCTCAACTAATCGGGAGATGTCATTGAGTCGGTCTTCCTTGATATTGGTTTTGGCATGGAACATGTCCTTCAGAATGACCTGCACACTGGCTAGCGGTGCATTGCCACAACGCTCTCCAAGTCCGTTGACCGTGACATGGAGTCCCTTGGCACCACTCAAGACAGCTGCCAGCGAGTTGCTCACCGCCAAGTCATAGTCGTTGTGAGCATGAAAGTCGAAATGACTGTTAGGATAGCGGCGCACCATTTGGCGCATGTATTCCACACACTCCAAAGGATTGAGAATGCCAAGCGTATCAGGCAAGAGAAAGCGCTTGATAGGCAACTTCACGAGCTCATCCATCATCATAAACAGATAATCACGCGAATCACGCATGCCACTCGACCAATCCTCCAAATACAGATTGACCGTAAAGCCTTTGTCCAAGGCATATCCAATGGTCTGCTTGATATGGGCAAGATGTTCTTCGGGGCTCATTTTGAGCTGTTGGGTGCAGTGCTTGTAACTACCCTTTGCCAAGAGGTTGATGACATGACCACCACATTCGGCAATCCAATCCACACTCTTGTTGTAATCCACGAATCCCAGCACCTCAACAGAATCGAGTTTTCCTATCGTCTTAGCATAACGGCAAATTCGAGCGACAGCATCCTTTTCCCCTTCCGAAACTCGTGCTGAAGCCACCTCAATGCGATCCACATTGATATCATGCAGCAGCATCCTTGCTATCATTAATTTCTCGTGAGGCAGGAAACTCACACCATTGGTCTGCTCGCCGTCACGCAGCGTACAGTCCATGATTTCAATCTCCCTGATACGAGCATTATCTCTCTTTCCGTTAACGTTCATCGTCTAAAAATTAATATTAAGTGTTGAATGTTAAGTGTGATTACTTATTCTTGGCTTCCCAAGCCTCAACCTTATCACGATTCTGCACAAGGAAGTCTACATCGTCGAGACCATTTTCCAGGCAGTGTTTTTTGTAACCGTTGATGTCAAAGTGCTCACTATGACCTGTGGCGAGGTTGGTAACTGTCTGGTTTGGCAAATCTACCTTTACCTCAGTTTTGTGATCCTTGTCGATGCTCTCGAAGAGCTCCTTCAAGAAGCCCTCGCTGACAACCACTGGCAACACGAGGTTATTGAGCTCGTTGTTCTTATGGATATCAGCGAAGAAAGAGCTGATGACAACACGGAAACCTGCGCCAGCGATAGCCCATGCTGCGTGCTCACGGGAAGAACCCGAGCCGAAGTTCTTGCCCGCCACGAGGATGACACCACTATAAGAAGGATCGTTCATCACGAAGTCTGGCTTGGGTGTTCCGTCGGCGTTGTAGCGCCAGTCACGGAAAAGGTTGTCACCCATACCCTCCTTGTCGATGGCCTTGAGAAAACGAGCTGGTATGATTTGGTCTGTATCTACATTCTCTAATGGAAGAGGAATGCAGCTTGATGTGATTACATTGAATTTCTGTTTCATTGTTTTGTCTATTTTAAATACTACATAAACTCTCTTGGGTCGGTAATCTTGCCTGTGATGGCAGCAGCCGCTGCAACGTATGGACTGGCAAGGATGGTACGGGAGCCTGGTCCCTGACGACCCTCGAAGTTACGGTTGGAAGTACTTACAGAGTACTTGCCTGCAGGTATCTTGTCATCGTTCATCGCCAAGCAAGCAGAGCATCCAGGTTGGCGAATCTCAAAACCAGCAGCCTCAACAATCTTGTCAATGCCCTCTTCACGTATTTGTTTATCAACAAGCCATGAACCTGGTACAAGCCAAGCTGTTACGCCGTTAGCCTTATGACGACCTTTAACGATGGACGCAAAGGCGCGGAAGTCCTCGATACGACCATTGGTGCAGGCACCGAGGAATACATAGTCGATAGGATGCCCCAAGAGCTTCTCACCTGGTTCGAAACCCATGTACTTGAGGCTCTTCTTGAAGCCAGCTTGTTCTTCCTCAGAAATCTGGTCAAGAGTTGGGATGCTCTCGGTGATACCTATACCCATACCTGGGTTCGTACCATAAGTGATACGTGGCTCGATGTCCTTGGCATCAAAAGTCAACTCCTTGTCGAAGACAGCGTCATCGCCGCTCTTCAAGGTCTTCCAGTAAGCCACAGCCTTGTCCCATTCCTCACCTTTAGGTGCATACTCACGACCCTTGATGTATTCGAAGGTAGTCTCGTCAGGAGCTACAAATCCACCACGGGCACCCATCTCGATAGAAAGGTTGCAGAGAGTAAGACGGCCCTCCATACTCATGTTGCGAACCACGTCACCAGCATACTCTACGAAATATCCTGTTGCACCAGACGTGGTCAACTGGCTCATCAAATAGAGGGCAACGTCCTTGGCAGTTACACCCTTGCCGAGCTTGCCATTGATGCTGATGCGCATGGACTTAGGCTTGCTCTGAAGAATACACTGTGAAGCCATCACCATCTCCACCTCGGATGTACCGATACCGAAAGCTACGGCACCCATGGCACCGTGGGTTGATGTGTGGGAATCACCACAAACGATGGTCATGCCAGGGAGAGAAAGTCCCTTCTCCGGACCTACCACGTGGATGATACCATTGTCCTTGGTATTCATAGCGAAGTGGGTTACGCCAAAGTCTGCAGCGTTCTTTGCCAAGGTGTCAACCTGTTTCTTAGACACAGGGTCCTGGATAGGTTTGTCCTGGTCGTGGGTAGGTGTATTGTGATCAGGCATACAGAAAATCTGCTTAGGACGGAAGATCTTCAATCCACGAGCACGCATTCCGGCAAAAGCCTGAGGTGATGTAACTTCGTGACAGTAAAGACGGTCGATGTAAAGTTGAGTAGGACCATCTTCTACAATCTGGACAACATGCTTGTCCCAAATCTTGTCGAATAATGTATTCATATAATATATGTATTAATGTTATCTGATTCTTACTAAACGATATTCCCGAAGAGACTATCTGATTTTAAACTTGTTGATACAGTCGATGTAAGCCTCCACAGAAGCGGTCACGATGTCGGTGTCTGCTCCAAAGCCATAATATACATGGCCGTCGTACTCTACCTGCATGTGTACCTTACCTACATCGTCCGAGCCCTTGTCGATGGCCTGAATGGTAAACTCCTTCAGATTCATCTCCTTGGTGATAATCTTCTTCAAGGCACGGATGGCAGCGTCGACAGGACCGTTGCCAGAGGAAGCTGCCTCGAATTTCTGTCCGGCAATGTCGAGCCCTATGCTGGCCACACTCTTCACGCCCTTGCCTGTTGTCACCTGCAAATAGTCGAGTGTTACGCCATGGTGTTCTGCAGAATCGGCGCCAGCAAGCATCAAGACATCCTCATCGGTCACTTCCTTCTTCTTGTCGGCAAGTTGGAGGAACTTCTTGTATATCTTGTCAAGCTTTGCCTCATCATCAATGTTCACACCGTTCACATGCAGACGATACTTCAAGGCGGCACGACCTGAGCGGGCTGTCAAGACAATGGCGTTGTCGTCCAAGCCGACATCCTTAGGGTTCATGATCTCATAAGTCTGTACGTTCTTCAGCACACCGTCCTGATGGATGCCACTGGAGTGAGCGAAGGCATTTCGACCCACGATTGCCTTGTTAGGTTGAACAGGCATGTTCATCAAGCTGCTCACCATGCGAGAGGTTGGGACAATCTTGGTTGTGTTGATATTGGTGTCGATATTGATACCCTTGTGGCACTTCAATATCATGGCTATTTCCTCCAAGGAAGTATTACCAGCACGTTCACCGATGCCATTGACAGTGACCTCAACCTGGCGGGCGCCATTCAATACTCCTTGCAAAGTATTGGCAGTAGCCATACCCAAGTCGTTGTGACAGTGGGTTGAAAGACGAGCCTTCTCAATGCCGTCCACATGTTCCATCAAATATTTAATCTTAGCGCCATACTCGTCTGGCAGACAGTAACCTGTGGTGTCAGGAATGTTGACCACGGTAGCACCCGCCTTGATGACAGCCTCCACGACACGAGCCAGATACTCATTGTCAGTACGCCCTGCATCCTCGGCGTAGAACTCCACGTCCTCGACATACTTCTTGGCATACTTCACGGCAGCCACGGCACGCTCGATGATTTCCTCACGAGTAGAGTTGAACTTATACTTGATGTGGCTATCGCTCGTGCCGATACCCGTATGAATTCTCTTATGTTTGGCATACTGCAAAGCTTCGGCAGCGCAATCAATGTCCTTCTCCACCGCACGGGTCAGCGCACAGATGGTAGGCCAAGTCACTGCCTTGGAAATCTCAACGACCGAGTTGAAGTCGCCCGGGCTGGAAATAGGGAAGCCTGCCTCAATGACATCTACGCCCAACTGTTCCAACTGCTTAGCCACTTGAATTTTCTCAACAGTGTTCAGCTGACAACCCGGTACTTGTTCGCCATCGCGAAGGGTTGTGTCGAAAATAAATAATCTGTCACTCATATCTATTAGTATTTTATATTTCCTTAATAAAAAAGCCTCTCCACTTCATCGGAAGTGGAAAGGCTCCATATATCTTGTCACACGAACTATACGCACACCTTATCACTTCCGCCTACTTGCTGTAGTCGAATTCGAATAATCAAGCTTAGTATGTTCAATGTTTCCAATGCCATAATTCTCATTTTATTTAAACGACTGCAAAGGTAATACATTTCCACGATATAAACAAACAATTTATAACTTTTTTAATATAAAAGCTAACAATTTACTATCTGCGAACACTTTTTACCCCAAAATCGTAATAATCTCAACCTTTTTAGAAAGGAAGTGGTCCGTTTGGACCCATCGGTGGTGGTGGAGGCAACGGAGAATCAGAGTTTCCTCCATTCATGCGGGAACCCACGATTTCTCCTCCACCATCAGAAAGCGCAGCAGAAGCCGCAGCCTCCTGAGGATCTTGGAATCGAGTGAACTCACCACGGAAGTTCAAGAGAACATCACCAGTAGAACCCTTACGGTGCTTGGCGATGATAATCTGCGCCATGCCATGGAGATCGTTACCTTTCTCGTCCTGATAGATGTGATAGTACTCCGGACGATGCACGAAGAGCACCATATCGGCATCCTGCTCGATGGCACCCGACTCACGAAGGTCGCTCAACTGCGGGCGCTTACCGTCCAAGCCCTCTCGATTCTCTACGTTACGGCTCAACTGAGACAACGCCAACACAGGAATATTCAACTCCTTTGCTAAACCTTTTAAAGAACGAGAGATGGTGGAAACCTCTTCCTGACGACTGCCAAACTTCATTCCGTTTGCATTCATCAACTGCAAATAGTCTATCATGATCAGTTTCACCCCTTTCTCCCTCACCAATCGGCGAGCCTTGGTTCTCAACTCGAAGACAGACAAACCTGGCGTATCGTCCACGTAGATAGGAGCATCAGACAGTCGGGCTATCGTCTTGTCCAAACGCTCCCAGTCGGAAGGGTCCAACTGACCATTCAATATCTTATGTCCAGAAATCTCGCACACATTACTTATAAGACGGTTAACTAGCTGGACATTGTTCATTTCAAGAGAGAAGAAGCCTACAGGGATTCCATAATCGACGGCTACATTCTTGGCGATGCTCAACGCAAAGGAAGTTTTACCCATGGCAGGGCGACCAGCTATAATCACCAGGTCGGAAGCCTGCCAACCACTGGTAATTTCATCCATACCGCTATATCCCGTAGGAATACCAGTGAGTCCGCCCTTATTGCTTGCAGCGCGTTGAAGAATCTCGACCGCGTTTTTCACGACAGGAGCCACTTGGGTGTAATCCTGTTTCATGTTATTCTGCGACAGGGTGAACAGTTCGCCCTCGGCATGCTGCATCAACTCATCCACATCGACACTTTCATCGAAAGCCTGTGTCTCTATATCTCCCGCATAATGGATCAACTGGCGAGCCATATACTTCTGAGCCAAGATGTGAGCATGATACTCAATGTGAGCGGCAGAAGCAACGCTAGAGGAAATCTCCATCAAATAATCCGCCCCGCCTACCTTGTCGATTTGTCCCATCTTGGTCAATTCATCGACCAAAGTCATGATATCGACAGGGCGCTCATCCATATTCATGTTACGAATGGCCTCATAAATCTTTTGATGACGAGGCTCGTAAAATGTCTCGGGTTTGAGGATTTCTGAAACCATAGAAAAGGCATCGGAATCAACCATCAAAGCACCCAAGACCACCCTTTCCAGGTCTACCGCCTGCGGTTGGACGTGAGCGAAATTAGGATCGATCGGAGCTACATGCCCTTTTCCACTATTTCCTTGTCTATTATTTGGCATAATACAATACGAATTTATTCATCATGTTTATCCTTATTTCTCGATACTATCACGCATCAAAAACAAATCACCGTAGTTGATGCCATGCTTCTCCAACAGCTGATAGTCCGAGTCTATCTTTTCAAAAAGCGATGGCTCTTGCTTCCCTTTCTTGTCGTTATACTCCTTGAAATATTCACAGGTCTTAGCCATATCGCCTTTCAACCAATAACAAAGTCCTGTGTTGTAAACATCTTCAAGGGAAGCCCCCCCGGACAAAGTCTGCAATTTTTGATAGAGTGCGATGGCGCTGTCAAAGTTTTCTCTCAACATATTACCCCATGCCAAAGAACGGACGACATCGATGTTGTCCGGATTCTCATAGTCCAACTTATACAAGATTTCCATCGCTTCTTCCACTTGGTTGGTATAGAGCATACAGTATGCCATCTTCAGCAAGTTCGAGTTCGATGGTTTTCTTTTCTGGATAACACGATATTTCTTCAGGGCTTCCTCGTATATTTTCAATTCCATGAGGCATTTGGCCATGGCCTTGACCACGGTCAGACTCACCTTATCGCCCCCAGCTATATACAATACGGAAAGCAACATCACCGCTTCATGATAAGCGTGCTGATAGTTCATCAAATAGAGCGCATAAAGCAAAGTTCCCTCATCGAGATTCTCATTGCTGATTAAGGAAGCGAACTGTCCCAAGTGCTTATAATCTTTTCTTTTGATCAAGAAACGGCAGATTTTCAGACGGGGTTGGAGCAAGACGGAAGCTTTCTCCAAATCCCAACTTTGCAGGAAAAGACACCCTGGTATCTCCTCCTGGTCATCCTCATCAAACGGATTGGAAAATGCTGAGGCAAAGGAAGACACTTTGAAAAACCTGCACAAGTCTTGCAGATACATTCTTCTCTTCCAAGTCTTGGGATCCATTTCTTTCATCATCATGTTGCTTCCCTGAAACAAGAGGTTTTCCTTCAAGATCTGCTTAAATTGGGCAGGACCTCTTTTCAACGTCTCCACCAGTGCGAAAGAAAAACTAAACTTATCACTCTCACAGAAAGGACTCGAATCTCGCAATGAGCGCAATATCGTATCATCTCCATCGAATGCTTGGCGCAAAGGTTCCAATACAGGATTGTCGATGGAATAAGGTATAAACCAATTGGACAAACGATGGAAGAAAGCAAAGCTTTTCATTTTAGAGAAGCCACCGAAGTAGATGTCGGCACCATCTTTTTGCATTTGGAGCATCTTCGACACATTTTTCTCCAACTTTTCCGCATTCTCCTCCTCTTGCTCCGGATATAGGATGTCATTCAAAGAATTATCCTCCAAATCGCTTTTGAAAGTGCGTGCGACTTGTTCTGACGACAGATTGGACATCAGCACTTGGGTGGTCTTCTCGGAATCCTTGTCAGCTTCCATGCAATAGAACACTTGCTTTTGCAGCTCGACGATTTCCTGGATTGCGTTCTTATCCTCCAAGCATTCGAGCACAGCCTTTTTTACATACTTCATTTCCCGATCAGTGGCATAGCAAGAGCTAAAGCACCAGCCTACCAAGGCGCGTTCTTGGAGAGTGGCATTTCCACTCGCCTTATAAACTTCCACCAATGTATTAAACTTGCAGATGTCGAAAACAAGCAACCCGGAAAGGGTCAGGGCTGACACCAACAAAGAGGCAAGCACAGGATCAGTTTCTGGGTCCATGATAAGAGTGGCATAATATTCCTTCAACTTTTCATTCCAACGCCATGAAGTCAACACGGCGGAGAACAAGGTGTTATAAAACTCAAGATCACCCTGATGATTCTCAAGAAGTTCTCGCACATGAAGCAGCTCGATGGTTTCACCTCTTTTTCGGGCAGCCAGAAGAACTTGATTGCTTTGAATACGTTCGTTCAGAATGATATTCTGATAGGTATCAAAGACAAAGTCTTCCATCTCAAGAAAAATCTCTACTCTTTTCGGATCATCCACACCTCGCTTAAAACATTGCAGCATGTTATTGTAACAGGAACGAACATTCTCCAAATCATCCCTCAATTCTGGATACATGGGATGTTCCTGCATATAACTCAGTGCTAGAGGAACAAAGTGAAGGATATCACTTTGCTCATAGCATTTATCCATTTCTGCAACCCTTTTGTCGTTTATTTTCATGATTATCTTTTTGAAGCCTTTAATAAATCCATGTGTCTAGGCGACTCCGCATGACGGAAACGCATTTTTGGGAGTGCCTTGACCGTCGCCTCGTCAGCACCACAATATTTTGTAAGCAAAGAGGCATAGTGAGCGACTCCTCTCTGATTGATACTATCCACGGCCATGTCATAGGCTTGGAGGAACAATTTCATTTGCTTTTTTCGCTCAGGCTTTTTCAATGCCTTGTCTCTAAAAGCAAATACGCCAAGATGCAGGCCTTTGTCGCGACTATCCATCAAGACGGGATTTTTCTCTATCCTAGCCTTGGTGGCTTGAGGCTCCGTCAGAAGCGCAGCGTCCATCTCGTTGTTGAGCAGCATTTTCAAGCGGATTCTCACGTCATTGACTTGGACTCGGTATACATCAAACTGTGGTTTGGCGCTATCCACGGCCAAGTCGGCTAGATAGTCTGTAGCCGAATACCTTGTCATGGCTATCATTTTGTCAGACAACTGCTTGAGCTCCGATATACGAGAACGGCGGTTGGTGATGAGTTGCCAATAGGTATCCGTGGCGATGGGATAGCTCAGGGGGGTGCCTTTCTTAACCAAGTGATGAGCACGTATCAAGTCTGTGATGGAGCCTTCCACCCTACCTCTCTCCAAGGCTGTGTCGCAGTCCATTTGAGCCATGTAACTCTTCAAGTGAACCGTGACACCCAAAGTGTCAAACAAGCGCTTCTCATAGGCCACGAAAACAGGCAAGCAGTCCAAGGTAGGCATGACACCCACCTTAAACGAAGCCTGGTCGATACTGTCAAGACGAAGTTTTTCGGCCTTGGAAAGTCGGCGTTGTTTCTCCACCGAATCCTCACAGCCCGAGATGACAAATACCGCCGCTAGCAACAAAACAGCTAACAATGTTACCTTTTTCATAAGTTAATCTCCTTTATTCTACGTACAATACCAATCCCTTGAGATATTCGCCCTCAGGATGATAGATATTGATAGGATGGTCGGCGGGCTGATGAAGCTGGTGCAAGATTCTCACCTTGCGTCCTGCCTGTGCCGCAGCCGTAAACACGGCGTTCCGGAAGTTGTCTTTCGTCACTACCTGCGAACAGCTGAACGTAAATAGGATGCCCCCCTTCTTGATGCGCTGTAGTCCTTTGACATTGAGACGGGTGTATCCCTTGAGCGCATTGCGCAATGCGGCACGATGCTTGGCAAAGGCTGGTGGATCGAGGATGATCAAGTCATACTTTTGGTCATGCTCGTCGAGATACTTGAAGGCATCCTCGCAAAACGCTGCATGGCGCTCGTCGCCCGGGAAATTGAGAGCGACATTCTCGTTGGTCAGTTCGATGGCCTTGGCACTGCTATCCACGGAATGCACCTCTTTGGCATCGCCACGCATGGCATACACAGAGAAGCCTCCCGTATAGCAAAACATGTTCAGCACACTCTTCCCCTTGGAGTAATGTTCCAATAATGAGCGGTTCTCTCGCTGATCCACAAAGAAACCTGTCTTTTGTCCACGCAACCAATCTATATGAAATTTCAGCCCATTCTCCACGGCCACGTTATCGGCATTGCCTCCCAGAATGAAGCCATTTTCCTGGTGCAAGTCGGCCTTGAAAGGGAGGGTCGTCTCACTCTTATAATAAATGTTCTTGATACGTTCGCCCATGACATCAGCCAATGCCTCCGCCACCTCCATACGATTGACATGCATGCCCACGCTATGTGCTTGCATCACGGCCGTTTCCCCGTAGCAATCGATGACCAAGCCTGGAAGATTGTCACCTTCGCCATGGACCAGTCGATACGTATTGTTGGCAGGATTGTCGGCGATACCCACGGCTATACGCATCTGAAGGGCAGATGCCAACCGAGAGCGCCAAAACTCGCCATTAATCTCTATATCACGGAAGGACAGGACACGCACGGCGATAGAACCTATCTGATAATGGCCTACCGCAATAAAATCACCCGAGTAAGTGATCACCCTTACAATTTCACCTTCCTCTATGCCTTCGTCCATCCTAAGGATGGCACCGGAGAAAATCCAAGGATGGAATCTCTTGAGCGACTCTTCCTTACTTTTTTTTAAATATATCTTCTTATACATGATTACTATTCTTTAAAATTACACAAGTTTTACGGACACATATCCATTCCATGTCCTAAATACTAGACGAGTTTTCCATGACCAACTCGACTTCATCTTCCCCGCTCTCAGAAGCCGATTCCACATTCTTTTCAGCCGATTCCTCCACAACAGGCTCAACCAAGACGTAATCCAAAGATTGGCGCAAACGTATGAATTCATTATACAAATTGATGCAAGCCCAAGCGTCCGTGGCCGCATATACCTTTTGGGAATCACGCAACTCAGCCGCATCCCAATTGCTCAAGCGCTGCGCCTTGCTGATTTTCTGATGGAACAAATTGGCATACAATTTCTGAAGGCTCATGTCCATGACTCCAAAGTCGGAGGCTACATCCTGGATATCCACGAAATTACCGGGAACGAAATCAGCTCTGCGATGAAGTTGGTGCAAATCGTCATGCCAAGAAAGTCCTATCTTTGGAACAACCGTGTCAGTAAGCAACCGAATAACAGCAGGAGGCATACCGATACGATTCAAGCGGAACAGGTAGCATACATCCTGCGAACTCACCTGAAGCAAGCCCACCTCATAACTCACGCCCTTTTTAAAAGAAGGACGTGTCTCTGTATCGACGCCTAAAATCTCTTGACCAAGCAAGTAATCTATGGCAGCCTCTACATTCTCAAGGGTATCAATGACCTTGATCTCTCCCTGGAAAGTCACGCGAGGCAACCCGGCTATTGCATGCTTGTCATACTTTTTGAATATTGTCTTCATTATTATTTTCGAGTTTCAGATTGCAAAAGTACAATTAATCTCTGAATTAACCAAATGTAAATCCATTTTCTATATTAAATTTGAAAAATTAGCATAAAAAATAGTTGATTTACCGATATTTTTGCTAATTTTGCATGACAAACAACACAATATAAAAAAAATGGCAAAGAAAAAGACAGAACGCAAAGCTAAATCATTTAGCGAAGCTATTGGTTTACAATATATTTTCAACAACACGATTACCGATTTCTTCTTGGGATTGGGTCTCCTCATCATATCCGTGGTTACGATCATCGCCATGATTTCTTTCCTGAACACAGGACAAGCAGACCAGAGCATTCTGGAAGATATGAGGACGGGAGAATGGACCAACAGCGACCATGTTTTCCAAAACTATTGCGGTTCGCTGGGTGCCATCATCTCCTACTGGCTGATGGCCATCAACTTTGGCTTGCCAGCCTTTCTCCTCCCCCTGTTTTTCATCATGTGCGGTTTCCAACTCATGCACGCTTATAAGCTGAACCTTTGGAAATGGTTTTTCTCCATGATGGTGGTCATGATATGGTGTTCCATCACCTTTGCAAAGTTTCTCACCCCGCTCATGGGTGGTTTGATTTTCAACCCAGGGGGACAGCACGGTGTCTTTGTGGTACAAAACCTGGAGAACATTGTCGGTGCCCCTGGCTTGACAGCCATCTTGCTGTTCACAGCCATTGCGTTCCTCACGTTCCTCACAACCGAAACCATCACCATCATTCGCAAAGCCCTCAACCCGATCGGATACATCACCAGCAAGGTGCAATTCGAAATCACCAATCATGGCAAAGATCAAGAGGAAAACAACGCCATAGACCAAGCCTATGCCAATGCCGCCAACGGGATAAGCGACGAAGATGCCAACGACCCGAAGAAAGCTGATGTCCAAAACTTCCAAGACCCGAAGCCATCCCAAGTTATCGACTTGGATGTAAACCCTACATCGCAGGACAAAGCTCCTCTTGGCGAGGCTTCCATAGAAGAAGAGAGAGTCCAGGTGGCTGCCAGCTCTACGGATCCGAATGTTTCCTTCCTGGACAAGCAGCGCCAACTCAGAAATGAGCGGGCTGAGGCCGAGGCGACAGAAAAAGAAGCCGCTGAGAAGGCCGCTTCCGAACATATTGGCATGGACATCTCCGTAGCCAACAACGAGGAAAAGGCCACTAGCAACACCGTCAGCAATGTCGAGCAACTCAACACTCCTATAAATCCGAAGGAACCTTTCACACGATACAAGTATCCGACCCTCAACCTGCTGAAAAAGTACGAGGACAATGGCGCCTATATCGACGAAGAGGAACAGATAGCCAACAAGAACCGCATCATCGAGGTATTGGGCAACTTCGGCGTGCAAATCAAGACCATCCGCGCTACGGTGGGACCTACCATCACCCTATACGAGATTCAGCCTGCGGAAGGCGTGCGCATCTCCAAGATCAAGAACTTGGAAGACGACATTGCCCTGAGTTTGGCAGCACTCGGCATCCGTATCATCGCCCCTATTCCGGGTAAGGGCACCATCGGTATCGAGGTCCCTAACGCCAAGGCGAATATCGTCAGCATGGAGAGCATTCTGAACTCCAAGAAGTTCCAGGAAACCAAGATGGAACTTCCGATTGCACTTGGCAAGACCATCACCAACGAGGTGTTCATGGTTGACTTGGCCAAGATTCCACACTTACTTGTCGCCGGTGCCACAGGTCAAGGAAAGTCTGTAGGATTGAATGCCATCATCACCTCTTTATTATATAAGAAGCACCCGAACGAGCTGAAACTGGTACTCATCGACCCGAAGAAGGTGGAGTTCAGCGTCTACTCTCGCATCGCCAACCACTTCATGGCGGCCGTCTCCGACGAAGAGGAGCCTATCATCACCGATGTAACCAAGGTGGTGAGAACCCTCAACAGTCTCTGCGTACTTATGGACAGCCGATACGACTTGCTCAAGAAAGCAGGTGCCCGAAACATCAAGGAATACAACCAAAAGTACATCAACCATAAGCTGAGACTCACGGATGGACATCAGTACATGCCATACATCGTGGTCGTCATCGATGAGTTTGGTGACTTGATTATGACCGCCGGCAAGGAAGTGGAGCTTCCTATCGCCCGCATCGCCCAGTTGGCCCGTGCCGTAGGAATCCACATGATTATTGCCACCCAGCGTCCTACCACCACCATCATCACGGGTAACATCAAGGCTAACTTCCCGGGACGTATCGCCTTCAAGGTGACTTCCGCCATCGACTCCAAGACCATCTTGGACCGTACTGGCGCCAACCAGTTGATTGGTCGCGGTGATATGCTCTACCTCAACGGCAACGAACCTGTGCGTGTGCAGTGCGCCTTCGTTGACACTCCAGAAATCGAGCGCATCAACGAATGGATTTCCAGTCAGCCGGGACCTATCGAGCCTCTCGAACTCCCAGAGCCAGCCAACGACGGAGATGGCACTGGTGGCAACGGCAGCGTAGATGCCCGCAACCTCGACCCGCTCTTCGAGGAAGCCGCCCACGCCATTGTGCTCTCGCAACAAGGTAGCACCAGCATGATACAGCGTCGTTTCAGCATCGGTTACAACCGTGCTGGACGATTGATGGACCAGATGGAAGCGGCGGGTATCGTGGGAGCCGCACAAGGCAGCAAGCCTCGCGAGGTGCTGATTCAAGACGAAACTCAGCTCAACAACTTGCTGGCAGCCCTGAGAGGATAGGTAAGACTATCTTACGATGTCTAAGAAGTTGAAACAAAGCTCAACATAACTTAAAGGAAAGAACAGATATTAAACTTTACATGCCTACATGGCATCTAAAAAAGAAAATCAAAATCAAGGAGATTAGAAAAATGAAGAAAATTATTTCTATGGCATTCATGGCTCTGATGAGCCTGACAACTTTCGCACAGACTGCGCAACAAGTTTTAGATAAGACCGCCAGCATCATCGGTAACAAAGGTGGTGCCAGCGCCAACTTCCAAATGTCTAGTCCGAAATATGGTACTGCCAGCGGTACCATTGCCATCAAGGGCAATAAATTCCATGCACGCACCCCACAAGCTACCGTATGGTATAACGGTAAGACCCAATGGACCTACATGAAGAAGACCAACGAGGTCAACATCAGCAATCCTACCCAGGCACAACAGATGTCCATGAATCCCTACACCTTCATCAACATCTACAAGACGGGCTATACCTCCAGTCTCAAGACTGTTGGCAACAACTACGAGGTGCGACTAGTAGCGCAAAACAAGAAACGTACGGTACAAGAGCTCGTGCTTACCATCGACAAGAAGAAATACGTCCCTTCCCAAATCAAGATGCGCCAAGGCAGTACCTGGAGCACCATCAAAGTGAGCAACTTCAAGTCGAAGAGCGTCCCTAACAGCACATTCGTATTCAACAGCAAGGATTTCCCTCAGGCAGAAGTTGTGGACTTGCGATAAATGTAAAAATGTTTCCGAATTTCACACAAATTCCTCCCGAGAAAAATTAGCTCTCCTCGGGAGATAAAAATCAAAAGTACCCGTGGTTTGAATTTTTTCCTCGGGAGGAAAAAATAAAAGTGGGGTAAGGAGAGTCAAAATCTCCCTACCCCATTTTTTGTATCATGTCCATAATTTTCATAATTCTTAGCAACCATGTACGAACGTGTTTGCATGAGCCTGTCGTAATGATACGCTTCTATTTTTGTTATCTGTATGTTATCACGAAAGTTATCTGAAGGTTATGAATACGAGGCCTAGGTTAAAGATGGGTTAAACCTGCCTAAGGATTTGGAGATAAAGCTAAAACTATCTATTTTTGCAGTCGAAAAGAATACAAGAACCCTCTAAAAAAAATTATGATGAAACAAAACATACTATTAATGAGTGCGCTACTCACATGCTCGCTAGAAAGTTTCGCCCAAAGCAACAATACGCAAGAGGCTCAAGACTCCATCTGGAAAGACGTGGACCTAGGTGCCGTGACCGTCGTCGCTTCCAAGCCCTTGGTCAAAATGGAGACCGACAAGATGACCTACAATGTCCAAGAAGATGTCGAATCCAAGGCATCAACCGTACTCGACATGCTACGTAAGGTGCCAATGGTCACCGTAGACGGACAGGACAACATCACCGTGAACGGCTCGTCCAGTTTCAAGGTATATGTGAATGGCAAACCGAACCCCATGTTCTCCAGCAATCCTTCACAAATATTCAAGGCGATGCCAGCCACGATGGTGAAGAGTATCGAAGTTGTCACCAATCCAGGTGCCAAATACGACGCAGAAGGAACAGGCGGTGTGCTCAACATCGTACTCAACAAGCAAGGAATGGGTGACGCAGGAGGCAGCGACATGTCTCATGGCTACAATGGCAACGTGAGCATCAACGGCGGCAACCAAGCTCAACGTGTGTCCGCTTTCCTTAGCGGGCAGCAAGGCAAGCTCACCTATAGCGCCAACGGCATGTACAACCATCAGCGCATGAACGGGACGACCATAGATTTCGATCGTCTACAGCAAGACAGTCAAATACACTACTACCAGAAATCAGACATGAAACAGCCTTTCGCCATGGGCAACATCAGCCTCAGCTATGAGCTAGACTCGCTGAGCACACTGAGCGCCACCGCCGGCTTCACTGATTTCTCGCAGAAAATGAACGGCCATCCCGTCACTCAAATGCAAGGCGGTGCGTACGGCAAGGGCTTCAGCTACGGCAACGAGATGCGGCAGGACATAGGTTGGACTTCGTTCAACGGAAGCCTCGACTATCAGAGATTTTGGACAGCCCAACACGACAGCTACATGATTCTGAGCTATCTCTTCAGCAGCAATCCTCAACACACCAACCAATACAGTTTCTACGACGAAGTGGCAGAAGTGACAGGCATCCAGTTGAATGACAACAGCTCCAAGAATTGCACACGTGGCACAGAGCATACTTTCCAAGCTGACTTCACCCAAGCACTCAGTCCAAATCATACGCTCAACGTAGGCGCTAAATATGTCGCACGCATCAACAAGGTTGAAGCCAAGTACTACGACATAGCACAAGACCGCTCCGAAACCTATATTCCAGCCATGAGCATGGAATACCATAACACACAAAGCATCCTTGCCGCCTACGCAGAATGGAAAGCTAAACTAGGCAAATGGAGCACGATGCTGGGAAGCCGTTACGAATACACTTGGCAGAACGTAAAATATCAATTGGGTAACGGAGAAAACTTCAAAAAGCATGATGGAATCCTCTGTCCAAGCGCCAGTCTGAGCTACAGCATCACACCCGGAATGAATTTGGGATTGAACTACAGCATGCACATTGCTCGTCCAGGAATCAGCTATCTCAACCCTTACGTAGACCGTACCAACCCGACTTCAATCTCGTATGGCAACACCTACCTAGACACCGAGAAGTCACACCAGCTCAATTTGGTTTACAATTACTATTCCGCCAAGTTCATGCTGAGCACGACGGCTGGCTACGGATTCTGCAACAACAAGATAGAGCAATACTCATTTATCGACACGGACAACAAGCTCAATCAAACTTATGGCAACATCGCCAAGAATCAACGAGCAAGTCTTAACATCTTCGTCAATTGGCTGATGCTGAAACAGACGCGTCTGATAGTCAATGAGGAGGTATGCTACGTAGACTTAAGCAACAACGCCATGACGGTCAGCAGCGCTACAGGAATCCACAGCCTCAGAATGAAGAACCTTGGATGGAGCAGCAGCACGATGTTCAACTTACAACAGACCTTGCCTTGGGACATGCAGTTCACTCTCGGAAGCATCGTATCCACCAAGACATACAATCTTCAAGGGTACCAGAGCGGCATGTCGTTCTTTTACACTACGCTCTCGAAAGCACTCCTAAAGGACAAACTTGACATGAGCCTAATGTACTTCTCGCCATGGAGCAGCAAGCTTGACATCAAATCGCGCATCGCCAACACCAACTACGTACAGAACATGACTGTGAGGGTACCACTCCGACAATTGAGCCTCACACTCACATGGAAGTTCGGTAACACCAAGAAACAATTCAAGCAGGTGAAATCAAACATCAACAATGACTTCAAAGAAGAGCAAAAAGGAATTCAGGTTGGTGGAATGAACAAATCAGGACAATGATACCCCCGGGGGTATCATTGTTAGTTTTCCTTGAATCCATCAATCGCCCCCTGTATTTTCTTGCCCGTCTTCTTAAAGAACTTGGAGACCTTCTTCCCTACATCCTCAGCCTTATCCTGCACATCGTCCGAAGCCTTGCTGGCGAAGAGGCGAGCCATTGCCTTCTGGTATCTCACCTTCTGCTTGCTGCATTTTCTCACATCCTCGTCGCTCAACTTATCTTTCACGGCACGATGCTCGGCAAGAAAAGCCTTGTAGGTCTTGGACACCTCGGTTTTCTGAGCCTCCGAGAGCGTGTCGCACGCCACGACCTCATCCACAAACTTCTCCAGTCTTGCGGCATGAGTCTTGCTGTCATACTGCGATGGCGTTGGCTTCAACACAAGCATCAAGGTGTCCTGGCGATATTGTACGGAATATTCGGCTTGCGCAGCCGAAGCCAAAGTACCGCCCCATACCAGAGCAGCCACTAAAACGAGTTGGATATTCATTCTCTTCATTTTACGTTCTCCTATTTTTACGATTCATAAATAATAGTTGTACTACGTCGCTTTGCAAGGTGGCTACGATTACTTTGCCACAAATGCTATGCAAATATAAGCAAGAATATCCGCACTTGGTTATATTCTCCACATTCTTTATAAATACTTAACATAGATAAAGCCTCTATCTTACATCTTATCTAGGCGATAACCTTGAAAGTTCTCAACTTTCTGCAATATTTATAGAAATTTCAGTAAAATTGGTAAGGTATTTCTGAAAAAAAAGTTTTAATTTTGCAGTCAATATGGGACAACAACTTCCCACCCCTTCAAAGGACAGCAAAAACAATGAATTAAAACATAAAGAACAAGGTATTATGCTTAGGAAAATCAGATTGACACTAGCCATTGTGTTCTTCACGGGCATCACGTTGCTCTTCCTCGATTTCACGGGGACGATACATGCGTGGCTCTCTTGGATGGCCACCATCCAATTTTTGCCAGCCATACTGGCGTTGCATTTCATCGCCGTGGCAATTTGGATTGCCATCGCCCTCGTTTTCGGTCGTATCTATTGCTCCATCATCTGTCCTTTGGGCGTGTTGCAGGATGTGATTTCCTGGTTGAGCGGTCGCCGTAACAAGGGACGAAAGAAGATGCGTTTTTCTTATTCCCCTTCCAAGAGCATCTTGCGATATGTGATGCTGGCGGTGTTTGGCATCGCCCTCGTGGCAGGTGTCGGGTCATTAGCAGCTCTATTGGCTCCGTATAGTTCGTATGGACGAATCGCCCAAAACCTTTTCCAACCGATTTATCTCCTGGGCAACAATGCCCTCGCCTACCTGGCAGAGCGAATGGACAGCTACGCCTTCTACAGCCGAGAGGTTTGGATCCGCAGCATCCCTACGTTTGCCATCGCCCTTGTCATCTTTGTAATATTGGTCATCTTGGCATGGCGCAATGGTCGCACTTATTGCAATACCATCTGCCCTGTGGGAACCGTTTTGAGTTTCTTCGCCCGCTTTTCCTGGCTTAAGGTTAGAATCGATGAGAACAAGTGTATCGGTTGCGGACTTTGCGCCAAAAGTTGCAAGGCTGCCTGTATTGATGCCAAGAACCACAAGATAGATTATTCAAGATGCGTGGTTTGCGGCGATTGCATCGAGCATTGCCACAAGAAGGCATTGTACTATGGAAAAGCTTCTAAAAGTGAAGAACGGAAAGTAAAAAATGAAGGATTCAACACGGGACGCAGGAACTTCTTGCTAGCTGCAGCTGCCGTCACAGCCTCAACAGCCCTCGCACAAGAGAAGAAAAAGGTGGATGGCGGTCTTGCCGCTGTCACCCAGAAGGAACCTTTCAAGCGCCATACTCCAATTACACCTCCAGGCTCCATGTCTGCGCAAAACATGGCGCAGCACTGTACGGCTTGCCAACTCTGTGTATC
>DHMR01000077.1 GCA_002405875.1 bacterium UBA4637
ATACCATACAGCAAGACCACGGGAAGTCTCATCGAGAGCATCACCAAGGCGGTGGAAAAGGGAAAGATAAAAGCCCGCAAAGTGGATGACGTGACATCGGCTAACGTAGAAATCCTCGTCCACCTCGCCCCTGGCACATCCAGCGACAAGACGATGGATGCCCTCTATGCCTTCAGCGACTGCGAAATCAACATTTCGCCAAACTGCTGTGTCATCGAGGACAACAAGCCGAAGTTCCTCACCGTGAGCGACGTACTCCGTCACAGCGTGGATCGCACCATGGGATTGCTGCGCAAGGAACTCATGATACGCAAGGGCGAGTTGGAGGAGCAACTCTTCTTCTCCTCCCTCGAACGCATCTTCATCGAGGAGCGCATCTACAAGGAGCGCAAATTCGAGCAGAGCAAGACGCAGGATGAGGTGGTAGCTTTCATCGACTCCAAGTTGGAACCATTCAAGGACAAGCTCTTCACCGCCGAGGTAGACGGCAAGGGCATGGTGGAATATGCCTTCCATCGTGAGATAACACGAGAAGACATCCTCAAGCTCCTCGAAATCAAGATGCAGCGCATCCTGAAGTACAACAAGGACAAGGCAGACGAACTCCTCCTGAAGATCAAGGCAGAACTTGCCGAGATAGAGAACGACCTTGCCCACATGACCGATGTCACCATCAACTGGTTTGAGTATCTCAAGGGCAAATACGGCAAGGCGCATCCTAGAAAGACGGAAATTCGTAACTTCGACACCATCGAGGTGACCAAGGTGGTGGAAGCCAACCAGAAGCTTTACATCAACCGCCAAGAGGGATTCGTTGGCATGGGATTGAAGAAGGACGAGTTCGTATGCAACTGCTCCGACCTCGACGACATCATCATCTTCTACAAGGACGGGAAGTTCAAGGTAACGAAGATTGCCGACAAGATATTCGTGGGCAAGAACATCCTCCACGTACAGGTGTTCAAGAAGAACGACAAGCGCACCATCTACAACTGCGTTTATCGTGACGGCAAGCAGGGCGACTACTTCATCAAGCGATTCAACGTAACCGCCATGACCCGCGACAAGATATACGACATCACCCAGGGCACACCGGGCAGCAAGGTGATCTACTTCACCGCCAACCCTAACGGCGAGGCGGAAATCATCAAATGTACCTTGGAGCCGGATTTGAGCAAGAAACGCCAAAGCATCTTCTTGGAGAAGGATTTTTCCACTATCCTCATCAAGGGACGTGCCGCCAAGGGCAACCTCCTCACCAAACGCACCATCCGCCGCATCGGCTTGAAGAGCCACGGCCATAGCACCTTGGGAGGCAGAAAGGTTTGGTTCGACCCTGACGTCAACCGCATCAACTACGATGAGAACGGCAGGTTCCTCGGCGAGTTCAACGATGACGAAAGCATCTTGGTAGTGCTCGACAATGGTGAGTTCTACATCACCAACTTCGATGCGAACAACCACTACGAGGACAACATCCTGCGCCTGGAGAAATGGGACGAGCACAAGATTTGGACGGCCATCCTCTACGATGCCGACAACGAGGGCTACCCATACATCAAGCGATTCACGATGGATGCCACCAAGCGCCATCAGAACTTCATGGGTGAGAATCCGAACAGCAAGCTCATCCTCCTCACCGACACCGCCTTCCCTCGCCTCAAGGTAACCTACGGAGGTGTGGATGCCGTACGCCCTGCCGAGGATATTGATGCCGAGCAATTCATCGCCCAGAAGAGTTTCAAGGCAAAGGGCAAGCGATTAACAACATGGAAATTGGAAAGCATCGAAGAGTTGGAACCAACAAGATTCCCCGAACCATCTACAGACGATGATTCTACGAAAGGTAATAACTCTGATGATGCTGAAAATACCGGAGGCAATGAAGAATCGGTAGAAAATCTCGACCCAGATGCTGGCAAGAGCGAGCAACAGATCATCGATGAGTTGACTGGTCAAACCAACCTCTTCTCTGACAAAGACTTTACAGAAGACGACAAGAAAGACCAAGATTGGCTTTCGAAGCAATAAACATCATTCTTTAAAAAGCATAATAAAAAGGCTGCTAAGTAAACAAATACTTAACAGCCTTTTTCTCTATCTCTTATAGCTATTCAATTTCTCCAAGCAATACGCCTTGAAGTCACTCCAATGATAGTAAGGAGCCACATCACTCTTGATAGGCAAGGTTGCCTCATCCTCGTTCAGCAACACCTTCACCAACACATCGTTAGCCTTCGCCTTGTTGCGATAGAACACGAATTGCAGGTTGGTTGCCATCGGCGTAATCTTATAATCAAACCATTGGCCAGCAATCTTCTCCGGGTCCTTGATTTCCTCGCCATAGCCATTGAGGTTCAAGAGACAAGTGAGCGGCGTAACCATCGTGTCATGGCCATACCGCAAGGTAGCGCCCGGATGCTCCAAGGCAATGCAGCTATCCGCTTTCTCTATAATATCCCTCAGGAGATTGCGCTGGGAGAAAGGCTGTTCATTGCCTGTATAAGGCGAATAGCCATACGACATCTGCCACCAAGAATTGCTGACCACCCAGTTCTGATAAACCTCATCCTCATTGAAGAGGTCATAGAGCGAGACTTTTCCTCTCAGTTCCGTACCCTGGATGGCACCCGCCATCTCGAAGAGCTTCCAGTTGAGGTCACGCTGGTCGATGTTCTGCTTCACCCAATTTGGGTCGTTGAAAAGTTCCTGCATCACACGGCTATAGCAGTCATGCTTCTTGGTGAACTCCTCCTGCACCACCTTTCTTCCCACGCAATACTTCAAACTGTCCAGTCGTTTGTCGCCCTGGTTCATATAGTACATGTCGTGGTAGCTGGCATCATGGAAGATGTGAAGCTTCGGATTGATGCGTAGCATCTGCTGCAAACCATTCTCCATGGAGAGGATGCAACGGATAACTACCGTGCTTCGAGCCTCGATGTTCGTATTTCCGGCAAATATCTCAGGGAAACGTTCCATCATTCTTCGGGTGATGCCCTGATGCTGCAAGGCGCCGAGCGGGGTCAGCTCGCCATCACGTCCCTTGGCATCCTCACGAATCAACTTCACCTTCTGCAAGGTTTCCTCACCCTTGGCTGTCAACTTACCCGCCTGCTTCGCCTTGAGCAGGGAGAAATAAGGCACATCGTATGCCGCACTGCCAATCATATAGCGAGAACCATGTCTGCCGTAATGGCTCAGATAGAAAGGCTTATAGCCCTTAGGGGCTGGAGTCAACTTCTTCTGAGGCCCACGATAAGCCACGTAGTTACTAGCCGAGAGCGTAGTGTCTCGGCGGAAATCCTCCTGCGGAGTTTGTGCCAGCATCTGAGCCGATGCCATCAAAGGCATCGCCAAGATGAAAGCCGTCTTCAAAAAAATATTCTTTTCCTTCATATAATTTAATATGCTATAAGATTCTTCACTCTTCGTTCTTCACTTAAATTCAGTCCCAATTCATGATTTTGCGAAGGAACGGCAGCAACTCACCTGCCATCTTCTGATGTTGAAGCTTACTAGGATGCCAGCTGGCACCATAGCCTAGGTCGCCCGTTTGGAAAGTGAAATCGAAGCGATAGATATTCTTATCGCCCTTTGCTTTTTTTATCAGTTTAAGATTCCCCTTCTTATCTTTCACAAAATTTCCCTCCTGGTCCTTCACATAATTGCTAGCCAGTGTAAATCCTTTCTCGTTGGCATCCTTGCAAATCCGGTCGAGTACAGCTTTCTGCTCGGTACTCTCCTTCTCCCCAAGCATAGGTCCTGTTATCAAGACAATCTTTGCATTGGGATATTTCGTGCGAACCGTCTTCAAGAACATACGATAGTTCTTCTCGTAGAGTTGGATGTCATAGTTGTTGGTAGAAAGGTCGTTGGTTCCCAGGTTGATGCAAATGAGCTGAGGCTGATATTTAGCGAAATTCCATTTCTCGTCGTGCTTATTAAATAATGTATATTCATACTGCCAAGGCATATTTTCGATGGAGCCAGCCTTCGGACCATCATAATTGCGATATACGCCTATGCCACTTCTCGAAATGGAAGTATGCTGCGCCTTCAAGCTATCGCTCACGATATTGGCATAAGTGAGCCAATGGTTCTCCGTCTCGTCCTCGAATGGGTCTGTCATCTCGATACTTTCCACACCATAGCCGCAAGTGATGGAATTGCCAATAAACTCTATCTTTCGTTCTGGCAAAGCAGGAGCCTCCACAAGTTTGCAACCCTTGTCGAGCACAAATCCCTTGAATTCTGGGTTACGGAACAATCCCTCTATCACATACATCATCTTTACGTGATGCACGCCTTGCGCCAAAGCGGCAGCCACGGTGACCACCGAGTCTCGTTCGGCGTTGAATCCGATTTTGAAAGGTTTGCATCCATCCACCTGTGCCATGAAATATCCCGTCATCGGACGGCAAATCATCTTCAGTGAAGTACCTTCGAAAGCAGCCTGAATGGTAGTGCCGGGGAAGTTGAAGCTAGCCACGTCGGGGCTCTTGGCAAAGCTCACTCGCCCCACGTACTGAATCATCGGATTGGAAGCCTTCACCACCTCGCCTTCAATAGGGAGCGTCGTGGAAGGCTTAGCATTGCCAGCCATTACCGGAACACTAGCAAGCATTGATATTACGCAGAGTCCTATCTTTCTGCTTTGCATTACACATTCCAAAAACTTTCTTGTCTTCATTCTCATAAATGTCTTTGTTTTTTAGTTGTTATTTATTATTAGTTATTTTCTTCAGATTTTGGCAATGGAATAGAATATCCATCAAGTCGAAATCTTTATTGCTTGCAAAATTAGCATAAAATCTCGGAAAAAGCAAACAAATCCAACTTTTTTTGCCCATTTCTTTTTTTTATTCAAATAAAAGTTGTACCTTTGCATCCACAAATGCGCTTGTGGCGAAATTGGTAGACGCGCTAGACTTAGGATCTAGTGGTTTAGGCCGTGTAGGTTCGAGTCCTATCAGGCGCACATAATAAAATGCTAAGTAGTTTATTATCAACTATTTAGCATTTTCATTTATTCAAATTTCCCGTCAAAATCCCCGTGTTTGTTTCAGCAACTCCATTTCAAGCCTCAACAAAGGAACAAAAAAGCGAACATCCATCACGAACAATCGCTTTAAGTGTTCAATTAAAAAAATAGCTGATTATAGCCATTCGTGTGCAAAGGTACAAAATAAGTTCCACCTGTACGGTTGAATTCCTTTCGCCTCTATCAAACCTTTTACTGCAATTGCTCCCCAAGCTGGGGGAGCAAACTACCCTTTGGGATAGTGAAGCAATCACGCCCCAGCTTCCCGAGCTACATCATACCCTCCAACGCATTCTGCGCTTCGCGCATATCCTTCTCGAAGTTCACATGGTCTACCAAGAACTCCTTCCTGCCCTTCGCCAAAAGCTGATAAAGGGAAGGATTCATCCCCTCCACATACTGGGCGATGGCATACTCGATGTCATCCCGCTGCGTGGGATTGGTGGAGAACTCATAGACACGCAATTTCTGATGAATGAAGCAATAAGCTGCCTCGATGCTATCTTGACCTACATTTTCCATAAAATACAGAGTTTTAATCTTTGTTTTATCTTAAAGAACTAGATGAAAGACCTAGACGCCCTCCTTAGGGAGAGAGACGACTAGGTCTTTTTTATACATTTATCCTAAATGCCCTTCATCGACAGGGCGATGCGCTTGCGCTTCATGTCTACATCAGCCACACGAACCATCACATGCTCATGCAGCTTCACAACCTCGTTAGGGTCGCTCACGTATCTATCAGCCAACTGGGAGATATGCACCAAGCCATCGTTGTGGACACCTATGTCGACGAAGGCTCCGAAATTGGTGATGTTGGTCACGATGCCTGGCACAACCATGCCCACCTGCAAGTCCTCTATCTCCTTGATGCTCGCATCAAACTCAAACTTCTCGACCTTGCCACGAGGATCCAAGCCCGGCTTGTCGAGCTCAGCCATAATATCAGTCAAGGTAGGCATACCCACCTCTTTGGTCACATACTTCTTGATGTCAATCTTCTTCTGGAGAGCCTTGTCCTCTACCAGTTGCTTCACCGTCACCCCTTGGTCTTTCGCCATCTGCTCCACCAGTGCATAACGCTCCGGATGCACGGCTGTGCCATCCAAAGGATTCTTGGCCCCCGGAATACGGAGGAAGCCGGCACACTGCAAGAATGCTGATGGTCCCAAGCGAGGCACCTTCTTCAACTGGGCACGGGAGGCGAAGGCTCCGTTCTCCTTGCGATACCCCACGATGTTCTTGGCGAGTGTAGGTCCCAAGCCACTCACATAGGTCAAGAGATGCTGCGAAGCGGTGTTGAGGTTGACACCCACCGAGTTCACACAACTCATCACCACGGTGTCAAGGCTCTTCTTGAGCTGGGTCTGGTCCACATCGTGCTGATACTGACCTACGCCGATGCTCTTCGGGTCTATCTTCACCAATTCGGCGAGCGGGTCCATCAGTCTTCTACCGATGCTCACGGCACCACGCACAGTCACGTCCTCATCCGGGAACTCGTCACGGGCTATCTTGGAAGCCGAGTAGATGGAAGCACCATCCTCGCTCACCACATAGATATCCACAGGGTGTTGATAACTGATACCGTGCAACCAGTCGCTGGTCTCACGGCTCGCCGTACCATTGCCCACAGCCATCGCCTCCACATGATACATCTTCACCATGCGCAGGATGGCAGCGGTAGCCTCGCTTCGCTTGTTGCGAGGAGGATGAGGGTAAACGATCTCGTGATGGATGAGGTTGCCCTGCGCATCGAGGCAACAGGTCTTGCAACCGTTGGCGAAACCTGGGTCTACCGCCATCACTCGCTTCTGTCCCAATGGAGCGGCGAGCAAGAGCTGTCGCAAGTTCTCGGCAAACACCATGATGGCCTCCTCGTCAGCCTTCTGCTTGCTGAGCCCAGCAAACTCAGTCTCGATGCTCGGGTTCACCAGTCGCTTGAAGGCATCGTCCACAGCCTCAGCCACCATCTTGGAAGCCTCGCCATTGCCACGCACATAGCGCTGTTTCAGTCTATCCGTAGCCTCCTCCTCATCGCAAGAGATGCTGACACGCAAGAATCCCGCTGCCTCTCCACGACGCATCGCCAACAAACGATGGGAAGAGCATTTCTTCAAAGGCTCTGAGAAGTCGAAATAGTCGGAGAATCGCTGTGCCTCCTCTTCGTCCTTCTTCTTGGCGATGACCTTCGAGGTGATGACGGCACCATGCTTGTAACGTTGGCGCACGGAGTTGCGGGTGAACTCATTCTCGCTGATGGTCTCGGCGATGATGTCCTTGGCACCCTGGATGGCAGCCTCCACGTCCTTCACTTTCTCCCCCACAAACTTCTTGGCGGTCTGCATCGGGTTGTTGTCTCGCTGAAGGAGGATGAGCTGTGCCAATGGTTCCAAACCTGCCTCACGAGCCACTTGGGCACGAGTACGGCGCTTAGGCTTGAAAGGCAGATAGATGTCCTCCAGTTCGGTGGCATCCCAGCAGTTCTCGATGCGCTTCTTCAGTTCATCGGTCAGCTTGCCCTGTTCATCGATGGTCTTGAGGATGGTTTCCTTTCGCTTCGCCATCTCCTTAAACTTGTCGTTGGCCTGGGCGATGGCCTCGATGTTCACCTCGTCCATATTGCCCGTCTTCTCCTTGCGGTAACGGGAGATGAACGGGATGGTGCAGCCCTCTTCGAGCAGCGCCAGTGTATTCTCTACAGCCTGCTCACGGAGATTGAGCTGGGCTGCGATCAGTTTCGTAAATTGATTCATTTTTCTATGTGTGTATGTTTTATTAGAATGAATAGTGTATGGTCAATATTCATCCTAACGAATTATTTCTCAAGTGCAAAGATAACCAAAAATATTGGTTTGCCCAAATCTTTGCCCATAAAAAGTCGTTTTTTCCATCACGCCCAAATATTTCCACGAAAAACGAGCGAAATGCCAAAAGTTTTGTATATATTTGCAGCATCAAAAGCTTGCGTCATGCCAAGACATGACATATTCTAGAAAACAATATTTACAACTAACAATATGAAGAAAGTCATCCTATCACTCGCCCTCTGCTGTATCTGCATAAGCGGCAGAGCCGCCACAGAAACCACAAAGACAGAAAAGCAAATTGACAATTTCATGATTGTCAAGCAGAAAGGAGGCCCTACCATAGGCTATGCCATCCATTCGGGAGTAAAGCTGCTCCATGTCGACGGCCTTGTTTTCAAGGACCTAAACCACAATGGCAAGCTGGACGCATACGAAGATTGGCGACTCCCCTACGCCCAGCGGGCAGCCAACCTCGCCTCCCAACTCTCCATCGAAGAGATAGCTGGCTTGATGCTCTACAGCAACCATCAAGCCATCCCCATGACCAAGACCACCGCCTACACAACCGCCCACTACCATGGGAAACTCTATGAAGACGGTGGTGCCATGCCATGGGAACTGACCGACGAACAAAAGAAATTTCTGAAAGCCGACCACCTGAGGGCCGTGCTCATCACCTCGGTGGAAACTCCTGCCGTGGCAGCCAAATGGAACAACCAAATACAAGCCTACGTAGAGGCCTTGGGACATGGCATCCCGGTAAACACAAGCTCAGACCCTCGACATGAGACAAAGGCCGACGCCGAGTTCAACGCCGGTGCGGGAGGTCAGATTTCGTTATGGCCGAGTTCATTGGGAATGGCCGCCACCTTCGACCCCGAGATCGTCAGGACCTTCGGAGAGATTGCCTCCGAGGAATACAGAGCCTTGGGCATTGCCACAGCCCTATCGCCACAGATCGACATCGCCACCGAACCGAGATGGTGGCGATTCAACGGAACCTTCGGCGAAGACCCACAACTCGTTACAGACATGGCGCAAGCCTACTGCGATGCGTTCCAAACCACGAAAGCCACCCATGGATGGGGCGACAAGAGCGTAAACGCCATGGTGAAACACTGGTATGGATATGGAGCGCAAGAGGCAGGAAGAGACTCCCACTTCGGGCATGGCGAATTTGCCGTATATCCAGGCAACAACCTGGCGATGCACAAGCTTCCTTTCTCGCAGGGTGCCTTCCGCCTGAGGGGAGGAACGGAAATGGCATCTGCCGTCATGCCTACCTACAGCATCCTCTTCCGCCAGAACCCATCGGGCGAGAATGTGGCGGGAGGATACAGCAAATGGCTCATCCAGGAGCAACTGCGCGACGGCGAGCACTATGACGGGGTGGTATGCACCGACTGGGGCATCACGGGCGACGTGAAGAACATGTACGACCCTAGCGGCGGCAAACCTTGGGGCGTGGAGAACCTATCGGTAGCCGAACGCCATTACCGTGTGCTGCAAGCCGGCGTCGACCAGTTTGGCGGCAACAATGATATCAAGCCCATCCTCGCGGCCTATCAGATGTGGGTGAGAGACTATGGAGAGGCCAGCGCAAGGAAGCGCTTCGAGCAGTCAGCCAGACGTTTGCTCATGAACATCTTCCGTGTGGGATTGTTCGAGAATCCTTATCTCGACCCCAAGGAGACGGAGGCAATCGTGGGCAAGCCCGAATATATGAAAGCGGGATACGAGGCTCAGCTCAAGTCCATCGTCATGCTGAAGAATCATGCCAAGACTCTCCCTTTGACCAAGCGCCAAAAGGTATATGTACCCAAGCGTCACTACCCTGCCATCCCCGGCATTTGGGGCGGCATGTCGGAAGATAAGAGGGAAGTGCCGATGGACTTAAATCTCGTAAACCGATATTTCGAGGTGGTTGACAAGCCCGAAGATGCCGATTTCGCCATCTGCCTGATAGGCGAGCCTAGCCTCAGCCTTGGCTACGACTTGGAAGAGACCAAGCATGGCGGCAACGGCTACACCCCCATCAGCCTCCAGTATGAAGACTACACGGCAACCGACGCACGTGCCACCAGCATCGGAGGCGGCGATCCCTTGGAGCCTTTCACCAATCGCAGCTACAAAGGCAAGACGGTGAAGACTCGCAACCACGACGACCTCTTGATGGTGCTCGACACCAAGAGGCAGATGAAGGGCAAGCCCGTAGTTACCATCGTAGAAGTGTCGAAGCCTGTGGTGCTCTCAGAGCTGGAACCTTCGTCTGATGCCCTCCTCCTGTCCTTCGGCGTAC
Organism: bacterium UBA4637; assembly: GCA_002405875.1. Next base: position 10,154 of record DHMR01000077.1, read on the forward strand.
AAAACAAGGCATTGCTCGACATCATCAGCGGAGCGGCAGAACCCTCTGCCCTCCTGCCGATGCAACTGCCCGCCGACATGAAGACCGTCGAGACGCAGCAAGAGGACGTGCCCCACGACATGAGATGCTATCAAGACCAAGACGGCCATGTTTACGACATCGCCTTCGGCCTCAACTGGAAAGGAGTCATCAACGACCAAAGGGTGAAGAAATACGGCCAACGCATCATCGTAACAGTAGAACCATAAAGAAAGGGGGCGTGCCACGGCTACCGTGGCACGCCCCCTTTTTGTCATTCTATACTATCAGCCGCTGCAGCTTCGTGGCGTCGAAGCAGGGGCAGGCTTTCTGCACGCCGGGCAGGTCGCGATGGCCCAGCACCGTGCGGATGGCAGGAAAACGGCGATGGAGCTCCACGATGAGACGCTCCATCGCAAGCTTCTGCTGCGGCGTGCGCGTGTCGGAGATGCAACCCGTGGGCGAGAGGCCGCCCTCGTAGCAGATGCCTATCGAATGGGCATTGTAGCCGAGGGCGTGAGCCCCCATGCGCTCCACCGGGCGGCAAGGATGCACCACGCCATCCAGCGTGATGTAGAAGTGATAGCCGATGTCTCTCCAGCCATTCACCTCCACATGGTCGTGGCGCAACTGCTCCATCGTATATCGGCGATTGCAGCGACTGCCGCTGCAATGCACCACTATCATGTCTATCTTTCTCATATAAGCAGTCCTCCCCCTCGCCTATCTGTTGGCAGCCGTCACTCCCAATGCCCCCAGAAGGGCGGTCAACACGGTAACTACGAATTTGAGCACTTCATTCCATTTCTGCTTGTTCTTTTCTGTCATAATCGTCTATTTTAAAAGGTTTTTAAATTTTGCACGAATAGCCCAGAGCAATGCCCCCAGGCTATTTGGATAAATCAGAGAGCGTTACTCTACGGTGCCGTCGCCATCGCCAGAACCGGAGCCGCCTGATTCAGAGCCGCCTTTGTTGTCACCGTCGCCCTCGCCCGATGTAGGATTGTCGCTCTTGGAGCCGGCCTTCTTCACATCCTCCAAGTTCAATATCTTGGCTCCCTCCTTCTCGGCCTTGAGAGCAGCCTTCTGTACGGCACGTGAAGCCACCTGGGTGAACTCCATGCCCGTGAATACGTTGGCGAGGTCCTCTCCAGGCACATACTGGATGTTCACGCCCGTGATATTGACATCGCTCTTAAACTCATCGGCGGTCTTGGTGCCCTCGCTCGTAAGCTGCAAGCGGAACTTGCCTATCTCGCCCAGCTCCACCTGGTTGCCCATCTGCAACTGCAGCACCATGTTCTCGCCAGCGCTCGCCAGCACCGCCAAGGCATCGGCGTAGGACACGGTGGTCTGCATGGAAATCAACTTGGCGAGACGCTTGATGGAGATGGTCTCGTTGACCTGGGCGCAAGCATAATACTTGTAGTCCGAACTCTTGTCGCCTGGCTTTGCCAAACGTTTTACTAAACTGTACTTTGCCATAATAAATTAAAAGAATTAAATTGTTAATAATGTTGTGTACCGGTCTCTTCCCGTATACATTTGCAAAGTTAACACATCGGGCAGGTGCCATTCTTCCCATTCAGCCCCTCTGCGTCAGCTCCAGCCCATTTATGCAGATTATCCCACCTTTGTGTACCTCTTCTTTCCGGCATACAAGCTCTATGCTTACGGAATATATGGCATCTGCTGAAAGAAAGCATTACGCTAGGCGAAAGAATGTATGACATCAGCAGAAAGAATACATGGAGTAAGGCGAAAGAATACATGAAGCCAGACAAAAGAACACATGGCATCAACAAGAAGAATACAGCCCCCATGAGACAATACCACTATCAGAACTTTTTGCTTTTTCACCCCCTACCCACAGAGCAAAAAATCCACTCCATCAAGGAGAATCACGCCCATCGGAGAGCACAAAGCCACTACCTGCGCATGTCAGCATTTCTGTTACACATTAATAATCAATACGTTACACCGCAATAAAGGCTTCAATCAATATACCAATATAGACTAAATATATAATACGATATATATCCATTTACATCATGCATGATGCGCGTGAGAGAGCTGTTTTAAAAAAATATAAGCAGAAAATGATTTTTTCTTCGAAATAATTTGATTATTTCCGAAAATTATATTAATTTTGTAAGCAGAAAGCAAAAGAATAAGAGTTTTAAAACATTCTCTTTTATTAGGGGAAGGAAGCCCCCATTACTAGAGATTCTAGACTGAGACTCTTACTGGGCATTCTATGCCCGTTGTTTCGACAACAATGAAACAACGGCATGGAAGAGATAGTAAGTGCAGTCTAGAAAATGAGCATTAAGCTTCCAATAAACGAATGCTCATCTGTTTAGCTTATTTTCGATTCCGTGCCGTTTTCATACAAGAACTTCCCACCCGCAAAAAGGCAGGGATATATATCAACCAAAAAAAATAAGGTATGAAAACAAAAACAATCAAGCCTGACCCTAATAACGGTCAGCCCAGCTTCCCAGATTCTTCTCCGAGGAAGGAGAAAGACCAGATTATCCTCCTTGGCGTACAAGGACTGTCGTACAACGACTATTCAGCCATAGAGCTGAAAGTAGGCCTGCAGCTCATCAAGCATGCACAACAGGTGATAAAGGAGTACACGATACCCTACAAGCTGAACCACGACACCTTCGACTTTTCCAAGGAGCGCCGCATCGCCGGGTACACCGACGTCTGCCTGAAGCTATCGGAGCTGGGCATCAGCGTGAACCACTACACACAGGTGCGCGATGCCATCTACCGAATGGCAAAGAAGCCCATCGACATCCCCTACAAGGTGGGCGACAGAACCATCTACACCCGATTCGACCGGCTTTTCTCGGCAGAAGTTTACAAGAATCGGAAGGGAAGATGGACGGTGAGGTTCAGGTTCGACAACACCGTATTGCGCTTCTTCTACGCTTTCGACAAGGGAGCCTGCCGCATCGACCTCAACGCCGTGAACGCCTGCCGCTCCGCCACGAGCATCAAGCTCTACATCATCATGAACTGCTGGGCGGCCAAGGGATTCACCCAAGTAAAACCCGAACACCTGATGAGACTGCTCCATGGCAAGGGCGACTGCTACAAGACCTGGTCAGACCTAGAGAGACACGGATTGCGCTTTGCCATCGAAGACCTGAAGCGCCTCTACGACCATGGCATCATCGAGCAATATCTCGCCTACAAGCCCTATTTCCCTGATGAAGAAGGGGGCACCGACGATGACAAGAAGAAGCATCACCACATGCCCCAGCACATCACCTTCACCATCATCGATCGCGACAACTCCGGACAGGGCAAGGACGAGAAGTGCGAAAGGCTGAGAGGAGAGCAAGGCAAGCTAGGCCTATTGCTGAAATGCCGCTTCGGCGTGACGGAAAAGGTAGCCGACAGACTCAAGCAACGACTCCGGCTCGACATGCTAGGCGAGCTAGCCGACTGGCTAGAGCGCAAGGAATACTATCTGGAGCACAGCCGCAAGGAACACCGTCAGGTGAATGCGGCCGCATACATCGTAAAGAGCCTGGACGGTTTCTTCAAGGACCGCAACGCCTAGGCAGGATACACAACACAGAGAACACCCCCTAAAAATATAGAAATGCTTATGGAAAACGTGAACCGCATGTATAGCAAGACCGAGCTCGGCCTGCTCTACTTTCCCGATGCCACCGACAAGGACACCGCCCGTCGGCACATCATGGTATGGATCAAGCGCTGCAAGCCCCTCTGGCGAGAGCTGGAGGGCATGGGCTACGATGCCAACACCAAGTACCTGCCCCCGAAGATGGTGAACGCCATCTTCGAATACCTGGGCGAGCCTGGGTGCTAGCAAGCGCAAATGAAAGACGATTTTTTTTAGTGTACATCACGCAAAGAGGGGGCGTGCCAACCGGCACGCCCCCTCACATTACGAGAGAGATTTTAATCATTCTTTTCCCAAAGAACTGCTAATATCTTTATATTTACACTACATTTTTTAGAATGGAGAGTCTGGCATATCACTGGTGATGATGTACCAGTTGTCCGGATTGTTCTCATCAGTAAGCTTGATGGCGGTAGGATTCTTAGCTGTACCTGATACCAATTCAGTCTTATATGTCTTGCTGACGCCTGCGGCATGTTTACCAGAATCTCCAGTCAAGGCATAAATCATATACACTTGACCCCAGTTATAGAAATATTGTCCGTTCAGACCGAACTTGCCAAGACAAGCCAAGGATATATGGTCATCATCTACTATAGTAGGCTTAAGATCTATGAATGAGCCATAACCAGCCACATTGAAAATTATGCCCCAATGACCAGAATAGCTATCAAAAGAAGATGTCGTCAACGCCGCATAATAACATGGACTATAATATTGAGAGACATACTCATTGCCCACATTCCAATAAGTTTGTGAAAAGGAGCCCATATTGGCTACAGAGAAGAACCAATCACCATTGGTCACCTGCTCACTGATAGGAGGAACTATGCCAAACATCTTTATCGAGCCATCTGCTGAATCAAACTCGAAATTGTCTCCACCAACATAATTGAAACCTGAGATTGAAACTCCATTCAAGGAAATTGGCTCATAAAACTCTATCCCCTTGTCCGTAACTATATAAGGTTCGGTAACCAAATCTTCATCTGCATCCAAACGAGTGAAAGTAATGGTACGATAGCTAGTTGTTGCCAAATAAGATGCGCCGTTTACCTCACAAGAATATTTAGGGAAATTCATCTCGTCTGCCAAGTCACCGAATTGGTCAATGGTTTCTCCCCAGCTAGCATCCTTAGCCATAGGAGTCATTACTATCTTGGCACCACGTTTTTTGCCAAGCATCACAACAGAATCAGGAGTAGCTGTGAGCACACGGAACTCCAAGTCGCCTTCCATGCCCTTACCATTTTTTCCGACACCAGCTGGATTGACTGGATCTGAGAAAAAATGAAAAACCTTGTTGTATTCATCGAATGAAAGTACAATACCAGCACTCTGACCTAACGTATAGTGAGACGTAGCCTCGACATCCGAGCCATATACATCGCTCATCGCTGTAACATTGCCACTCTCGTCAAATTTCAACAAGACATTGTATCCACCATACTGTGTATTCTCCTTAGGATAATATTTCATCAACCATCCGTTCTCGGCAGAACAAAGCACAGTCTTGTATTCTGCCACAGCCTCATTCGCCCTCTGAGCAGACGGCTTGTCGAACACTTCGTCAACATCATTGGAACAAGCCGCCAAAGCAACTACAGAAAGCAAGGCAAACAATATGTTATATATCTTTCTCATAACTTTCTTACTTTAAAGTTGTTAAATCCAAGGTCTTCACCTCTGCTGTACGACGCAAAATGACCTCACGAAGTTTGTCTATATCCAATCCCCATGTATTGGCGAAATATTCCTTGAGTATCTCAAATTTCTGAAGTATTGCATTATAACCGCTATAATCCAGAATAGGTTTGCCATCGGCACCCTTCTTCACGTCACCATTTGCATCCGTCTCTTTTACAATACCCGCTTCCAGGATTTTCTCCCAGGCAGCCTCGGAATGGGTAACATACTGGGCAAAGATCTCGGCAAAATCTTCATTATACTCGCCACTGGCATATCCCGAAACAAATCCCATGGAAGGAGCATCTGTATCGGCAACGTTTACCCAACCAGAAGTCTGATACTTACCAGCAGATATAGTCTGAAAATCAGTAGAGTAATTTTTCTTCTGAGTCAAGATGTGGCAGAACTCATGGTTCATGGTGTGGAAGAACCAGAAATTCAAGTCATAAGTGCCCGTTGTCTTATCAACGAAAGGAGTCTCTGGGTCGATGAAAGGATTATTCACATCAATGATATTGACATTATAAAGCGTAACCTTCAATCCACCCTCGGCAGTACCAAGAACCATTGAAGCCTGTGAGTTATAGGCTGCCGAGCCAACCAACTGCATCACTCTTGGGGAATAGGTCTTCATGAAATCCTCCCCCATCACCTCGGCATAAGCATCAAGCCAAATATGTTTCATCATGATGGCAAGAGCCTTCGCTTTATTGACATCAGCTGGAGCCAAGTTGTATTTATTGTCTGTCTCCTTATCCATATAGCGATAGTTGAAACGAATATTATAAGTATCGACGTAATTGGTCTTGAGCCACTTGTCGAAATCATTCTGTTCTTCCTTTGGCTGCGAATCGAAGATACTCTTAGAGTCAAGACTCTCTTCCGAACATGCAGCAAACAGAGAGACAGACGCTATCAATATTAACAATTTAATATATTTCATAGTTCACTCTCCTTTAATTATTTGTTTGACTCTTCTCTTGGATTTGCAGGCAATCCTGCCTCTATCACATCATCTGGCAGCTGAATGGCACCACGCAAGTCACCAGCCTTGAAAGTGATAGGAGTCTCCTCATCCAAATCGTGGCTAAACTCGATGCCATAGCGCTTGATATCAAGGAAGCGAAGACCTTGATAAAGTGTTTCGATACGGCGCATCTGCAAGATAAACTGCAAGATATCCTCCTGTGTACCGCTCTCTACCGTGAAGCCTTGTGGATGGAACATTTTACGAATGCTACGCTCTGAATTGGACTTTACGACAACTGGAGCATATTCCAAGCTTTCGATGAAGCTCTTGATACTCTCAGCTGTCATCGTTGGACGTGTTGCTGTACCTGTTGCCGCAGCAGTATGAGAACATATCCAAGCATTGATGTCTTGCACGGCCTTGTCATAGTCTTTCTTCATCGCATAGGCCTCCGCACGACAAAGCAGAGTCTCATCTGTGGTAAACACTGCATCTGAAACATGAACCTGTCCTGTTTTGTTCACCTTGTCGGTATACTCAAAGTGCTCAAACATCTTAGGGAACATCACAATCTGCGCATTACCAAAGAGCAGGTGAGACTGATACAAGGTATTGTTATTAGAGCCAACACCCCAAGGCATCGCAGCCCAAATAGTCTCGTAGGCCGTAATAATTTGGTTATGGCAAAAACGCTCCTCATCACCTTCTATAGCACGGCCTATTCTACTAGTTGCTGGCATCAACAACAAGTTGGCATTCTCTGAAGATGAGATATAAAGATTGTCCATATCACTTGAGTTAGACAAGGACATGAATGGTACAAAATTTCTCAAGACAGAAGCAGGATTCGAACCGAGAGCCTTCGTCGCATAGTCTATCACCTTGTCATAGTTCATATAGTAAAGGTTGAAACGCGCAGCAAAGGCATAAGCTGCCTTCTTGTTGAAATGATATTTAGGCTGTGTATAAATATCATCGTCGACATCAGGCAAAGCCGCCTCAATGTCTGCATCTATTTTCTGATAGAGTTCCTTCAGTGTGCCGCGCTCATAATGTGGATTCACCGTTGTCTCAGGAACTGTAGGATAAGGAAGTCCCATATATTCCTCAGCCTTATCAGGGTTATAACTCATACAGAAAGTAGTGGCTAGACGATACATGCTATAGGCACGGCAGAGCAATGCTTCTGCTCGCTGACCTTTTAAGGATGCAGGGTTTCCCATTTCGTCGATGGAAGCCAATGCTTGGTTGGCAGCTGAGATGGCACCATAATAACCATTCCACAAGGCCTTAGGGTCGTCATTGGTCTGGTCGGTAACTGGCTCAAAACGATAAGCCTGCTCTACCTCTTGATAGGTGTCATATTCCTTGCCATTGTCTGTATAGTTATCTGAGCTATTTTCCAAGATAAAGTTACTGCTATTGGAAGGATAAGCTGAGACGAGAAGTGAAGTAATCTTCTCGGTAGTGTTCACCTCTGCGCGATCATCTGGCAACTTATCGAGGAAGCTGTCACATGATGTGGTCAATGCCAAAGCAGAGAATAACACCGTCGCTATATATAATTTATTCTTTTTCATAATTATCTCTCTTTCTTTAAAGTCCGACTCTTAATGTCAATGTAAACTGACGTGGCATTGGAGTTGCCACACCACCTGCGTTGAAGAATTCAGGATCCTGTCCATGCAACTTGCTGTCTGAGTAAATCAAGAACAAGTTGGTAGCCTGCAGCTTCAAGCTAGCAGTATTTACATGGAGAGGCATCAACCACTTGCTAGGGAAATCATAAGCCAAGGATATCTCCTTCATACGAATAAAGTCACCCTTTGCCACACGAGCAGTGGAATAGTTGTAAGCATTATAGAGATAACCTAGATAATTATCATTCTGCTTCATACGCTGGTCGGCAATGACTGGTACATCTGTAATTGCCTCATCACCACCATTCGTCCAGCGATTCACGAATTCCTTTGGCATAGCAGTCATATCTGAATATGAAGAGCTGAAGACTGGATCCAGACGAACCTTGTTACCAGCTGCGTATGTGATGAACACGTTCAATTTGAAACCTTTGTAAGAGAACGTATTGCCAAAGCTACCATTAATCGTTGGATCGGTAGGACCTTCATATTTCAAATAATCGGTTGTTGTTGACTGGAAATAAAGGTCACCGCCATAGCTTGTTTCCTCGCCATCCTGATTTACCACAATAGGAAGACCTTCCTTGTTCAAGCCCTTGAAATCGAAAGAGAACAAAGAGCGAACAGGATATCCATTCATCGTGAAACCTGTACCAGTAATCATCTGCATGATGTTGGCACGGGAATCCAAGTCGGTCACCTTGTTTTTGGCATGAGAGAAGATGATATCTGTGTTCCACTTGAAATCCTTAGTCTCGATATTACGAGTAGAAATGGTCAATTCCTCACCATGTGAGCGCATACTTGCCACATTGGCAGACTTATAGACCTCACCACCTACACCCATGGTACGCTTTGGACCAATCAAGTCGTAGTTATTACGACGATACCAGTCAAAAGTGACATTAATGCGATTATTCAAGAAGCCCATATCCAAGCCAAGGTTCAACTCATGCTTTTTCTCGTAAGTCAACTCATCATTGCCCAAACGGTAGATTTCAAGACCACTTTCCTTGTCACTTGCCGTTGGACGCCAAGGATTATAACTCTGGATTACCACCTTTGAGTTGGAAACCGAAGCAGGACCACGGTCAGCCGTCAATGAATAAGATGCCTTCAAAGTCAAATGAGAAAGGACAGGGTTCAGCTTAGGGAACCAAGACTCCTCATGCGCATTCCATGCACCAGACACATTCCAAGTAGGCAACCAACGAGCACTACGGCTCTTACCCAACTTGTTGGAACCCTCATAACGAACTGTTCCATTAATCGTATAGCGCCCTTTATAAGAATAGGTAGCCGTACCGAAGAAAGAAGCCTCACGCTGATAGCTATCCGTAAGAGAATAGTACTGTCCGTTTTCCTCTTCCAATTGCTTGAAGAAATTATAATTGAATGCAGGGAGATAGCCCATATCATACTGCATGCCCACACCATTGAAATAAGACTTGTTACGGTCTACGGAGTTGATTTCCAAACCACCGAAGAAATTCACGATGTGGTCTTTGTTATATACATCATTATAACTAGCTGTAGCACGGAAATCCCAGCTGTTCATCTTAAATTTTGTCTCACGATAGAAACCTCCCTTGTCCAATACAGAGAACGGCAAAGAATTTGCCTTGTCTGGGTCGGTGTACAACCATGGATTGGCATCACGCATCGTGGCATCATCCATGGCACGATATGCCCATGCCTGGTTGCTCTGGTCGGTAATGGTTGCGGCATTGGTGGTTGTAGAATACTTATACGCACCCAATACAGCAAGCTCAACCTTAGAAATTGGCTTGTATTTCAACTCTCCTTGGAATTTCATATCCACAACGTCCAAGCTCAAATAATTGTTGTCCAATTCACGGAAGATGTTGAAAGGAGCATAGTTGCGAACATAAAGTTCGTTAGGATCCATTGTACGAGAAGTGTTCAACGCATAAGAATATGGGTTGATGTCAAAATCACGAGACACCTCACCCGTCACTGCGTTCGCCGTCTGTGATGTTGTGCCAGGAGCACGCTGCTTACGATAAGAAGCATTGGCGATGGCATTGACAGAAACTTTCTTTGATATATTGTAAAGAGCATTTACATTGGCTGTATAACGCTGCACCTTGCTCTGCTTAGACCATCCTGGGTCGTTCATCACACTAAAAGAGGTGTAATACTGAGCCTTATCGGTACCAGTAGACATGCTGATGGAATGGTTCTGGGAGATGCTATTACTAAACAACAAATCAAACCAGTCGGTATTTTGGTATTCTGCCTTCTGAAGGTAGCTTTCCATAGCATCTTGTGTATTGGCCAAGCCATAAGTACCAGTCTTTGGGTCGTATGTATTCATCAAGTGATACATCTTGCCAAATACACCACTATTAGAGGCCCGATAGCTCTTTTCAAATGAAAAATAGCCATCATTATACATCTCACGATATACCCCCATTTGGTCTTGAGAGTTCATGATATTGAAATTGCGGTAACTTGGTTTCAAACGCATGGTAAACTCACCTGTATAGTTGATGCGATTAGATCCGGCCTTACCTCTCTTGGTGGTAACAACGATGACACCAGCCATGGCACGAGCACCATAGATAGAGGTAGCAGAACCATCCTTCAAGATTTGGAAGCTCTCAATATCATCTGCATTCAAACCTGCTATGGCAGAAGAAATCAAAGTCTCGGCATTACCTGAAGACAAATCATCAGCATCAACCTCGGTGACATCCTCCATGATGACACCATCCACAACCCAAAGTGGCTTGGAAGAACCATAAATAGAGGTAGCACCACGCACACGAATCTTAGGCGCAGTACCAAAGGTTCCACTCACATTCTGCACTGATACGCCGGCCGCCTTTCCTTCCAAGGCACGACTGATATCAGCCACACCATCGAGTTTAGTCTTGTCGCCAGTGATTTTGGTTGTTGCACCTGTAAACAGACGCTTATCCATCTTCTGCATACCAGTAACCACCACCTCGCCAAGGCTCTTGCTGTCGGCCTTCAGCTTGATGGTCATCTTGGCAGAAGGAGTCAAGGTCTGGCTCTCCATACCGATGTAACTTACTACCAGTTTCTTACCTGCAGGCACCTCCAGAGAGAAATGGCCCTCCATATCAGTGACGGTTCCCGTGCGTGCCGCACCTGCGACAACCACGGAAGCGCCAATGACTGGTTCGCCATCTTCCTGAGAAACTACGGTACCCGATACTTTAGTTTGAGCCAGTGCCCCCCCACATATGAGGAAGAGATTGACTAACAAGAAAAGCAGTCTTTTTTCCATAAAATCCTCTCTTAAAAATTAAACAAACTTATATCTTCTTTAACTATTTCTGAACTTACAAACTTCTTCTATTTCTTAAAGATCTCTCTTCTCCTTTTACTTTTCGGTTGCAAATATAATACTTTTTAATGAATTTAGAACATTTTTTCCAAACTTTTTGTCACAAAATGCTATTTTTTCTTGATTTCTATCAAATATTAGATACAAAAACGCCAGTTTTAACTAAATTAAGTCAAAACTGGTGCATATTCTTAATTTTTCCCAAATCTTATAAATTCGAAGAATTCGCCCTTTATATTTTACTTGGAGAACGAATAATTTTCGATTGTACGGTTAGAATGTCCGATACGCCCTGTAAGGGCAGAAGCTCCTAGCCTAGGGCAACGCCCTAGGAAATGGAGCGTTATGCTATCGCCCTGTAAGGGCAAAAGCGTTCTATATGAGCTGATTTTAATGCTTTTGCCCTTTCAGGGCGCATTAATCCTTCCCATTTACCCAGGGCGTTGCCCTGGGCTAGGAACTTCTGGACTTTCAGCCCGTGCCAATCGTACAGGTTGAGTTTTTTACACTTTTTCTAAGGGAAAGCGGCTATTTCTTGATGGTGAACTCAAACTTCAAGCCGCCTTCAGGAAGGTTGCTCACACGGATGGTTCCACCATGCAGGAGCACGGCGTTCTTCACGATGGCGAGCCCCAGACCAGTGCCTCCCATCTTGCGACTCCTGCCCTTGTCTACTCGATAGAAACGCTCGAAGAGGCGAGCCAGATGCTCTGGCGGCACGCCCTGCCCATCGTCCGAGAAGATGAAATGCCACTTGTTGCCCTGCTCCTTGGCAGAGAGCGAGATGGTGGTGCCCTCGCCGGCATACGCCAGGGCATTGTCGGTGAGGTTGCGGAAGATGCTATAGAGCAAACTGCGATTGCCCTTCACCACGATGCGCTCAGGCAACTGAAGGTTGAGACTCATATGGCGCGACTCTCGTTCGAGCGCCGTCTCGCGAGTGATGTCGCCTACCATCTGCACGATGTCAACCGCCTCGAAGTCTATCATGTCGCTGCCATCGTCCAGGCGATTGAGCGTGGAGATGTCGCGCAGCAAGGAGGTGAGGCGCTCGCTCTGCGCATAGCATCGCTGCAAGAACTGCGCCTTCATCTCGTCGTTGATGTGCGGATTGTCGAGTATCGTCTCCAGATAGCCCTGGATGCTAGCCACCGGGGTCTTCAGTTCGTGGGCGATGTTCTGGGTGAGCTGTCGCTTCAGGATGTCTTGCTCCTTGCGAGTGGTCTGGATGCGCTTGTACATCTTGATGATGCGCTCGGCTATCTCGCCCAGTTCGTCGTTGGGGAACTTGGCGAGGTCTTCTATCTCCAGGCTCTCGTTGTGGTCGGCCTTGTAGGCGAAGATGCGCAACTTGGAGATGTTCTTGCCCAGACGGTCGGTGAACCGATAGAGCACCACGGTGAGCACGATGATGGCAAAGAGCGCAAACCAGATGTAATGCTGGTCGGCCTGGAGCGACTTGGAGAGGTCGTTGTTGTATGGCAGGGCGGTGCGCACGATGAGCTGGTTCTTGGGGAAATAGGACGCCACATAGAAATAGTCGTGCTTCAACGTCTTGGACTGGCGCTCCACGCTGGAACCCTGCCCCGTCTTCAAGGCTTGCACGATTTCCTCACGCTTGGCATGATTGGCAAAATGGGCATAGTCGCTGCTCATATTGTCGTACACCACCTTGCCGTCCGGGCGTACCAAGGTGACACGCAAGTCCTTGCTCTCATGGTCGTGCACAAACTGGCGCAGCTTGGCCTCCGCCACCACGACGTTGCTGCCCACGCTGTCGCTGTCGGAAATGAGGATGCCGCCCTTGTGCGACAAATCCAGGTCTTCGGCGAGCAACTCGTTGTAGCCCTCCAGTTTCATGGTGAGCGAACTGATTTTGTATTGCTTCTCGCGCGCCTGCTGGAACACGATAAAACTGACGGCGAACACAAGGAACACCGCCAGTACCATGAAATACAACTTTCTACCTACACTGTTTATCTTGAACATAAGCTATATCAATCCTATGAATTCTTCATTTTCCATTCGTCACCCAACGCCCTAGGCATCAAAGTAATAACCGAAGCCTAGGCGAGTGACGATGCACTTGGCAAACTTGCCTATCTTCTTGCGCATGCGGGTGATGTTGACATCCACCGTACGGTCGAGCACCATCACATCCTTAGGCCATACACGGTCGATGAGTTCCTGACGGGAGAACACCCTGCCTCGCTCCTCCAGGAAAAGACGCAGGAGCTCGAACTCGGTCTTGGTGAAAGGCACGTCCTCGCCATCGATGCTCACCGTCTTCTTGTCGAGGTTGAGTTGCAATCCCTGATAGTTGATAATCTTAGGCTCAGCCTCGCCGCCACCCTGCTTCTCGGCGGTGCGGCGCAACACGGCACGTATGCGCACCATCACCTCACGGATGGAGAACGGCTTCGAGATATAGTCGTCGGCGCCAATGTTGAAGCCAGTCACCGTATCGTTCTCCGTATCACGGGCAGTGAGGAAGATGATGGGGATGGATGCGGTCATCGGATTCTCCTTCAACTTCTTCGCCATCTGGAATCCGCTCATGCCGCCCATCATCACGTCTAATAATAATAGGTGGAACGATGCTACATCCTTCTCCATGGCTTCCTCGGCAGAATTGGCCGTTTCCACCTCGTATCCCTCTGTCTCCAGATTGAACTTCAATATTTCACACAAGTCTTGCTCATCGTCAACGACTAGTATTCTCTTCGTTTTCTCTTCCATTTTACTAATGTTTTAAATTCTGCGGCAAAATTACGATTTTTCTTTTGTAACAACGGTTACATTTGGTTACAATTTCATGACAATCATCATTATTATTGAAAAAAAATGATAAAGAGACCACTATTATTACACATTTTAACGTAATGTTATCTAATTAGCTACATCAATATTTGCTAGTTAAGCACTTTAATACTACTTTTGCAACCAATAATAAACAAATAGATCTATATAAACAACAGTAAATTATGAAAGATAAGGTAAACACTACTCTCGTCATCGGAGAGCGCATCAAGCAAGAATTGAAGCGTCAGGGTAAGACTTCTGTTTGGTTGGCACAGGAATTGGGTTGCCACCGCACAAACATCTACAAGGTATATGGTAGAGCTACCATCGACACAGGCATGCTGTTTCATATCAGCCAGTTGCTGAACGTGGATTTCTTCAAGCTCTACTCCGAGGCGTTAAGCAAGCAGAAGAAATAAAAACAGAAAGACTCAAAAAAAAAACAGTAGAAAGTAAGTTTAGAAACAACAACATTATACAAAGAGAGCCTTGCAGCTAGATTAGCAGCAAGGCTCTCTTTGTTTATCTATACCTATTTTATTATATAGCCAGTCTCTTCTCCAAACGCTCACGGATGGCTGCGATGAAACCGGCGGAGTTCACTGCCTTGGCCTCTACACCTTCCATTAAGTTGACGAGGTCCTTGGTGGCGATGCCGTCGTTGAGGGTATCGAAGCAAGCAGCCTCCAACTGGTCACCGAAATTCTGAAGGTCTTTGAGACCATCCATCTCACCACGCTTTCTCAGGGCACCGCTCCATGCGAAGATGGTTGCCATCGGATTGGTGGATGTATCCTCACCCTTCAAGTAGCGATAGTAGTGGCGAGTCACGGTGCCATGGGCTGCCTCATACTCGTACTTGCCATCAGGAGAAACTAGTACGGAGGTCATCATGGCGAGGGAACCGAAGGCGGTACTGAGCATATCGCTCATCACATCACCATCATAGTTCTTGCAAGCCCAGATGAATCCACCCTTGCTGCGGATGACACGAGCCACGGCATCATCTATCAATGTATAGAAGTACTCGATGCCGAGCTCTGCGAACTTCTGCTTATAATCGCTCTCGTAAACTTCCTCGAAAATCTTGCGGAACTGAGCATCGTAGGTCTTGGAGATGGTATCCTTGGTGGCAAACCACAAGTCTTGCTTGGTATCCACGGCAAACTTGAAGCAGCTATGGGCGAAGCTACGGATGCTCTTGTCGGTATTGTGCATACCCTGGATAACGCCAGCACCATCGAAATTGTGGATTTCAACTTCCTGCTTCTTGCCGCTCTTGCCCTCGAACACGAGTTTGGCAGTTCCAGGCTCATCGGCACGAAGCTCCACGCTCTTGTATACGTCGCCGTATGCATGACGGGCGATGGTGA
Organism: bacterium UBA4637; assembly: GCA_002405875.1. Next base: position 25,650 of record DHMR01000077.1, read on the forward strand.
TAGGCTTCTCCCAGTTCTTCACGCAAGGGTGGATGCTAGGAATGGTGATAGGAGCACGGAACACGGTGCCGTCCATGATGCTACGGATGGTGCCGTTAGGACTCTTCCACATCTTGTGCAGATGATATTCATCCATGCGCTGTGCATTAGGAGTGATGGTGGCACATTTCACAGCCACACCATATTTCTTGGCAGCCTCGGCAGAGTCGATGGTTACCTGGTCGTTGGTCTTGTCACGATAAGGCAAGCCTAGGTCGTAATACTCCGATTTCAAATCTACGAAAGGAAGAATCAGTTCGTCCTTGATCATCTTCCATAGAATTCTTGTCATCTCGTCACCATCCATCTCTACCAATGGAGTCGTCATCTTAATCTTTTCCATAATCGATTCAGTATTAATATTGATAATTTGCTTGCAAAATTAATAAAAATATTCAATAAAAGAAAGGAAATACTAGAAAAATCTTTCAAAATGACAAGAAAAAGACACTTTTATACGTATTCCCGCATATTTATGCACATTATAACGAACTTGCACATTAAAAATTGCGACCTGTACCGTTGAGACTAATCTATACGCCCCGAAGAGGCAGAAGCTCCTAGCCTAGGGCATCGCCCTAGGTAATATGCATGCAAGAATATCGCCCTGAAAGGGCAAAAGCATTATATTGATAGGGAATTTTATGCTTTTGCCCTTACAGGGCGCATTTATATACAAATATCTACCCAGGGCGTTGCCCTGGGCTAGGTGCTTTTGGGCTTTCAGCCCGTATCGTTTTACTTCTCCTCCGGAGCCTTATCAATCAAGTCCATAAACTGGTCGAGCTTAGGAGTGATGATAATCTGGGTGCGGCGGTTGCGCTGCTTGCCCACCTCAGTATCGTTGCTGGTCACAGGATTGTACTCACCACGGCCACCAGCGGTCAAGCGCTTAGGATTCACGCCGAAATGATCCTGCAGATACTGTACCACAGAAGATGCACGCAAGGCTGAGAGGTCCCAGTTGTTGCGGATGTTCTTCATCTTAGGGCTGCTTGTGCTTACAGGCACATTATCGGTGTTACCCTCGATGAGCACGTCATAGTCCTTGTAGTCGGTGATGATCTTGGCTATCTTGCTTAAGGTTTCCTGGGCACGACTGTTCACCTCGTAGCTACCGCTCTGATAGAGCATATTGTCGGCAAGCGAGATGTAAACCACACCCTTCAACACCTGAACATCCACTTCCTTCATCTCTTCCTTGCTCAATGAGCGAGTCAGATTGTTGGTAAGCACCATGTTGAGGGAGTCGCTCTTGCTCTTCACCTCCACCAAGTGACGGATGTACTGGTTGCTCTCGTTGATTTGGTCAACGAGTTTCTCGATGCTCACGTTGTTCTGGCTGTTGTTGGTCAAACTCTTGTCGAGGGAGTTCTGCAACTTCGCATAGTCCTTCTGCGTGCCAGAGAGTTGCTCCTGCAATGCAGAGAGACGAGCCTCGGTAGCAGCCAATTTTTCCTTGGTCGCCTGATAGTTGGCTGTCAATTCCTTATTCTCATTCTGGCAATTCTGGAGATCTTTCTTGCTTGCGCAACTTGTTGCGAACAAAGCTGTAGCCATCATCACCACTGCTAAAATTTTTGTCTGTTTCATATCTTCTTCAATTTAAATTCCTGGTTATTAATTTAATAAGATTGCACGTCACTTTCCATCGTTCATCCGAAACAATGGGAGGCATCATCGCCTCTTCGAATGCAAAGTTACAGATAAGACTGGATTTTTCGTCATTTGTCTAAGTCATTTAGGGAAATTTAACTCCTAATACGTTATTTATCACCTTTTTAAGATTTTTCATGCTTAAAAAAGCGTTATTTATTTTGTCCTTCTACCAATTATTATTATCTTTGCACTCGGAAAATTGATTTTCCAAAAATAGATAGGAACAAATACATTAACAATATAAAAAGAGAAATAAGTATGAT
>DHMR01000067.1 GCA_002405875.1 bacterium UBA4637
AGCATCATTCTGCTATTTTTTGCCTTTTTAGACGTTCTTTTCTGCAAAAATACAATAAATATTCCGGATAGCAAAATATTGCAAGTGGGATTTGGAGGTGAATTATTTGTAAAAGGGCGATTTCTTTACGAATTATCAAAAAGTAATGCAATATCATCAAAACGTAAAGTGCAGCTTTCAAATATTATGGTATTTTTGTGCCACAATAAACAATCTTACAGAAATGACGTACAAGCAAATTTCAATAATAGAAAAGGCACAACTTCTTTTGACTGCCGCTTTTACCCTGTCGTCTGTGGTCACGACGCAAGCCCAAACCGTGACTCCGCTTTCGCAGATGGAGAAACTGGATCGAGGCGTGGTGGCTTTGCCAGCCCAGGATAAAGGGATATTTATCTCTTGGCGCTTGTTGGGTACCGATCCTTCCACCACTTGCTTCGACGTGGAACGAAACGGAAAGGTGATAGCTCAGCATCTCCGACTCACCAACTATACCGACAAGAAGGGTACCTTGAAAGATGTGTATCGCATCATTACCTATCAGCAGGAGCCCAAGATGGATGCTTCTGCCAAGAGGGAGGTATCTCGTGAGGTAAAGCCTTGGGCTGACCTCTACAAGTCGTTGCCGATTAACAGACCGCAAGGGGGCGTGTCTCCCGATGGACGTTCCTATACTTATTCTCCCAATGATTGCAGTGTGGGCGATGTGGATGGCGATGGCGAGTATGAGCTGATTGTGAAATGGGACCCTTCCAATTCGCACGACAATTCGCACAATGGATATACGGGCGATGTCATCTTCGACTGTTATAAATGGGATGGTACCCAACTTTGGCGCATCGACCTAGGGAAGAACATCCGTGCCGGAGCCCACTATACCCAGTTCCTGGTCTATGACTTCGATGGCGATGGCAAGGCGGAGATGATTTGCAAGACATCGGCTGGTTCGGTGGATGGAACTGGCAAATATGTGAGCGAAGCTGCTACCGATGCAGAAATCAAGGCCGTTGACAATCAAGCAGATTATCGCAATCAGGTGGGACGTGTCATGGAAGGTCCTGAGATGCTTACTGTGTTCAATGGAGAGACCGGCAAGGCCATCCACACCATCTGGTACAATCCGAATCGAGCTTTCGGCGTAGGCAAACTGGTGGCGGAGGGCGAGAAACTAGAGAAGGGTTATCCTGCTTATTCTTCTATCTGGGGCGACAAGGCAAATTATGGTAACCGTGGCGAGCGATACCTGGCCGGTGTGGCTTATCTTGATGGCGCAGACATGCAACCAAGTGCTGTGATGTGCCGTGGCTATTATACTCGTTCCTACCTCTGGGCGGTCGATTTCGATGGAAAGCAGTTGAAGACCAAGTGGCTTCATGCTTCCACGACGCCTCATGATTGGGTAGTGACCGATGCGGAAGGGAAAGTCATCAAAGAAGCTCATGGACTGAAAAATATAGATAAGGATGGCAGGGAAACCTCTGGCACTGCTTTTGCCCAAGGTGCTCATAGCTTGGCTGTGGGCGATGTGGACGGAGATGGATGCGACGAGATTACATACGGTTCGGCTGCCATCAACAACGATGGAAGTCTCCTTTACTCCACTGGTTTGGGACATGGCGATGCACAGCATCTCGCCGACCTAGACCCTGACCGACCGGGCTTGGAATACTTCATGGTGCATGAGGCATATCCGTATGGTTCGGATTTGAGAGATGCCAAGACGGGTGAAATCCTCCTTCGTTCTTATGATAAGGATGATACGGGCAGAGGATTGGCTGCTGATATTGATGCCAACCATCGTGGAGCAGAACTCTGGAGTTCCGACAAACCAGTGGTTAAGGACATCAAGGGAAACACCATTCCTGTGTCTCGTATGCCGGCGATGAACTTCCGCATTTATTGGGATGGTGACTTGCAGGATGAACTTCTTGCCAATGGTCGTCCCCCTCATTTCCCTCCTTATCTCCAGAAGTGGAAAGGAAGCGGTGGCTCTGCCATTGAGCAATGGAAAGCAACTCTTCGAGATGGGACATTCGGTAAGTTGCAACTGGTCGAAGGCAACTCCCAACCTTCAAGCCGACTTGTTCGGTGATTGGCGAGAGGAGGTCATCTACTGGGATGAGAGCGATGCCTCGCATCTCAATATCTTCACCACCAATGCGCCGACCGATTATCGAGTGCCTACCTTGATGCACGACCATGTGTATCGCATGGGAGTGGCTTGGCAGAATGTAGGCTACAATCAGCCTCCTCACCTCGGATACTATCTGCCCGACAAGGCGGAGAAGGTTAAGTGAAGAGTGAAGAACGAAGAGTGAAGAATTCATATGTTTAATATGTAAGAAATAAAAACGAAAATACAAATGAAAAGATTATTATTGACAATATCTTTGATGGCAGCCACGGCGACAGTGAGTCTTGCACAAGTGGTTCTGCCAGCACAAAAGGGCAAGCCTGTGGTGGCTGGTCCCATGAAAGATGTGAACCATGTCATCGACAATACGGCGGACAGCTTGGAGAAGGCGATGACCGCTCGTATCCAACCGGGAACGAGTCGCAAGGGCAACAACCCGGTACTCTTTTTGATAGGTAACTCCACCATGCGCAACGGAACCCTCGGCAATGGCAACAATGGTCAGTGGGGGTGGGGATATTATGAGCATGAGTTCTTCGACCCCAACAAAATTACGGTGGAGAATCAGGCTCTCGGTGGCATGAGCAGCCGTACCTTCTATAATCGTCTTTGGCCAGATGTACGCAAGGGCATCAAGAAGGGCGACTGGGTGATTATCTCCATCGGTCATAACGACAATGGCCCATATGATAGCGGCAGGGCTCGTGCCAGCATCCCTGGCATCGGCAAGGATTCGCTCAACGTGACCATCAAGGAGACGGGCGTGAAGGAGACGGTCTATACATACGGCGAGTATATGCGCAAGTACATCAATGACTGCAAGGCACTCGGTGCGCATCCTATCTTGATGTCGTTGACCCCTCGTGATGCCTACGATGAGAACGACAAGATTGTAAGGGTGAACAAGACTTTCGGTCTTTGGGCCAAGCAGGTGGCAGAGCAGGAGCATGTGCCATTCGTTGACCTGAACGAGATCTCCGCTGCCAAACTCGATAGCTACGGCCATTGGAAGGAGAAGTATCACTTCTTTACCGACCATATCCACACCTCTCGCTTCGGTGCGATGATGAACGCTCGTTCGGCTGCAGAGGGATTGGCAGAGAGCAAGGATCCATCTTTGGCTCCTCTCCAGGCGATGATGGTCAATGTGGCATTGCCTGTGGAGAACTTCAAGCGTGAGCCGGGCAAACCTGTGGTCTTCTTCACAGGCGACAGTACCGTGAAGAATGAAGACAAGGACAAGGATGGCATGTGGGGCTGGGCTTCCCAGGCTTATACCATCTTCGATCCGAAGAAGATTACTTGCGTGAATGCAGCCAAGGCGGGGCGCAGTTCTCGCTCTTACCTCAACGAGGGCAGATGGGAGAAGGTGTACAACAGTCTTCAGCCAGGTGACTATGTGCTCATCGAGTTCGGACATAACGACATCTGCTCGATGACCGACAAGAAGGCGCGTGGTTCTATTGCTTGCGCCAAGGATACTTGCCATGTATACAAGTTGGACAATGGAAAGTACGAGGTGGTTTATTCCTTCGGTTGGTATCTGAAGAAGTTCATCCAGGATGTGCGTGAGAAGGGTGCCACCCCAATCCTCGTTTCCCTTACGCCTCGCAATGAGTGGCCTAACGGCAAGATGGAGCGTAGAAACGACAGCTATGGCAAGTGGTATCGTGAGATTGTGGACGAGACGGGCGTTGCCTTCCTCGACCTGCACAACATCGCCGCCGATTCCTATGAAAAGATTGGCAAGGAGAAGGTGAAGGAGTATTACAAGAAGGATCATACCCACACCTCTCTCAAGGGTGCTCAGCACAATGCCAAATGTGTGGCTAAGGGCTTGAAGAAAATGAAGAGTCCTTTGGCGAAGTATTTGAAGTAAAAAACTTTCTTCAAATACGGTTAAATATGAACAATATTCATGTAAGATGGACAAAAAGCATAGTTGCTTTTTGTCCTTTTTTTGTAATTTTGCCACAAAATCTTAAAACAGCAAACAATTGTAGTGAATAATAACAATAAAAACGATAAACAACTATCAAGATGAAAACAAATCATTTCCTATTTGCAAGTTTATTGCTGTTGGCTTCCGCTGTGGAGGTCAAGGCACAGAGTTATGATATAGACTTGACCAAGGCTCAACCTACTTATTCCGTAGAGAACGGCAAGGGCTACGACATCGTGGCCGCCCCGAATGCTAAAGGCAATGCTCCTTTCTTTTATTCGGTGAAAGTGGCTGATGGCAACTATAAGGTTACTGTGGTACTGGGCTCCAAGAAAAAGGCGGGCAAGACGGTGGTACGTGCAGAGAACCGCCGACTGATGCTTGATGAGGTGAGCACCAAGAAGGGCGAGTTCAAGACTTACTCTTTCATCGTGAACAAGCGCAGTCCTTATATCTCCGAAAAGGAAAATGTGAAGATCAAGCCTCGTGAGAAAGATTACTTTACATGGGATGAGAAATTGACTTTGGAGTTTACAGGTGCTGCCCCTGTCGTGAAGAGCATCAAGGTGGAGCCTACTCCTGCTGAGACAACTACCGTATTCCTTTGCGGTAACTCTACCGTAGTCGATCAGTTCACCGAGCCATACGCTTCTTGGGGACAGATGATAACTCGCTGGTTTGGTCCCGAGGTGGCCATCTCCAATCATGCCGAGAGTGGTTTGACGGCAGGCTCTTTCTTGGCTTCCAATCGCTTGGACAAGGTGTTGGCGATGATGAAGAAGGGCGACTACGTGATTTGTGAGTTCGGGCACAACGACCAGAAGGAGAAATATGCGGGCAGTGGTGCTTGGTATAACTTCTCTTTCAATTTGAAGAAGTTTATCGACGAGGTGCGCAAGAAAGGTGGTAACATCATCTTCGTGACCCCTACCCAGCGCCGTCGCTTTGACGATGCTACCCATACGAAGATACAGGAGACTCATGGCGACTATCCTGATGCGATGCGTGCCGTGGCAAAACGTGAGGGAGTGCCTGTCATCGAACTCCATGACATGACCCGTACTTTCTTCGAGACACTAGGCTATCAGAATAGTACCAAGGCTTTGGTACATTATCCTGCCAATACATTCCCTAATCAGCCTAAGGCGCTCGCCGACAACACCCACTTCAATCCATACGGAGCTTACGAAGTGGCGAAGATGGTGGTAATGGGAATGAAACAGCTTAATTTGCCTATCGTGAAGTATCTGCGTTCGGATTGGAAGGACTTCGACCCAGCCAAGCCTGATGACTACAATAAGTTCGTTTGGTATCCATCGGTGAAGCAAGATACGACCAAGCCAGACGGAAACTGATTAATAATTTATAATGAATAATTTATAATGAAGAAAATGTTTTTCGCCTCGTTGCTGATGGCAGGGGTGCCTTTGTTGGGGGCAGCCTCGGCTGATGCGGCGGTGCGTGATACAATCAATATAGATAATGGATGGCAATTCCATCGTGGCGATGTGAAGAATATCGCCGAGTTGAAAACGACCCAAGCTGGGGATGATGTGGTGAACCTGCCTCATGATTTCTTGATTGGGCAAGACTGGGTGGCTCCCGATGCCAGCGAGCGACCGGACAATAGCGATGCGGGCAGCAATGTGCGTAGCCGATTGAGTCCTCGAGGATTCAAGGAGATGGGCATCGGTTGGTACCGCTATCAGCTCACCCCGAAGGAGGAGTGGAAGGGCAAGCGCATCATGCTCGACTTCCAGGGCATCATGCTCGTGGGCGATGTCTATCTCAACGGCAAGCGAATCGGTGGTACGGACTATGGTTACCTCGGCTTTGATGTCGATTTGAGCAAACTCTTGAATTGGGGACAGGTGAATGAAATCACCGTGAAGGCAGACACGGGTCAGCCTAACAACTCTCGTTGGTTTACGGGCGGTGGTCTCTTCCGTGATGTTAACCTCATCGTGACCGACCAGAATCTCTATTTCCCTCGTCATCCGCTCTTCATCCGCACCATCAATAATAACGAGGTGAAGATTCAGGCGAACATCGTCAACCAACAGAAATATGCCAAGGACAAGGGCGCGGCAAATAAGGAAGCAGTACGTGCTGCCAAACCTGTAATTCCGGTGCAGGTTCGTATCCTTGATGCCACAGGTAATGTGGTGGCGGAGCAGAAGAGCGACATCGACTTCAATGCCAAGTGGCGCGACAGGGAGTATGAGTTGCCAAGCATTCATCTTGACAATGCCAAGCTGTGGTCGCCAGATACTCCTTATTTATATACAGCCGAGGTTACGCTTTATGACAAGGAAGGTAACGTGGCTGACCAAATCAAGGAGCCGTTTGGTGTGCGCACTATCGAGATGAACCCTCAGAAGGGATTGTTGGTGAATGGCAAGAAGGTGCTCTTAAAGGGCTATGCCAACCATCATACGCTCGGCGCCCTCGGTGCTGCCGCTTATCCTCGTGCCATCGAGAAGCGAATCAAGTTGATGAAGGAGTTTGGCATGAACCATATCCGTACCTCCCACAATCCATATAGCGAGGATTTTCTGAAGCTTTGCGACAAGTACGGTATCTTGGTGGTGGACGAACTTTATGACAAGTGGCTCCAGCAGTATGCCGGAGGCAGAGTGTCTTGGGAAAGCCAATGGCAGAAGGACATTCCTGAATGGGTGAAGCGAGATAGAAACCATCCTTCTGTGATCATGTGGAGCTTGGGCAATGAATTGCAGCAGTATAGCAACCTGCCTTTCAATGATTGGGGGGTGACGGCATATAAGCTCCAGAAGGAGTTGTTGCATCGTTACGACAACACCCGACTCACCACCGTGGCGATGCACCCTCGCTATCGCAATCTCGAAACAGACAGCATCCCTGCCGACTTGGCGGTGGCTACGGAAGTAAATTCCTATAACTATCGCTATATGTATTTCCCTGGCGATATGAAGCGTTATCCAGAGAAAACCTTCTATCAGAGCGAGGCAAGTACGGCGGCGATGGGACCAAACTTCTACGAGATGGATCTCAATAAGGTGCTTGGTTTGGCATACTGGGGAGCCATCGACTATCTCGGCGAGAGCATGGGGTGGCCTGTGAAGGGATGGAACCAAGGTGT
>DHMR01000055.1 GCA_002405875.1 bacterium UBA4637
AGAATACAGACTTAAAACTTCAGGTTGAGAAATTCAAGGAGAGGTTTGGCTATCTTCCTGCAACCATCCATGCAGACAAAATTTACTTGAACAAGGTCAACAGACAATACCTGAAGGATGAAGAGATAAAGTCATATTGCAAGCCTTTAGGACGATACCAGCGAGTGCTGGGCGGGAATGTGTTACTTTGTCAAAAACGTGATGAAGTTCCTTAGGGGACTTTGTCTTGTATTTTTCCAAATTTGGCTAATATGGAGGTACTTTACCAACTTGGAGCGTAAAGTTCGCTGTGCTCAAAGTTTGGCTAAATATTAATTCAGTGAACACTAATTAAAATCGAACCCACTAATTCAAGTGGACTCACAAATATGGATATGAAAAATTTGCGACATAAAGTGATTGATGACATATATGCAACAAATGACCAAAGAGCATTGTATAGTTGATTACGAAGAAAGTCCCAAGCCGTTACTGGCCTGGGACTTTTTCACCAAAATAAGTGCATGTCTATTCTTGATAAACTTTACTTCACCTCAGGAAGCAAGCATGGACGAACCTTCTCCGTCACACCAGCTTCTTCCTCAACAATTGCTGTCAAAGGCTTCAAGTCGCCAGCATTCTTGGCTACCATCACCTTATAGGAGCCAGCCTCTACCTGCCACTGGCTGTCTTTCTCATTGAAAGATGCCAAACTCTGGTAAGGGATGCTGATGGCTACTGTCTCTGACTCGTTTGGTTGCAACGTCTTAGTCTTGTTGAAACCACGGAGTTCCCTGGCTGGCTTGTCCATGTCCTTACTTGGAGCAGATACATAAACCTGTACTACTTCCTTTCCAGCTCGCTTGCCCACATTCTTCACAGATACCTCTACCTTGATATTGCCCTGGGCATCCTTCATGACCACAGGCTTGCCATACTTGAAGGTCGTATAACTCATGCCGTAGCCGAATGGATAAGACACAGGTACATTCTTGGTTTGGTAATAGCGATATCCCACATAAATGCCATCGTTATACTCCGTATAATCGACATTTTTCACATCGCCCTTGCTGCCAATGCCCTTGCCCATGAACATACCGAGCACGTCGTCCACCTTTACATCCTCAGGATTAGGGAAGTCTGACTTGGAAGGAACATCGCTGTAACTGATAGGCCAAGTCATAGGAAGACGCCCCGAAGGATTCTCCTTGCCCGTCAAGATATCTGCGACACTATTACCTCCCTCCTGACCAGGCAACCAAGACAACAATACGGCATCAGGACCGCCAATCCAACTTTTGGTCTCGATGACTCCACAAACGTTCAAGATGACAACAACCTTCTTGCCTACCTTGTGGAATGCAGAGCAAACACCAGAAATCATATCCTTCTCTTCCTTCGTGAGATTGAAGTTGTTGGAAATCTTACGATCCAAGAACTCGCCGGAAGACTTTCCGATGGTGATGATTGCCATATCGTTATTCTTGACCGCATTCGCCATATTCAACTCAGAAAGGCTCATCTCGGGGATAAAGTTTCCTGGCAAGAAAGCCTCCATTGGGTTCTTTGGCTTTGGCAAGTTGGCCTTTGCCTTAGGTGCATACTCCACGTATGCTTTCTGAATATCGCCATCCACCAGATAACCCGCATTCTTCAGACCATCCAACAAACTGACCACATAGGCATGATTTACATTACCAGAACCCGTACCACCTGCAATGAAGTCGTAAGATGTATTGCCGAAGAGAGCTATATTCTTGATTTTCTGGACAAGTGGCAGCACATTCTTATTATTTTTCAACAAGACCATACCTTCAGTAGCGGCATTGCGAGCTACCTGCGCATGTCCCTTCAAATCCGGATTGTTGTCAGCCACATACTGCTTGAATCGTGGTGTTTCCATAATGTACTCCAAGATATGGCGCACATTGCGGTCGAGTATCTCCAGGGACAAGCGACCATTGAGCACGGCCTTGCGAATCGCCTTCACCTGTTCCGCCTTTCCAGGCATCAAAAGGTCGTTGCCAGCCTCCATCTGAGCTACGGCATCCATGCCACCAAACCAGTCGGTCATCACCATGCCCTTGAATCCCCATTCATGACGCAGGATTTCGGTGACCAAGTCACAACGCTCGCTAGACATCGTGCCATTGATAAGATTATAAGATGTCATGATGGTCCAAGGCTGCGCCTCCTTGACCACAATCTCAAATGGCTTGAGATAAATCTCACGGAAGGTACGTGGATTGCCGATGACATTGTTTCGAGTACGATTGGTTTCCTGGTTATTGAGGGCAAAATGCTTAAGGGAAGTACCCACTCCATTGCTTTCGATGCCATTCACCATGGCTGCACAAATCTTACCTGCCAACAATGGATCCTCGGAATAATACTCGAAATTGCGACCACACAGCGGATTACGCATGATGTTGGTGGCTGGAGCCAAGAGTACGTCCACTCCATAATGCTTCACCTCATCACCCATCGAAGTTCCTACCGAATAAACTAAGTTGGGGTTCCAAGTGGCACTCATCACGGTTGCCACCGGGAAATGGGTGCAATAAAACGTCTTGTCAGTGTCCTTGCGTTTCGGGTCGATGCGAAGACCTGCTGGACCATCTGCCACCACGGTGGCAGGGATGCCTAGGCGTTCGATTCCGTTGATTTGACCTGCGGCACCTTGTACTAACTGACCTTGGTTACCAATGGTGGCCTCCATCATACTCTCGTACTTGCCTGATGAGCCTACTACCAACTGTATTTTTTCATCGAGTGTCATGGCCTGGATGACATCTTGTATTGGAGAAACACCTAACTTGGGGGTCTGGGCAGAAACCATAGAGGAGGAAGCCAGTACCACACAAGCTGAAATCATTATTTTCTTAATCATACCTTAATTATATTATATCGTTAGAATTATATTGTTGAATAGATCGTTAGAATTTATTTGAAAATCTTCTGGGCAAACTCTGTGAGATAGACACGCCAGTTGCGCCAGATATGTCCACCTTCCGTCTCCATATACGTGTATTTGTAACCCTTCTCATCGAAATAGCGACGCAAATCGGCACTACTCTTATAGAGGAAGTCCGTCTTTCCCATTCCGATCCAATACAACTTCGGATTATTCTTGAACAAAGTGGCCAACTTCTTCTTTGCCTCCTCGTTGTCCTGCAACTGCTTGTAGAACTCACTGCGAAAATCACCTGTGGTACCCACGTGCAATCCAGCTGAGAAGAGACCGATGTAATCAAACTTGGTTGGGAAACGACGAGAGATATCAAAAGAATGACCTCCACCCATTGACAAGCCGCAAATGGCACGGTGAGCCTTGTCCTTGGCTACTTTGTAATGGCTCTCGACATAGTTCATTACGTCAGGGAAGCTTTCGTCCATGGTAGCAGCAGGCTTGGCACCTTGATAACCATAGAAAGAAGGGATGTACTGTCCTGCAGACCATTCCCCCGGGGCTGCCTGGCAGTTAGGATTTCCATTGGTCATCACGACGACCATCGGCTTCGCCTTGCCGGCAGCAATCAAGTTGTCGAGAATATGTTGTGCACGTCCCAGAGTCGTCCAGGCATCTTCATCGCCCCCAGCACCATGGAGAAGATAGAGCACAGGATAATTCTTGCCCTTGTCATAGCCAGCAGGAGTATAGACTGTCATACGACGCTGCATTTTAAGTGTTGGACTATCGTACCAAACCTTAGACACATTTCCGTGAGGCACCTCATTGACTGTGTAAAGGTCCCCACAATCACCCTTTTTGTCGGAGAGGATGAAGATGTTGGTCTCAGAGGTAATGTCACGAGTAATATAGACACTTCCCGGGTCAACAATCTTCACGCCATCCAAGAGCAAATTGTAAGAGTATAACTCTGGGGAAAGCGACTGACTTGTAAAAGTCCAGACACCCTTTTCATCCTTTGTCATGTCGGCCACACCAGGAGCGTCATACTTTCCCATCGGGGTATCAATGGTCTTCGGTGCCAAGAAATCGCCTGTAACCTGCACCTTTTGGGCATTGGGAGCCTTCAAGCGGAAGGTTACGGAATGGTTGGCATTCACCTCGGGTGATACGACGGGTACATTGTCAAACAAGGCTTGTTGTGCGAAACTACCCAAGTTCATCAGCAAGGCAGTTGCCAAAAATGTTATCTTCTTCATTATATTTTGTTTTTTATAATTATTCTTTTATATCATGATTTTTCAGAATATTCCTCTTGAGGATCTAGTAATTCCTCATTATTTAAAGACCTTCTGAGCAAACTCGGTGAGATAAATTCTCCAGTTGCGCCAAATATGTCCACCATCAGTTTCCATATACGTATATTTATACCCCTTGCTATCCAATTTCTTGCGGAAATCGGTATTATCCTTGTAGAGGAAGTCGCTATTTCCTATGCCTATCCAAAAGAGTTTGGGTTTGGTTGCAAAGAGGTTGGCCAGCTTACCGTCCAAGTTGTCATATATATACTCATTAGCACCTCCACTCTTCTGCTCCTTGCCAATGGCAGCAGAGAACAGCCCTACATATCCGAAAGTCTTAGGATTATTGACGGAGATATAAAGGGAATGGAAGCCACCCATCGAAAGGCCAGCGATAGCACGTCCCTGAGCGTTGGCGACAGTACGATAACGACTATCCACGAACTTCACCACCTCTGGGAAAGAGACCTCGAAAGAGCCCTCCATCGTCTTAGGCAATCCGAGGGCAGGCACGATGAGATTCTCAGATGTCTGTCCGGGGGCAGCCTCTTGCGAGATATTGCCATTGGTCATGACGACGATCATCGGCTTCGCCTTGCCCTGTGCAATGAGGTTGTCGAGAATCTGGGAGGCGCGTCCCAAGTCCATCCAGGCTTCCTCGTCTCCACCAATGCCATGCAAGAGATAGAGCACAGGAAATTTCTGCTTGCTCGTCTCGTAACCGGCAGGAGTATATACTGTCATACGGCGAGTGATACCAGCCTTTGCATCATCATACCATACCTTCGACACTGTGCCATGGGCCACCTTATTTACTTGGTAGAGGTCAGCCTTGCCGCCTCCTACCAAGAAATAATTGGAAACATTGGCGATGTCACGCACGGTATAAACATTGAGATGGTCGGTGACACTCGCACCATCCACCATCATGGTATAGCTGTACAGTTCTGGAGCAAGAGGCGATGTCGTGGTATAACTCCACACTCCCTTCTCGTCTTTCTGCAAGTCGGCCACACCAGGAGCATCATACTTGCCAAATGGCGTGTCCATCTTGCGGGTAGGCAAGAAATCGCCAGTGATCTGAACTTTCTGTGCCTCAGGTGCCATGCAACGGAATGTCACCGTCTTGTCGGCATGGATCTCAGGCGAGAGTGGCATTTGCCCTCCGAAGAGGGCTTGCTGTGCCGAAGCACTGCCACATATTGCACACAATGACATAACTAATATTGAAATCTTTTTCATTGTATATCAATTTTTATTGTAATATCTTTTTAGTTTAAAATGTTAGTTTCACTTGGCAATGGCGGCATACTTGATCTTAAACGAGCCTTTTCCGGCGGAACCATCCACACCACTCTGGGTTTCCAGGTCGTTACCTTCGAAGGAGAACAAGTCCTGTCCTTCTGCATCCTTGGCTGAGGAAATGGTAACTTTACCATCGGTAATGTACTGCGACACGCCAGCATCATCCACAAAGTAACTGCCACCCATAAAACCATATTGAGGGAAGGCATAGCCGTTGCCCATCAACCATGGCTCGGAAGCATTACCCTGGATCGTATATTCTCCTGCCAGGGAAGTTGGCTGCAAATTATTCTCATTCACAGCCTCCAAGCTAGCCGTAGGTTGACCAGCAGGGTTGCTGATGACAATCGTATACTTGGTGGCATTTGGATTGACCACTACAGGAGCACCCGTAGACCAATCGATTATCTGGCTAGGAACGATGCTGATAGTGTAACCTGAGGCCTCAGGGTCATCGACACCAACCTCGAAGGAAAGCACACCCACATAGTTGACCTTCACTTGCTTGCCTTCCTGATTGACAAACAAACCATTCATATAATACTTGCCCCCTATGAGAGATACATCCAGGTCGCCACTCTTCATCGTCTCGCCCGCAACCTTGACTACACAATCCTTGTTGGCTGCCACACTTTCCTTCACGGTATAAGTGGCAGGCTGGAGTATCCACTCGCCACTGCCCAAGCTAATCTGAATGTCAGTGCCATGTTCATCCTTGACATCTATATTGAGAGCCTTGATACCTTTTTTGAGTTTCACCGTAGGTTGGACGGTTGCTTCCTGCGAAGTATAGATCAAGATGCCATCATAGACGCCCTGCATCTCGTCAAGGGCATCATTGTCGCAAGCCATGAAACAAGTAGCTGCCAAAAACAAGCCCAACACTGAACCAAAATATTTTTTCTTCATTGTCGTTCGTTACTTAATTGATTAATCTTATGATATTATCTAACCTGAAACAAGATTACCATCCTGTATTCTGTACTATATTTGGATTCAACTCTTTTTCCTTCAAAGGAATAGGAAGCAACATGTGCTTGTCCTTGAATCCATACTGGGAGTTGGTATAGTCAAAGCTTACCCCCTTGGAAGAATAGTTAGGAATCTGCTTGCCTTGGTCTGCAAGAGCCACCTTGGCATCCCCCCATCGCACCAAGTCTTGGTAGCGAGTGCCCTCCAAGCAAAGTTCCAAGCGCTTCTCGGTTTTGATGTCGTTCAAAGTCACGCTAGTAAGCGATGCCTCATGAGCTCGTGTACGGATCTCGTTGATGTCCTTCAGCGCAATGTCTGAGTTTCCCGCTGCCAAGTTGGCCTCAGCTGCCAAGAGAAGCACCTCTGCATAACGCATAATCTTGCGGTCCGTGTATTGAAGTGCCTGGAAATAGGAGGCATCCATGATATTGTCGCTGTTCAACACACGATTTTTGTAGAAGAGATAACCCTCACAACCATAGAGATTCTGCCCCGGGTTCAGCTTGATGCCATAGGCATCCATCGTCTCAGGGTCGAGCATCGTCTTGGTCAAGCGATAACCAGTCTTGCCCTCGGCAGCAACAAAAGCATCATAGAGAGACTTGCGAGGATTCAAGAACCCGTAAGTGCCCTGTGCCACCTCCTTGGCAGCCTGTCCCTCCAACTTCATGTTGCCTGTACGCCATCCTTGCATGAGGAAGTTCATGTCCATCTGGCTCCAAGCCTGCTCCTGGTCGTTGCGCCACTGAAGCTCAAGCATGGACTCGCAATTATTGTTGTTGACAGCATGGAACTGCATATCGTAGTCACCACGGAACAAGTCATACTTCTTGGAATCAACCACCTCATTCAATACCTTGGCGGCCTCTTGGTTCTTGCCCTGGAAGAGATAGGCCTTACCTAGATAAGCTTTAGCTACCTCCTGAGTCACCCGCTGACCCGTCTCCTGGTCATCCTTGTCTTTCTTGGAAGGCAATGCGTTCATGGCAATGGCTTCTTGCAAGTCTTGCTCAACCAAAGCCCAAAGAGCCTCGGAAGTGCTATTTCCCTGTCGATACTCGTTAGGTTGCAAAAGATGGTCGACCAATGGTGCTGTGCCCCATAGGGTAACGAGCTCAAAGTTGGCGAAAGCACGGAAGAACTTGGCTTCAGCTATCGCACGGTTCTTAACCTGCGTGTCAGGTGCCACCTTTTCTATGATCAAGTTGGCTTGATAGATGATGCCATACAACCCCGAGAACAAACCCTCGATATTACTGTTGCTGGAGTCGAAGGTGTATTCGTTCAACTGTTCCATGGAATTGTTGTCACCACGGCTTCCACCACCGCACCAAGCATCATCCGACAGGAGGTTCTTGGTGAAAAACCAAGTGAAGTACAAGCCCTTCACTTTGCTATACATAGCAGCAACAGCCTGGTTTGACTGTTCGTCGGTCTGGTAGAAATCATCCTGGCCACCCATGTTACCATGTTTAGGTATGTCGAGTCTGTCTTCACAACCAGCAAACAAAACTGATACAATAAGAAGCAGACTATATATAATATTCTTTCTCATAGTTTTCTTGATATTAATAGATGTATAAGATTGGCTGTCATTAGAATTCTAAGTTGAAGCCCATAACGACTTTCTTGGAAGTAGGATAAGCACCTTTGTCAATGCCACCCACCTCTGGGTCGAAACCAGGATACTTGGTAAAGGTAAAGAAGTCGTCGAGCGATACATATAAGCGCAAATTGCTGATGGCAATCTTCTTCAAGATGTCTTTTGGCAAGGTATAACCCAACTGAATCTGCTTGATCTTAAAGTAAGAGCCATCATATACCATGGCACTTGATGTAGCATACTTATCCATATTGTTGGCACCCGCGCGTGGCTTCGTTCCATTAGGATTGTCAACCGTCCAACGATCGTCGTACACGATTTCCTTCATCTTGTTGACCATTGGGAAGTCAGTGCGGTTGATACAATTCCAAATCTTGGTTCCTGCGGCACCACTTCCAAAGACTGTGAGATCCAAGCCCTTATATGCTGCCGTCAATGTGATACCATAGTTGACCTTCGGGATGGAATTGCCAAGGTCCATCTTGTCGTCATCGGTCAAATCGCCACTGTTGTCCAAATCTGCGAAGGTAGGGTCGCCGGTCTTAGGATCGATGCCCGTGAACTTGTAGCCACGGAAGTAGTACATCGGATAACCCTGCTCGAAGAAAGTAAGAGGTACATTCATAAAGGTTGTACCTGACAAGCGAGTCAAGGAAGGGTCAAGGTAAGTAACCTCATTCTTCAAAGTCGAGAGATTGGTGCGAACACTATAGCTGAAATCGCCGATGTTGTCACGCCAACCCAGTTCAAACTCAAAGCCCTTGTTGCTCACGTTACCAGCATTGATTGGAGAAGTCGTACCACCGATAACTAGGGAAGGGGTCGTGCCATACATCAACAAGTCCTTGGTCTTCTTGACATAGTAATCCATGCTGAAATTCATGCGACCGTCAAACAAGTAGGTATCGAAACCGAAATCGGTTTGCTCAGACGTTTCCCACTTCAAGTCTGGGTTACCCATGCTGCCAGGAGTAACCGATGTCGTATAGTTATTGCCAGGAGCCAATGGATAAATACTACCCTGACTCATATCAGTGCTATAGGAATAACCACTCAGGGCAGCCAAACTACCATTCTGTCCCCAACTGGCTCTCAACTTCAAGCTGGTAACCACATCTCTCAATGGCTCGAAGAATTTCTCCTCGGAGACGGTCCAACCTCCAGATACTGCAGGGAAATAGCCCCATCGATTGGAAGAAGGCAACTTAGACAAGTCGGCAGCATCAGCACGAAGTGAAGCCTGGAGATAATAAC
The DNA here is from genome assembly GCA_002405875.1 of bacterium UBA4637. The sequence goes on from DHMR01000055.1 coordinate 9,326, forward strand.
GATTCTTATAGTCGTAACTCAAACGACCAAAGTAGGAATACTTGGAAGCGCGAGTCTTCTCACCTCCTACCGACTTGGTAGCGGAAGCAGCTGCATAATTCAAGTAAAAGAACAGCGGATCATTCTTCTTGACGGCATCCTCGTTGTTAGGTGTCAAACCACCATTGACGCCATCGCTTGTTGACTCTTGGAAAGACATACCCACCATGGCATTGATGGTGTGTCCACCCAATTTCTTCATATAGTTGGCGAAGTTTTCCCACTGGTAATAGATGCCCGTCGAAGAAGAAGCGTTCAAGCTGACATAATCATTGCTCTGTGTGGCATTGCCATAATACGGCAAGGAAACAGAAGAACTGCGCCCTCCGGAGAGACGATAGCCCAAGCGAGAGGTAAAGACGAAACCCTTAAAAGGCTTGAAGTCGGCATAGATAGAGCCATTGACATTAAAGCCACTGTTGCGAGATATATTGTTGTCACGCATGGCAAAAGGATTGGACTGTTCACCTGCATAGAAAGCAGAGATACCATAATAGTTGCCATTGGCATCTGTCAATAGATGCTTGCCTTGGGCCAAGGCGTTGGCGACATGCACAGGCAGATTGCCTGAGGTGTAAGCAACTGGAGTCAATGGGTCCATGGAAAGAACTGCCGCCAACATAGAGCCATACTCAGAGCCCTCGGACACGGAACGCACATTGTACTTTTCTATCTGATTGGTAGTACCCACCTTGAGCCAAGGCTTGATTTGGTACTCAGCATTGATGGTGGCAGTGAGGCGCTTATACTCATCATTCTTGCCCACAACCATACCGTCGTTGTCGAGATAAGTAAGAGAAAGGTAATAATTGCCGTTCTGATTACCGCCCGTGAAACTTACATTATGCTTCTGCATGTGGCCCTTCCCATAAATGGCATCCACCCAGGAAGTATTGGTCACGCCATCCCAGTTTTTCAGCAAATAATCTTCTGTGAACGTCTTGCCTTCCTTCATATACTGTATATACTCCTCCGCATTCAACATCTTGGGTTTCTTGGCCAAAGACTCTATGGTGTATTGGAAGTCATAAGCAATCTTTCCACTGCCCACACTACCTTTCTTGGTAGAGATAAGAACGACACCATTGCCTGCCTCAGCTCCGTAGATAGCTGCAGAGGCCGCATCTTTCAGTACTTCCATGGAAGCAATATCATTAGGGTCTATGCCACTGATGTCACTCATGCGGACACCATCTACTACGTAGAGTGGCTCGGAAGAAGCATTGGATGAATAACCACGGATACGAACCGAAGGAGAAGAACCTGGGCGGGATGTACCAGAGACAATCTGAACACCTGCCGTCTTGCCCTGCAAGGCAGACTTGGCATTGGTGATGGTACGATTCTCCATGTCCTCTTTCTTTACCTGAGAGATAGCACCCGTGACGGAGCTCTTCTTCTGCACACCATATCCGACAACCACAACGTCATCCAGTAATTTACTATCCTCTTTCATGTTCACCTTCAATTTAGAGGTAAGGGCTGCTACCTCCTTAGTCTGGTAACCAAGATAAGAGAAGACCAGAGTCTTGCCTTTCTGTACCATGATGGAGAAATCTCCATCCAATCCCGTGACAGCACCTCCCTTGGCATCACCCTTCACCTTGACGGTCACACCTATTAAAGGATCTGAATTTTGGTCAACAACCAAACCTGTCACTTTCATCAGTTCCTGAGCCAATGCCGTGGAACCGGAAATGATCAACAATAAGACGAAGGCCATCAGCCTTCCATAGTCATGTTTTCTTTTCATAAGGTTTACTAGTTATTAGTTCATGTATCTAGATGTTTAAATTCGTGCTGCAAAGGTACAGACTTTTCCACAATGTCTTTTCCTGAAATGTTTTCTTGTATTTAATTTTTGTTCAAAACGTACTTGCTCATCTGTTCAAAAAGTTTCAGATTTGTTTAAAATCTCGTATGTACATCATTTATATAAGCCCTAAACACGGGGGTTTCCATGATTTTTTGTACTTTTGCAGTTGAAATAAAAACCATAAACCTTATGAATATTCAATTGAGATTTACAAATCATAGCGCAACCATCTGTCGTGTTATCTTGGGATGGTCATTGTTCCTAATAACAGCATGTTCACAAAGCGACCCAACTCCGCCTCTTAACGCAGACACAGAAAAAGAGTTGGTTTTGTCTTCCCATATATCCAATCAGAAGATCAAGAGCTTCTGCGAGGATCAATATGGGCAAATCTGGATTGGCACTTTCAGAGGGCTGAACAAATATGATGGCAACAACTATCATCAATATTTTTGCGTGGACGATTCCATGGGCCTTCCCGACAACAACATAACCTCTACCTTCCGTGACTCCAAGAACCGATTGTGGGTAACAACCGTAAACGGCATCTGCTACTACAACGAACAAGGGGCGTTTACCCGTGTACGAGTTCCACAAGACAACAAAAATTTCGTCAACACCTACGAAGACAAAGCGGGAAGAATCTTCTTCACAACGGGGTTTACAATTTCTCAATATGATGAAAAGAGCAACCAACTTGTCAAAAAAATTCAAGGGCTTGACAAAAAGCTAACTTTCCATGTCAGCTGCCAATTGGATGACCAGAACATCATGTGGATCTGTTCTCCTACCGAAATAAAGGGCTATCGCACCGACAACTTCCAAGAAGTTGGAAAATATAATCTTTCCAACTATACGATGAACACATCTCTGACAAAAGGACACCAACTATGGCTCTGTAGCTATTCTGGATTTCAGATATTCGACACCCATGCCAGAAAATTCCTGCCAGTTCCCAATGGCTTGAAAACCTTGAACATACCACACGACATCATCAACATCGTGCATCCTTATGGCAAGGATGGACTGCTCCTCAACACAAGCAAACATGGGCTTTGGCTCTATACCTACGGCAATGACCAACTCATCCATCAAAGCGACCAAAATTTCCCATTCGACTTAGGGGACATGCAAGTAACTAGCATTTTCACAGATACGAAGGGGAATCTCTGGCTTGGATCAGATGAAGATGGCGTGAAGACCATCTATAGATACCAAGACATGTTTAAGGGAAAACTCGCCCTGCAACGTGCCATCGGAAAACAAGCAGTGGTGGCAGTCACCATGGACCAAAAGAACCATGTATGGGTGGCTACGAAGAAAAACGGTGTCTACATACAAGACCTCAAGACTAACGAGACCCAACAGATACCCCAAGTACGACCAAGCAGCGGTGACGACAAGAAAAACTCGGTTTACAACATTTTTGTGGATAAAAGCAACCATATCTGGCTAGCCAACGCCGAAAATGTCATCAAAGGCAAGTATGAGAATGGTGTTTTTTCCATACTATCCTCCTATGCCATATTTTTACCGATGGACATCACACAAGACAAGTTTGGGAACATCTGGGTATCTACGGCAAGCGTTGACATCTACAGCATCTCCGCCCAGGATGGCAAACTGTCCAAAAAACAAGTATACCCATCGAGCTTTACGTTTATCCCAAACCTATTGAAGCTCAAGAACAACAATATTCTCATCACAGCCTTCTACAAGCCTATCATCGAGATGAATGGAAATACCTTCGACTTCCAAGAACTCAAGATAGATACAGCAGACTGGAAGAAATGCATCAAGAGAAGCGTATTCATACCGACCAAGGCAATGCAAGACAGCCAAGGAAACATCTGGTTGGGAACCGTGACAAATGGACTCTTGAAATATGATAGCAAGACACATCATATCTCCGCAATCCCAGGGCTTTCATGCTCAGACATATCCAGCATGGAAGAAGACAAGAAGGGCAACCTGTGGATAAGCACTATGTATGGGCTCAATAAATTGGACACAAAAACTGGCAAAGTAACCATCTACAAGGAAGCAGACGGCATCGGAGGCTTCCAGTTCAACGACCGGGCATCTTGCAAGCTACCAGATGGTACGCTCATCTTTGGCGGCACACATGGACTGACCATCTTCAATCCAGAGAGCATCAGCACCAACCAACCCATCAATTTACTTTTTGAGAACCTGAAAGTTCACAACGAGATAGTCATACCAGGCGACAACGAATGCCTCAAGACCAGTATGGAGAATGCCAAGGAGATTCATTTGGGCTACAAACAAAACAGTTTCAGTATTTCCTTCGCTGCCATCGACTACAGTGACTACAAGCGCATCCACTACTTTTATAAGATGGACGGATTCGATAACACGTGGATAGACGCAGGTAGCAACACCGAGGCATACTACTCCAACCTGCCAGCAGGATGCTACACATTCCGGGTGAAAATCGTGGGCAACGACAACAACCACACCATCACCGAGAAAACCATCCAGGTATCCATCGCTCCGGAACCATGGAACTCTTGGTGGGCATGGACCCTATACATAATTATAATAGGTAGCATCGGCTATGAACTATACCGACTCAAGACGCGCATCAGCATCGAAAAGGACATGGCTCGTAAGGCTGAGGAGGAAAAGGAGCAGGAACAACGCATCAACAAGATGAACATGAGTTTCTTCGCCAACATCTCGCATGAGTTCCGAACACCACTCACCATGATTTCCGGTCCTGTGGAACAACTCTGCGAAAGTGACGATATCAACAAGTACAATAAACAACTGCTCAACATCATCAACAGAAGCGTAATGCGAATGCTCAGACTGGTCAACCAATTGCTCGATTTCAACAAGTTGGAAAACGACACATTGCGCCTACATGTGAAACCTTGCGACATCATCGCAGAGATGCAACGCATCATGGACTTATTTATTGTCAACACCGAGGAGAAGGGCATCACACTCAATTGCCATGGACTGGAAGGTTCGCTCCTGATATGGCTGGATGCCGATAAGTTGGAGAAAATCGTCAACAACCTCATGTCCAACGCGATGAAGTTCACCCCACGAGGTGGCAAGATTGATGTCACCCTCGATACCGAACAGGACGGAAAAGGCAACCAAGTGCTCAAGATAAGCGTAGCAGACACAGGAAAAGGCATACCACAAAACGAGCTAGACAATATATTCAAGCGATACTACCAGTTGAACAACCAGTCAACAGGCACCATCAACTGGGGAACAGGCATTGGACTCTACTATGCACGTAGCTTAGCCATCTTGCATCACGGCAATCTCATCGCCGACAACCGCAAGGAATGCCAGGGAGCGCTATTTACGCTGATTCTACCGACACAGGAGAATGTTTACACACAAAAGGAGAAAGAAAACATGGAAGAAGACCAAAGAAGCAAATTTCCTCTGAAAGACAATCCGCAGATAGCCAACAAGGTAGAGCAAGAGGAATACAACGACAATCGTCCGAAGATACTTATAGTAGACGATGACACCGAGGTAGTGCATTACCTTCGCACATTGTTAGGCGCATCCTATCGAGTCATTTACCGCTTTGATGCCGAGAGTGCCCTCAAGACCACCCGCGAAGAAGAACCGAGCCTCATCCTGAGCGATGTAGTGATGCCCGGCATGAGCGGTTATGAGCTGTGCAAGGAAATCAAGCAAGACATCCAGCTCTGCCACATCCCCGTCATACTCGTCACCGCCAAGACCACTCCTGAAAACCAGGTGGAAGGCCTGAACAGCGGTGCCGACGCCTACGTCACCAAGCCATTCACACCGAAAGTCTTGCTGGCGATGATCAACTCTCAGCTTACCAACAGGGAGAAGGCGAAGACCATCCTCAACAATGTCACCGAGACCGACAAGAACGTGGAGGAAGTGCTCTCACCACAAGACAAAGCATTCATGGACGAACTGTACAAGATGATGGAACAAGAACTCGCCAACTCAGAATTGGATGTCAACAAGGTGACCGAGCTGATGCACATATCCCGCACTAAACTATATTATAAGGTGAAGGGATTGACGGGAGAGAACCCAAGCGTCTTCTTCAAGACCTACAAGTTGAACCGTGCCGCCAACCTCATCGTGGAAGGCAAATACAACATCTCGGAAATCGCCTACATGACAGGTTTCAACACCCTCTCCCACTTCTCGACCAGCTTCAAGAAACAGTTTGGCTGCACACCGAGCGAGTATAGCAAGAAGACCTATTAGTCCTTTCAAATTAAGTCCTGTCCAAAAGAAAGATCATGATAGTTAAACCCAAAATGACAAAAACATGAAAATGAGAAAAGTTCAAGCGATGGACATCGTGAAGAATACACCAATGGAGGCCTGTTCTGCCGTCCGATACATGCTTCAAATCATATCTCGCTACTGGATCAACTTCACCAAGACGGGCAACCCCAACAGCGATGGTCTCCCATTCTGGACATCTTATCAGCAAGACAAGCCTACCATGATGATCATGAAGGAAGATTTCCACCTCGCTCCCGTCCAGAACCAGAAACAAATGGACTTCTTCGAGGAATTCTTCCAGGCGAAACGAATGGGAAGATAAGGTCACATACAACCACATTCAAAAAGGATGGCAAAAATGAGATTTTTTACCATCCTTTTTGAATCATAACGAACAGATAAAGCATCAAGGAACGCTATAGCGAGCTGCAAAAGAGCCTAACCATCGTCAAAAATCTCTTGAAAATGGGAATGACAATCTACTTATCAAAGATCTCTACGATAGGTACCGTTTTCTCGATACCGTCACGGGTTGTATAACGATAAGTACCCACTTGTCTTACACAAGCATCATCCTCGATTTCTATTTTTTGTGAATCGTAATACTCTTCCCCATCACTTGCAGGGAATACAACCACAACGCCAGTACTTCCCAAACTCGTACTAAAAGCCAAGGCACTTCCATCACGCATTACCTGTATAACTCTAAACTCATTAGAAGGAATTTCCTGCCCAGGTTTCTCAAACCAAACAACG
>DHMR01000111.1 GCA_002405875.1 bacterium UBA4637
GATTTAAAAAACTTATTGTTTTGTCTAACATCTAATATCTAAAACGCTGCAAAGATGCCTTTTTAATTATTAATAAACGAATAAAAGCCCAACTATTTTCTACATTTTTAAATAATTTATCTATCCAAGATGCAATATTCACAATTTTATTGCTACCTTTGCAACCGATAATTTTGCAAAATACAGAAATACATGAAGATATCTAGAATCCATTCAGTAGCAGTGATCATAGTAGCTGCACTGGCTTTCACCTCTTGCAACAACAAGAAATTCCACATCAACGGTAACATCACCGAGGCCAAGGACTCCATGCTCTACTTGGAGAACATCAGCCTCAACGGTCCTGAGAAGATAGACTCCGTCAAGCTCGGCGAGGATGGGTCCTTCGACTTCGAAGAGAATGCCATGGACTCGGTTTCACCTGAGTTCTACCGTCTCCGCATCGCCAACCAGACCATCAACCTTTCCGTTGACTCCACAGAAACCATTCGAGTAAAGGCCGCCTACCCTACCATGAGTTATCAATACGAAGTAGAAGGCTCAGAGAACTGCAACACCATCAAAGAGCTGTCTTTCAAGCAGATGAACTTGCAAGGCGCAATCAACGCAATAGCCAAGAACCCGAATATAGGAGTTGACTCAGCCAACTTGGCAATCAACCGTGCTCTTGAAGCCTACAAACAGGACATCAAGATCAACTATATTTTCAAGGCTCCGATGAAGGCTTCTTCCTATTATGCACTCTTCCAGACCATCCAGTTGGGTGGAATGAACACCTTAATATTCAACCCTCGCAACAACAAGGAAGACGTCAAGGTCTTCGCCGCTGTTGCCACAAGTTGGGACACTTACTATCCAAACGCCGAACGTGGCAAGAACCTCCACAACATCGCCATCCAGGGCATGAAGGACATCCGCATCATGGAGAACCAAATGGCAGAGCAAAGAATTGACGCTAGCAAAGTCAACGTCAATGGCTGCATCAACCTTTCTTTGCAGGACAACAAAGGCATCACACGTAACCTCACCGATCTCAAGGGCAAGGTTGTGCTACTCGACTTCCACCTCTTTGCCAGCAGCGAGAGCACAAAGCGCATCATGATGCTCCGTGAGCTGTACAACAAATACCATGCAGCTGGTTTCGAAATTTACCAAGTCTCCGTCGACCCAGACGAGCATTTCTGGAAGACCTCCACTGCCGCCTTGCCTTGGATCAGCGTACGTGACGAGGATGGAGTGCAAGGTCAAAGCCTCCAGTCCTACAATGTACAGAGCATCCCAACTTACTTCCTAATAGACCGCAGCAACACCCTGCAAGCTCGAGATGTTCAGATCAAAGACCTTGATACCGCTATCAAGAACCTATTATAAGTTAAGAGTTAGAAGTTAGGAGTCAGGAGTCCTTGGGGCTTCTGCGCTTAACTTCTTTCCTTTATTTATCAGAACCCAAAAGAATCAATATAAACCAAAAACTTAATACACTAAAAAATGAACAAGAAATTATGGGCAGTGGCTGCCTTGGCACTTGTTGGTACAGGTGCGCAAGCCAAAGTGAAATTACCACACATTTTGAGTGACAACATGATTATCCAGCAGAACTCCGAAGCCAACCTCTGGGGATGGGACAAGCCGGGGACTAATGTCGAGGTTTCTACCTCATGGTCTTCCCAGAAGTATGCTGCCAAGACGGGAAAGGACGGCAAGTGGGCAGTCAAGGTGCAGACCCCGAAGGCTAGCTACACCCCACTCTCCATCACCTTCGACGATGGAGAGAGGACCACCCTCAACAACATCTTGGCAGGCGAGGTTTGGGTTTGCGCAGGTCAGAGCAACATGGAGATGCCAGTGAAGGGATTCGGCAACTGTCCTGTGCAAGGTTACAACAAGGCGGTGCTCGAAGCCAACAACTACAAGGGCATCCACTATGTGAAGATACCTAGCGTGATGAGCAGCAAGCCTTTGGACGATGCAAACTGCGACTGGAAGGTCATCAACCCCGAGACCGTGGGCGATGCTTCTGCCACAGGCTACTTTTTTGCCCAAGTAGTCAACAAGGCCCTAGACGTGCCTGTAGGACTCGTGATGGCAAACAAGGGCGGAACTCGTGTGGAAAGCTGGCTCGACCGTGACTATCTGAAAAAGAACACCAAGGAAGAACTTGATTCCGCCAAGATGTCAAAGAATCCAAAGTTTGGATACGATTATCTCTACCCTCTGCTTTGGGGCAACGGCACCTTCCACCCTATCCTCAACTATAGCGTGAAGGGCATCATCTTCTATCAAGGCTGTTCCAACGTAGGCGACCCTGCCGGTCAGTACACCAAGCGACTTGCCGACCTCGTGGCACAATGGCGCAGAGACTTCAAGCAGGGTGAATTGCCTTTCTACTTCGTACAAATTGCCCCTTATCATAATGGTGATGTCAATGGCGACTGGGGGCCAAGGCTCCGTGAGCAGCAGTTCAAAGCCACCAAGCTCATCCCTAACAGTGGCATCGTATGCACTGAAGACTTGGTTTACCCATACGAGAAAGAACAGATTCACCCATGCCAGAAACAACCAGTAGGCGAACGCCTTGCCTTGCAAGCCCTCAGCAAGACCTATGGCATGAAAGGACTTTTCTCAGAAAGCATGACCTTCAAGGAGATGAAGATTGTGGGCGACACCGTGAAAGTTCACTTCGACAACACCTACGGAGCCTACAACCGCTTCGAAGATATCCAGGGATTCGAGGTAGCAGGCGAGGACAAGGTATTCCACCCAGCAACCGCCAAGCACTTCTGGCAACCAGGCAACGACCCTTGGAACGAATGCATCGTCGTAACCAGCCCTGAAGTCAAGAAGCCTGTGGCACTGCGATACTGCTTCCGCAACTTCCAACTCGGCAACATGGCGAACGCAGGCGGTCTGCCGCTCTTCCCATTCAGAACGGATAATTGGTAAATAAATCATCACTTACAAACAAACATGAGTCATATTTTAGACAAATTCCAATATTGCCCCGTTTGCGGTTCATCTCATTTTGAGATAAACAATGTCAAGAGCAAGAAATGCAAAGACTGCGGCTTCACTTATTACCTGAATGCCAGCAGTGCCACGGTTGCCCTAATTGTCAATGAGAAAAACGAGCTATTAGTGGTTCGCCGCAAAAACGACCCAGGCAAGGACATGCTCGACATGCCTGGCGGCTTCATAGACATGGACGAAACGGGCGAGGAAGGTATGGCAAGGGAAGTCAAGGAAGAAACAGGATTGGAAGCCACCCAAGTGACCTATTTATTTAGCTTTCCAAACACTTACCTTTACTCAGGATTTTTAGTTCACACGCTCGATATGTTCTTTCATGTCAGAGTTAAAGACTTTAGCCATATCGAGGCCATGGACGATGCCGCTGCCTACTATTGGATTCCGATTTCGGAGATTGACATCAACAAGTTTGCTTTCGATTCCATCAAAAGAGGATTGAAAAAGTTTCTAAAGGAGAACTATCAGATAGAAACAAAGATAGATATGTAACCAAGCATCCTATCTTGCTTCATCAAGTATCTCAACTTACTCGTTGGAGTAAGTTGAGATACTTTTTTTATGCCAAAAGAGTGAGCAAAGTTCCATTTACAGCCTGAAACATTTAAAAAACCAAAAAAAAACACTATATAATAAGGTATAAGCAAAAAGTTTATTTACTTTTGCCAACCAAAAGAAATTGTGTAGAAGCTTATGCAAGAAAATTTAGTTATCGTAGAGAGCCCTGCAAAGGCCAAGAAAATAGAAGAGTTTTTAGGTAAAGACTATAAAGTGATGTCTTCTTACGGTCACATCCGTGACTTGAAGAAGCGGGAACTTAGTATAAACGAGAAGACGATGGAACCTGACTATGAGATTCCTGAGGAGAAGAAAAAACTCGTGACAGAGCTGAAGTCGAATGCGAAGAAAGCCAAAAAAATTTGGTTAGCATCCGATGAGGACCGCGAGGGAGAAGCCATCAGTTGGCACCTTTGCGAGGTACTCGGCTTGGACGAAGAAAAAACCAGCCGTATTGTTTTCCACGAAATAACCAAGCCTGCCATCTTGGATGCCATCGAGCATCCTCGTCACCTGGACATGAATCTCGTCAATGCCCAGCAAGCACGTCGTGTACTTGACCGCCTGGTAGGTTTCAAGCTTTCTCCAGTCTTGTGGCGAAAGGTGAAGCCAGCCTTGTCGGCCGGCCGCGTACAAAGTGTCGCCGTACGACTGATTGTGGAACGCGAGCGTGAAATCCAGAAATTTAAAAGCGAGCCATACTATCGTGTGAACGCCATTTTTGCCTTGATAGACTCCAATGGTAGCGCATCAGAGGTCAAAGCAGAACTAGACAAGCGTTTCAAGACCCATGAGGAGGTGGAGGCTTTCCTGGAGAAATGCAAGGATGCCAAGTTTACCGTCGAAGCTGTCAGCAAGAAACCATTGAAGCGTACACCGGCGCCTCCATTTACCACTTCCACCCTGCAACAAGAGGCTGCCCGCAAACTCGGCTTTACGGTGAGCCAGACCATGATGATAGCGCAGCGATTGTATGAAAGTGGACGTATCACGTATATGCGTACCGACAGCGTCAACCTTTCAACCCTGTGCCTCAATGCTAGCAAGGATGAAATCATCAAGGTATATGGCAAGGAATACAGCAAGCAGCGCAATTACCATACTCACTCCAAGGGAGCGCAGGAAGCACACGAGGCCATCCGCCCTACCTACATGAGCGAGACTTCGATTGAAGGCACTAGCCAGGAGAAGAGACTCTACGAACTGATTTGGAAACGTACCATCGCCTCACAGATGGCTGACGCACAGATCGAGAAGACAACTATCAACATCCATATAGATAATTCTTCAGAAAAGTTTGTTGCCAACGGAGAGGTTGTTGTCTTCGACGGCTTCATCAAGGTATACCGAGAGTCAACCGACGACGAGGAGAATGGCGAGGACTCATCCCACATTTTACCAGCCATGCAAGAAGGCGACGAATTACAACGCCGGGAAGTTATCGCTACCGAGAAATTCTCAGCAGCACCTTCCCGATACACAGAAGCTAGTCTCGTCAAGAAGCTAGAAGATCTAGGCATCGGTCGTCCATCTACATACGCTCCGACCATCAGCACCATCCAACAGCGTGAATACGTTGTGAAAGGCGACAAGAAGGGGGAAGAACGCTCTTATACAGTCGATAGTTTGAAGGGTATCAAGATTACACAAAAGATCAAGAAGGAAATGGCTGGTTCCGAGAAAGGCAAGCTCCTTCCTACCGACATCGGCATCGTGGTCAACGACTTCCTGATGGAGAATTTCCCAGGCATCATGGACTATAACTTTACGGCCAACGTAGAGCAGAAGTTTGATGACATCGCAGAGGGTAAGACTGATTGGATCAAGTGGATGAAGTCTTTCGACAAGGAATTCGAGCCTGAGGTTGACCAAGTGATGAACGCACGAAGCGAGCACAAAGCCGGCGAACGAGAGTTGGGCAAAGACCCGAAGACCGACCGTCCTGTATTTGTCAAGATTGGTCGCTTTGGTCCTGTCGTACAAATTGGCACCGCCGATGACAAAGACAAGCCACAGTTTGCGCAACTTCCTGCCGACAAGAGCATCGAAACGATTACTCTTGAAGAAGCTTTGGAATTATTCAAGCTGCCACGCGAAGTAGGCGAATACGAAGGTACAACTGTCACCATCGGCACCGGTCGTTTTGGCCCATACGTTCTTCACAACCACAAGTATGTGTCAATCCCTAAGGGAGAAGACCCAATGGCCATCACGCTAGAAAGAGCTATCGAGCTTATCAAGGAAAAGCGTGAGACCGAGCAGAAACGCCACATCAAGACTTTCGAGGAAGATGACAAGCTAGAACTTCTGAATGGCCGTTATGGTCCATATATCGCATACGATGGCAAGAACTACCGTCTTCCCAAGAACAAGATGGAGAACGTGGAGGCTCTTACATACGAGGAGTGCATGAGCATCATCAAGGAAGCCCCAGAGCCAAAAGCAACTCGTCGCAGAAAATAAAACATAGTTATATATAAGAGAGAGAAATGAAGTCAATCATCATCATTGGGTACATGGGTGCAGGCAAGACAACTGTAGGCAAAGCTCTTGCCAAGGAATTGGGCGTGATGTTCTACGACCTCGACTGGTATATCGAGAGTCGTATGCGCAAGACCGTCAAACAAATCTTCGACGAATGTGGCGAGGAAAGTTTCCGACAGATAGAGCACAACATGCTCCACGAAGTGGCTGAGTTTGAGAATGTAGTGGTAAGTTGCGGAGGCGGAACCCCATGCTTCTTCGACAACATAGATTACATGAACCAACTAGGCGAGACCGTCTACTTAAAAGCTTCTCCTGAAACCCTTTACGCCCATCTGAAAATGGGGAAAGGAGTTCGCCCACTATTGCTCAACAAGACTCCTGAAGAAGTGCAAGTTTTCATCCGTGAACAGTTGAAGCAGCGCGAACCTTTCTATGAGAAAGCTAAACACATCATCGACATCAATGTGATGGACAATTTCGACAAGGTCAACAGTACCGTTCAACGAGTACGCGACCTACTCCATGTATAGAGAAAGTAAAGGTAAGTAGCCTAAGAAAGCTACTTACCTTCACTCGTAAATATAGACATATTTTAATAATAACACAGACTAATAAGCAAGACCAGAACAGAAAATGAAGAAATGGACTATTGAAGACTCGAAGGAGCTCTACAACATCAGCGGTTGGGGCACCTCTTACTTTG
>DHMR01000008.1 GCA_002405875.1 bacterium UBA4637
CGAGCCACCTCATTACGAGGACGACGCTTGTTGGCTGCCACCAACTCTGTTTCATTGTCAGGCAACACCTCTGTCACGATTGGGAAATCACCCCAGTTGCGCAACAAGCCAAAGTAGGTATAAGCTCTGAAGAAGTACATCTCACCGATATACTGCTTGATGTCTTTCTGATTACCTGAGATAAGTCCTTGCTCGTTGTTGCCAACACAAGTCTTCAATTTATAGTTAAGGCTACGCACATTTCCCCAAGACCAATTACCATTGTCTAGGGCTGTCTTCCACTGATTGTCGGCATATTTTCCATCTGCGCCCATTGCCGCTTGATTATCAGTTCCACAGTCGCTGGCATACAATCCATATCCACCACCATGACTTGGCAAGAGTGAAGAATAAAAACTATTGGCACAAGCCTGTACCTGGTCGGCTGTCTTGAAGTAATCGCTAGGAACCACATACGATGGAGGCTCCTTGTCCAAGAGGTCATCACATGAAACAAACGCGCCACCCATGCAGAGTACCATCAGCACTCTTGAGATATTTATATTGAGTTTCATAATCGTTTTCAATTAAAATGTTACACTTAAACCAAATGAGAATGTTCTTGACAAAGAATAACCGTTACCACCGCTGGTATAAACGGTCTCTGGATCAAACTGCTTGGCTAGGCTCGTACCTGTCCAGAGATTCTCGCCAGAGAAATATACACGTGCCTTGCTGATACCCCACTTGCTAGTGAGAGCGACAGGCAAAGTATAGCCCAAAGTCAAGTTCTTCAGACGAATGTAAGCAGCATTCTGCAAGTACTTTGTCTGAATCTGCAAGTTCTTGCTGCTATAGAGAGCACGAGGCAAGTAGGCATCAAGATTGACCGACTTCACGCCCTGCTTGACAGACCATGTGTTCTCGTCGCGGAAGTAGTCGTCCACCTCCTCAATACCAGCACAGCCCCACTGACCACCTGGAGTACCAAACATATAGCTACTACCCTGCCAAACATCTCGCTTCATCACGCCTTGGAAGAACAATCGCAAGTCAAATCCCTTCCAATCTCCATTCAGGTCGATGCCGAACTGATAACGAGGCGTATCATTACCGATAACCTTTAAGTCACCGTGATCACCCTTGGTGTAAGCGCCACTGGAGATTTTACCATCACCATTCAGGTCTTTGTACATAATGTCACCGGCAGCCCACTTACTTCCGATTGCATCCTGACCACCCTTTGGCAACGTGGCAAGATGCGCCTCCATTTCCTCGTTGGTCTTGGCAATACCGATGGTCTCATATCCCCAAATATCACCCAGTCTCTGACCTGGGATGTAACTACTAATCGAGTTGGTTGGATTGTTTGGATAACGAGTAACCTTGGCAAAGTTGTCATAGAGCGAGAGCTTCACACCATAACGCAAGCCATTGGAAAGACGGTCATTCCAACCCAAAGTCAACTCCCAGCCACGTGTCTGGAGGTCAGTGTTATTAGTTTGAGGAACACTTGTACCCAAAATAGCAGGCAACTCTGGGGCTGGACCTACCATATCGAGCGTATTACGTACATAATAGTTGAATGAACCTGTCAGTCGATTATGGAGCATCGCCCAGTCAACACCATAGTTGTATGTTTCCACGCGTTCCCATGTCAAAGACTCGGATACCAATCCTGGTGTTCCTGCCGTAGGAACCTTTACACCATTCTGCAACCAGTCACCACCCAATGGATAGACTCCCATTGTCTGATAAGTATAGTACCAGTTGTTGGTGTTTTGGTTACCCAAGGAACCATAAGAGAATCGGAATTTCATCATATCCAACCAACTGTGAGCGCTCTCCATAAACTTTTCCTCTGCCAAGTTCCATCCTACGGAGAATGAAGGGAAGCTCTTCCATTGATGTCCCTTGCGGAATCGCGAAGAACCATCTGCACGAAGATTCACTTCCAGTAAATAGCGGCTCATGTAATCATAATTGAGTCGTCCGAACACACCCACTGTGGCCCACTCGTTGCGATAACCATTGGTAGAAGGAGTTACTTGCTCACCATCCTGCACACCAGTGGTCATATCTATCACAGGCTTTCCATTGATGATAACGCCTTGTCGGGTCAAGCCAAAACCTGTTTGCTTCAGGTCCTCCACCTGCATTCCGGCAAGTACATGGAAATTGTGCTTCTTCTGAAGTGAAAGCGAGTACTCTGTTCGCACATTGAAATTATAGTAGTTTGTCTTATAATAATCCTCATGCACATCGGTATAACTTCTACGCATAAATGGATTGTTGTCTCTATCATAATTATAAAGAGGATAATTATGTGAATGGTAAGTAGTGGAATTGATGCGATAGTTGAAATCCACATTGGTCTTCCAATTCTTGATTGGTTCGAAGGTAAAGCCCAACTGATGATAGAGATTATCATACTGCTTGTTTGTAGAGCCTAAATCGTCCAATGCCCAGATAGAAGTATCATCGCTGTAGAATCGATTTCCGTTCTGGTCGTATGCAGGTAGCACAGGCCACTGCTTACAACCGAAGCTACCCAAGAATCCCCAATCGAAGAATGTAGGACGCTCTTGATCCTCACGTGTAAAACGCATCGTGTAACGGAGATTCAACCAGGGTGTGATTTGGGAATTGATTTTCGCTGTACCCGTATAGCGCTTCAAATCTTCTTTGCCAAGCTTCAACAAACCATTTTGGTCGTAGAAACTTCCAGAGAGATAGTAATTAAACTTGGCCGTACCACCACAGGCGCTCAAGTTGTGCTGCTGAGAGAAAGTTGATTTCTTATACAACATGTCATACCAGTCGTTATCACCAATACCTCTAGAAAATCCACCAGAAGGCTGTCCTTTGCTATTGTAACAATTGTCTGGCATTTCATATATAAGTTTGCCATCAGCTGTCTGACGCACACCGTTGCCAACAGGAGTGGCATTATGGTAAGCGAGTATCTGGTCGAATCTACCTGTTCCCTCTTCGTTGGTGCTGAAATAAGGATTAGCGCCATCATTCGTAAAGGTATCGTTCATCCAAGAAGCAAACTGAACAGAGTTCATCATGTGCAGACGTTTCAGAGGACTAGCAATACGCAAATTATTATTATAATTGATGGTTGTCTTAGAATCCTTGCCCGCTTTGGTTGTTACCAAAATAACGCCGAAAGGTGCACGTGAACCATAGATGGAGCTGGCAGCCGCATCCTTCAACACCGAAATGCTCTCAATATCCTGAGGGTTGATGGCATTGAGGTCACCCTCCATACCGTCTATCAAAATAAGAGGGTCGCCAGAGGTTGCACCGATGGTGGTAGCACCACGCACATTGATACTAGGACGAGACTCCACACTACCACTGCTTTGAGTGATTTCAAGACCAGGGGCAGCACCTTGCAAAGCCTGCACAGCATTGGCTACAGGGCGCTCGCTGAGCTGCTTGTTATCAATAACATCCACGGCACCCGTAAGGTTTACTTTCTTTTGAGTACCAAAGCCTACAACCACAACCTCATTCAAGGTTTCGCTGTCTTGCGCCATCTTCACCTGAATGAGTTTGCCGACCTCAGCCTTTACCTCTACCTTTTTATATCCCATATAAGAGATAACGAGGGTAGCACCTGGTTTCACTGACAATGTAAACTTACCATCGAGATCGGAAACCGTACCATTGCTTTTTGCACCTTGTTCCACGATGCTAGCACCGATAATCGGTCCTTCGACATCAGAGACGATACCCGAAACCTTGATGGTTTGCTGTTGCTGAACCTGGACTCCATTCATCAGAGTCTCACTTGCCAAGATTCCCTGTGTAGGGATACTTGCCAATCCGATGCTGAGCAAGGAAGCTGCAAGCATCTTTTTGTCCATCTTGCTGGTTATTACATTCATAACTTGATTAGGTTTTATTGATATTGTTTAATCTAATTTTTCTTGCTAGTTGTTACAATTGCTTAAATCGAACGATGCAAAAGTATCATGTTTTCCGCAAACTTCCAAATCTAAATTCGTCAGATGATGGGTACAATTTCGTCAAACTGATTCCGACGGGTGCGAATTGGTCAATCATGGGGGCAAACCAATCATTCTTGTAAAATCGTCTATACTAAATTTGCATAATTCATTAAGATTTTATACCTTTGCCAATAAATCAAGCATGGCTTAACGAAAGACATGCCACCTTATTATATTACTTAAAACAGAATAACAGTATGAGAAAGGTATTACTCATTCCACTCTTGGTATTTTGCATCAAAGCCGTCTTATTCGCCCAGCAGCCTTATTCCGTTAAGAACATCAGTATCCAAGAAGGACTCTCCAACGGATTCGTCGACGACATGGTTATCGACGGTCAAGGCTTTGTTTGGACCGCAACAGAGTGGGGACTCAACAGAATTGCAGGCAACACCTGCACTGTATTCACCACTTCCAACTCTAACATCAGCAACAACGAGCATGTCGGATTACTCTATCATGCCAAAACCAACAGCATTTGGATATACTCCAAGGATGGAAGAGTGGATGTCTATGACTGCAAGACCCAACGCATGCACCCCTTGTATATAGACAACAAAGACAAACTAGACATTGTCGCCATCACGCTTGCCGCAGATTCCACACTTTGGCTTGCCAAGTACAATGGAGGTATCTACAACTATGACCCTATCACTAAAAAGCATCATTATATCAGCACCAACAAATTGCCAAAATTTCACAATGGCATACGAAGCATTACCGATGACGGCAAGGGAAACCTCTACATAGGATTACGAATGGAAGGGATGATAACATATAACATCCATACTGGAAGAAGCAATTTTTTCTGTAATAAGCCCAACGAACCTTCCAGTCTTCCTGGCAACAACGTACGATGTGTCTTCATAGACCACTTGCAAAATATCTGGGTAGGCACCAACAAGGGACTAGCCATATATAATCCTGCAAATGGAACATTTCACATCTACAAGCACCAAAAAGACAACCCAACAAGCCTGGCTGGCGACAACATCCATCAAATCATTGAAACCAAAGACCACACACTTTGGGTGGCATCAGACATTGGTGGCATCAGTAAGCTCAATCTCAACAAATACAGTGCCCCTTGCCACAGCCTGGTCGCTTTCGAACAAGTAACCAAAGAAAATTTTGGACTTTCATCCAATAACACAAGAAGGATTGTCGAGGACAATTTTGGCAATATGTGGATTGCAAACTACAGTTCTGGAGTAGATTTCATTCCAGATGATAAGTCCATGTTCAGAACTCTCACCAGCTTAGGGATGCCTATCCTAAACGTATCTGCGGTATATATCGACCTAGTCCGCTCCGACTTATGGATTGGACAAGACAATACGGTGACACTATTCAGCCAAACAAAAATTCAACATTCTTGGAACTTCGCACAATACATATCAAATGCCATATCCTCTGTCTATATATTTCGAACGGACCAGAAAGGGAACGTTTGGTTTGGCACTACAGACAATGGACTATTGACACTAAATCCAAAAACAGGAGCCATTACCCGAATTGAGTGTACAAAAGATCTTGACGTAAATGCCCTTTATATAGACAAGGACGACAGAGTTTGGGCAGGAACAGAAAATGGCATATACACCATATATAATAATGTGGCAACCAAGGAAGAAGGCATCAACCGTATTATTGGCGAATCAGCCATTCCATTCTCTATCCTAGAGGATGACTACGGACACATATGGATTGGGACTCTTGCCAGAGGCATTTACATACTCAACAAATACAAGAAGCTTGTGGCACACCTTGACAACAGCATCGGTTTCCCATCCAACTCCATCAACCAATTATTGAAAGATGAGGATGGTGGCATTTGGGCAGCCACTTACAAAGGGTTGGTTTACATACCCAAAGCAAACAATCCAAAATCCTACGAAGTATACGACGAAAGGCAAGATTTAAAGGAAAGCCACATCCAAGCACTTGTGCAGGACAGACAAGGGAACATATGGGCAAGCATGTTTTCCGGGATAGCCTGTTTCGATCGACGCAAACAGAAATTCTACAACTACGACTATAAGAGTGGCATACCCGTAGGCAATTTTACTGTAGGCTCGGCTGGGATCTCGCCAGAAGGCATCATTTGCTTTGGTTCGCCCAATGGCATCTGTTATTTCAATCCACAGCTTCTATCAGAACTAACAGATACACCTACCGTGGAAATCATCGACTGCGAGCAAATCTTGAATACCACGGAGAGATTGCAACGCTCCATCGTTCCACTCGACGAGGATGGCGTGGCGCATCTGAAATACGACGAGAACACCTTCAAGATAACCTTCACCAGCCGAAACTTCGCACAGGAGGGCAACGTGGAGTATTCCTACCTGATGAAGGGGCTAGATGACAAATGGTATGAGACCGAGGGCGACAACGAGGTGACCTTCCGCAACCTCAACCCTGGCGAATATACCTTCCAGGTGAGAGCCAAGCTCAAGAACCAGGAATGGGAGAACGCCAAGGTGGCTGAGATGAAGGTGGTGGTAGAGCCGCCGTTGTGGCTCGCTTGGTGGGCCAAGCTCATCTATGTGCTCATCGTGGGCGGCATCATCTGCTATTGTGTCCGTTCCTACATAAACGAGTTGAAGCTTCGCAGCTCACTCGAAAAGACCAAGTGGGAGGCACAGCAAAAACAAGAGCTCAACGAGGAGCGCCTGCGCTTCTTCACCAACATCACCCACGAGCTTCGCACCCCGCTCACTCTCATCATGGGTCCTTTGGAGGACTTGATGGCAAACAGCCGCCTGCCTGAGGTACTCGGCAAGAAAGTGAAGAACATCCACGACAGTTCGGTGCGCCTGCTCGAACTCATCAACGAGATTTTGGAGTTCCGCAAGACGGAGACGCAGAACCGTCGCCTCACCGTGGCGCATTCCGACATCAAGGCTTTCGTCAAGGAAATTGGCGATAGATTCAAGGACTTGAACCGCAACCCTCAGGTAAGCATCAACGTACATTTGCCTGAGCAACAGTCGGTGGATATCTACTTCGACAGCGAGATCATCAGCACCGTGCTCAACAACCTCATGTCGAACGCCATCAAATATACTCCGAAAGGAAGCATCGACTTGACACTGAGTTGCATCAATGGAAAGTCTGGCGCAGGAGACAATTCAGAAGAATTGCAGAAAGTTTCCATCTCAGTGAAGGATTCGGGCTATGGCATCAGCAAGTCTGCCATCCCTCATATCTTCGATCGATACTACCAGGCAAAGGGCATGCACCAAGCCTCAGGCACAGGCATAGGATTGGCACTGGTCAAGTCGCTCGCCAAGCTCCACGAGGCAGAGCTTACCGTGGAGAGCGAGGAAGGCAAGGGCACGGAGTTCTGCTTTGTGCTGGATGCCAACAACAGTTATCCGAATGCCTTGCACAAGGAGGATACACCTGCCAACGAGGAAGCCTTATTGATGGTGAAAGAAGAAAGCAACGCCACGGAAGAGGAGAAGGAGCCATCTGACGTTCGTCCGTTGATTCTCATCGTGGAGGATAACGACGACATCCGTCAATACGTGAACGAATCGCTCTGCGAGGACTATCGCATCATCGAGGCTAGGAATGGAAAGGAAGGTCGAGACCTCGCCTTCAACCAGATACCTGACCTCGTCGTGAGCGACATCATGATGCCAGAGATGGATGGTATCGAGATGATGAAAATCTTGAAGAACGACATCCGGACCAGTCATATCCCAATCATCCTGCTCACGGCGAAGACCACGCCTATCGACCAGGAGGTGGGCTACGACAGCGGTGCCGACTCTTATCTGATGAAGCCATTCAGCGCCAGCCTGTTGCACAGCCGCATCCGCAACATTTTGTCGGGCAGAAGAAGACTGGCCGAGTTTATCATCCAGCATAGTTTGGCAGGAGCCAATGCTTCTCTTGCCATCAACCCTGAGATGACGGAGAATACAGATGCGAATGCCCTGGGAAATGCCAATGATAACATCGACACTTCCG
>DHMR01000079.1:0-17406 GCA_002405875.1 bacterium UBA4637
CTGATACCCTTGCTGAGCATCTCGTCGATGCCCTCCACCATCGCCTTGGCTGGTCGGGTCTCGTGGCGGGCTCCCCACTTGTCGAACCATCCGCTCCAGAACTCGGAGCACATCTTGGGCGCATTCGGACGCACCTCGCCGAGGCGCTTGAACTGCTGGTCGATGTTGGCACCTGTACCGAAGTTCATCGTCCACGTGAGGTCATCGAGACCATTGTTGAGGAAGTTGCTTGACCAGTCGCACTGGAAGAGGCTCACCTTGTCGAAGCCGCTTTTCCTCACGATGTCGCGGATGGCGCTCACGTAAGGCTTGTCCTTGCCGTAGGAGCCGTACTCGTTCTCGACCTGCACCATGATGATCGGTCCGCCGTTCTGGATGGTGAGCGGAGCAAGCTGCTTGCCCACTTCTCGCTCGAATATCTCGACACGCTGCATGAAGTAAGGGTCTTGCTCGCGCAGGCGGATGTCCTTCTTCTTCAGGAGCCACCAAGGCAGGCCTCCCATCTCCCACTCGGCGCACACGTATGGACCCGGACGCACGATGACATACATGCCGTTCTTCTGACAGAGTCGGCAGAAGGCTGCCACATCGTTGTTGCCCGTGAAGTCAAACTTGCCTTCCTGCTGCTCGTGGATGTTCCAGAACACGTAGAGGCAGACGGTGTTCATGCCCAAGGCCTTGCACATCTTGATGCGATGCTCCCAGTAGGCACGAGGGATGCGGGGGTAGTGCAACTCGGCGGCCTTCACCACGAAAGGCTTGCCGTTCAAAAGAAAGGTCTTGTCGCCCGTCGTGAACGTGCCGCTCTTGGTGGCGGCCATCATCTCGGCTGGAGACAAAGCCAGGAGAGAGGCGAATGCCAGCGACTGAATCGTTGTTGATAATTTCATCTTGTTTTTAGATTTATTGTTGTTCTTATTTTTTGTTTTGTTTGTTGCTCTATTGTTGTTTCAAATTGATTTTATTCTCGTTTGGTTTGCAAATTTAACAAAAAATCCCCTTTTTCATGTCCATAAAACATGAAATAAAGGGGACAAATCGTGAAAAACAGCTAGTGGAAGTGTTTTTTTGACCTATTTTTGTACGTATCGATAAAAATGTGACGAGAAAAGAGCTATTCGTTGGCTCGTCGAAAAGGCTAGTTGGCTCGTCTCAGGGTGATGACCGTCATTTCCGGCCAGGCGCCCAGGCGGAACGGGAAGGAGCCGCCCAAGCCCGCCGACACATAGAGCATCTGGGAACCTTGGCGATAGATGCCTCCCCACTCTCTGAAAGCCATGCGGGCAGGAGTCAGCCGGCCGAGTTGGATTTGCCCAGCATGGGTATGTCCGGCGAGCGTGAGCTGGATTTTCGCCTTCAAGGCTTCCTTGCGCCAGTGGTGCGGATCGTGGGTCAAGAGTATCTTGAAAGCATTCTTGTCGATGCCCTTCATCGCCTTCTTGAGGTTGGAGCGATTGGAAAACGGTGGATTGCCCGCATTCTCCACGCCGATGATCTCGATGCTCGCCAAGCCATGCGACATCGTGACGTGCTCGTTCATCAGCTGCGTCCATCCGAGCTGCTTCTGGTACTCGAAGAGTTTCTTGCGGTTGCGCTTCAACGCCCCGATCGAGTGGTTGTTGTCGTACTCACAGTAATCATGGTTGCCCCAGACGGAAAAGATGCCGTCGGGAGCATGCAACTTCTTCAGCGCATCGAGGTAAGGCACGACCTCGTCGGCTGAATTGTTGACCAAGTCGCCCGTGAACATCATCATCTCCGCATCCTCATCGTTGGCTTGCTCCACGACTTTCTCCACGAAATCCGTCCCCCGGGGAAAGGAGCCAAGATGAAAATCGCTGAAATGGAGTATCTTGTAACCATCGAAATAAGGTGGAAGATCCGGAGAGGAATAAGTGACCTGTTTCACTTGCAGGCGTTTCCAGCCTTCGGTGAAGCCAAACAGGAAGCACGCCATGACCGCCACAGCCGGCGCAATGGCAAGCCACCCGGGCAGGAACAGGTGGAACAAGATGAAAATCACCTTGGGAATAACGGAGAAGAGAATCAGGGTGAAGAGGATTCTCACCGATGTCTTGTGATATTTGCCCAACTGCAACCCCAACTCTGCCAGCAGAATCAGGAGCGTAGGAAGCCACCAAACGACTCTCAGCGGCCAAGTCCACTCACCCACTCCCTGATGCCACAGCCAGGCATCGGGGAGGAAAGCCAGGCACAATATCATGACAATATATAATGTAGATCTCACTATTTTTTTCATCACTGTATTTTTTACCTGGTGCAAAGGTACAATATTTTTGGCAACGAATGCAAATGAGTATATATTTATTAACAAACAAATCGTTTTTTGTTAACAAAAGGTTAAATATTAGTCTTTTTTACGTTTTTTGCAAAAAAAGCTATTCAATAATTTGGTGTTTCAGAAAAAAGCAGTATCTTTGCATCAGTTTTCGCATATATTTGGGCAAATGGGGGTTGTCGTGAGACTGTACCCCATTTGTTTTTTTTGCTTATAGGGGTTTCTTCCACGAAACAGTCACCCAGTCTCAGTCACAGTAATCTCAGTTTTTTGAGAAAACAAAACTTTTAAAAAGACAATGAAAAAAACAAAAACAATAAAAGCAAAAACAATTAAAATCAAAAAGCAACGAAAATCAAAAAGCAATGAAAATACTTCCAGAAGAACAATACAAATATCTTAAGTTAAGTTTACCAGACGGCAGTGACGCAGGAGGTCACAAAGTTCTCCTCCACGCTTGTTGCGCCCCATGCTCATCCGCCATCGTAGAATGCATGCTACGCAACGGCATGAAACCAACCGTATTTTTCTCCAACAGCAACATCTACCCCATCGAGGAATACAACACTCGCAAGCACGAACTGATTCGGTTCCTAGAAGACCAAGGCGTGCCTTATGTCGAGGACGTATACGACCACGAGGATTGGCGTCAATCCATCAAGGGGCTTGAAAATGAGCCCGAACGAGGGTCGAGATGCTCCGTCTGTTTCCAATACCGTCTGCTTCGAGCCGCTCAATATGCCCAGGAGCACGGCTTCCCGCTCTTGACCACCACGCTTGCTTCCTCCAGGTGGAAGAACATCCACCAGATAGACATGGCTGGCCATGTCGCCGTCAGCAACTGCCCCGACGTGACTTGGTGGGAACAAAACTGGCGAAAAGGTGGGTTGCAAATGAGACGAAATGAACTGCTGCACATCCATGATTTCTATAACCAGCTCTACTGTGGATGTGAGTTCAGCCTCGCCTCTTCCACGGCCATGCAAAAAAACTGCCCTGCTTAACACAAGCAAGGCAGTCCCCCCGAAGGTTCGCTAACCTTCATCACTTAACCTTAATCTTTAATCCAAACTTTTTTCTAAACTATATTTTTTCCAAAACTTTTTCAAAGCTTTTATTCAAACATTTTTACGACAAACCGACAATCTCGCCGTTCACCACGTCGATGCGCTCGGCTTGCGGACTCTTTGGCAGACCCGGCATACGCATGATAGGACCCGCGATGACCACGATCATCTCGGCACCCATGTTGACGGTGATGTCGCGTACATGCAACTCGTAACCATCCGTAGGTCCGTATGCCTTGGCATCGGTAGAGAAACTGTATTGCGTCTTGGCAATGCAGACTGGGAACTTCTCGGCACCCAACTTCTTGATTTCCTCCAGCATCGCCTCGGCCGACTCGCTCAAAGTCACGCTGCCCGCTCCATAGAGATGGAATGCCACGTCCTCGATCTTCTTCACCACAGGCTCGTCGTCCTGGTAAGCATAATGGAGAGGAGCGGACGGATGCTCGTCGATAGTCTTCACCACCAAGTTGGCCAGCTCGACAGCTCCCTTGCCACCTTCGGCAAAAGCATTGTTGACGGCAAAGCCGCAGCCCAGCTCCTCGCAGTGCTTGCGCAATACCTCGATTTCCTCGTCGGTATCGGTAGCAAACTTATTGAAGGCGATGACAACCGTCTGTCCGAAGCTCTGCAAGTTTTTCACATGCTTGTCGAGGTTCCAGTAACCATTCTCCATGCCTGGGATGTTCGGGGTCTTGATATCCTCCAGGGCGACGCCACCGTGCATCTTCAAGGCTTGCAGGGTAACCACCAGTACTGTCAGGTCTGGTTGCAAGCCCGTCTTACGGCACTTGACGTCATAAAACTTCTCTGCGCCGAGGTCGGCACCGAATCCCGCCTCCGTGATGGCATAGTCACCATACTCCAAGGCAGCCGCGGTCGCCATGACAGAATTGCATCCATGGGCGATGTTGGCAAATGGTCCACAATGCACAAAGGCAGGAGTGCCCTCAGTGGTTTGCACAAGGTTTGGCTTCAAGGCATCCAGCAAGAGAGCCACGATACTGCCACCCACTCCCATATCCTTCACGGTGAAAGGTTTGTCGTCCTCCGTGATACCGAGCAAGATGTTGTCGATGCGACGGCGAAGATCGTCCACGCTCGTGGCGAAACACATGATGGCCATGATCTCGGAAGCAGGAGTGATATCGAAGCCAGCCTCGGTCTCGATGCCATCCTTAGGTCCAAGCCCCGTGATGATGCGACGCAAGCCACGGTCGTTGACATCCATCACGCGACGCCAAAGTATCTTCTTCAACTTGAATCCATCCGCCTCATGCTGATAACGATAGTTGTCGAGCAGGGCGGCAATCATGTTGTTCGCCTCTGTGATGGCGTGAAAATCGCCCGTGAAATGCAGGTTGATTTTCTCCATCGGCAACACCTGGGCATAGCCACCGCCGGCAGCTCCGCCCTTCATGCCGAAGCATGGACCCAGGGAAGGCTCACGGAGGGCCACCACCGCATTCTTGCCTATCTTGTGCATGCCCAGCGCCAAGCCGACACTCACGGTCGTCTTTCCATTGCCAGCCTTGGTAGGACTGATGGCGGTGACCAGGATGAGATGATGTCCCTTGAACTTGCTCTTATCGATGGCATGGGTAGATATCTTGGCTATATATCGACCATAATTTTCTATATCATCCTCCGGGATGCCCAGTTCGGCAGCCACGTCGTTGATGGGACGCAACTTCACTGATTTTGCGATTTCTATATCTGATAACATGATTTATATTTTAAAATGTATTTTTGTATAATATGTATTATAGTGATATTACTTGATGGCTCCGATAATCTCATGCACGGAAGTGCAGCCATGCTTGTCAAGCCAATCGCTGATACCATCCTTCACTTTCTTGGTGACGGTAGGATCCACGAAGTTGGCCGTTCCAATCTCCACGGCAGTCGCACCACACATGAGAAACTCGATGGCATCTTCGGCAGTCGATATGCCACCCAAGCCGACCACAGGAATCTTGACGGCATGCGACACGTCATAGACCATACGCAGGGCGACAGGCTTGACACAAGGTCCACTCAAGCCACCGGTGCGGATGCTCAGCAAAGGCTGGCGCTTCTCGATGTCCACCGCCATTCCCATCAACGTATTGATGAGAGATACGGAATCCGCTCCCTCTGACTCGCAGGCACGGGCGATGTCGGCAATGTTGGTCACATTCGGTGAAAGCTTCACAATCAAGGTCTTGTGGTAAGCCTTGCGGACAGCCCTCACCACGCTGGAGGCTCCCTCGCAGGTCACGCCGAAAGCCATGCCACCATCTTTCACGTTCGGACAAGAAATGTTCAGTTCGATGGCAGGAATCTTTTCCAGTTCGTTGATGCGAGCGGCACACTCGGCGTAGGTCTCAGGAGAATGCCCCGACACGTTGACAATCATATTGGTGTCGATGTCCTTGATCTGCGGATAGATGTTCGTGCAGAAATAATCCACGCCTTTGTTTTGAAGCCCCACACAATTGAGCATACCCTGGGCGGTCTCGGCCATTCGTGGATAGTCATTGCCCTCGCGAGGTTCCAAAGTCGTACCCTTGACGATGATGCCACCGATTTCATCTAGAGGCACGAAATCGGCAAACTCCAAGCCATAGCCAAAAGTTCCCGACGCAGTCATCACGGGGTTCTTCAATTTCAAATTATGTATGTTTACACTTAATGATGCCATAATGTTTTCATTTAGTTTTACCGCTTGTCTTGTCACCAAAAATTTTTACAATTCCTTCAGAAAATCCGAGCGATAACATTTCGTATTTTTTTACATTTAGAGTTCTTCAGAGGCAACTCAGTCCCTCCCACATTAGAGGTGCCAAAGCAAGTTCTTCACATTGATGACGGGTCCATCCTTGCAAACGCACTGATTGCCCTTGGTGGTTTTCTCCACACAGCAAAGGCAGGCACCTACGCCACAAGCCATCTTGTTCTCCAATGACACCTCGCACTCCACATTGGCCTTGTGGGCATATCGAGCGACACTTGCCATCATCGGCTTCGGACCACAGGTGGAAATCATGTCAAACTGCTCTCGCTGAAGGATGGAGTGATTGGTCACGAAACCTTGCTCGCCTACGCTACCATCCTCGGTGGTGATGCATACCCGACCCAACTTACTAAACTCATCCAGCTCCAGGAGATCCTTGCCGGAACGCGCACCCAGAAGGAAGATGGGCTCGGCTCCCATGTCCTTGATACATTTTCCTAAATAGAGCAGGGGAGCGACACCTACGCCTCCACCCACGAGCAAGAACTTCTGCCCAGCCTGGGTTGGCATCGAAAATCCATTGCCCAATGGCAGGATGCAGTTGAGCGTGTCGCCCGGCTTCAACTTACCGAGCTGGCGAGTACCATCACCCACCATGGCAACCAAGAGCCAAAGTTCATTGCGATCCCGGTCGACAAAATTGATTGAGATAGGACGGCGCAACATCGTGGTAGGAGAATGGTCCACTCTTACTTCGACAAACTGTCCTGGTACGATTTCTGGGAGAGGTTTTTCATCGGTAAGCTTGATCAAGACATGCTTATCGCTTAATGGTTCTACCGAAACCACCTTGAGGTCTAAAATGTATTTTTTCATCTTTACGATTTAAAATGTTTCTTTCGGTTACTCTAGAGGGAGAGTTCGCCACAACCCTCTCTCGAATGTCTTACCATTTGCAAAAGTAATGCTTTTTTTTGAGACTACGAAAGAAAAAGGAATATATTTTATTTTTTTGGCACAAAAGTTTCCCACGTCTGGTCATCATAAAATATACGAATCTCCGTGATTTTGCGCTGAGGTTTGTCAATATATTTCACGTTTTCTTGAGCAGGATTTTTAAGTGTCGATTTCACACACTGTCCTTGAGGTTGGTCGAAAAGCGAGCCATGAGCCATCTGGGAAGACGAGTTGGGTGAAGCCCCACCAGTTGCCTGGGCACCATTCTCGTCGCCGAAGTCAAAAACCAAGCTTTCCATACCTGGCTGTCCTTGACCATTGGCTTCCGAAGTTTCTCCATCCGCCTGCTTGGTCGCATCATCCTGAAGATACATAGGTGGGGTGCCGAAGAGAATCCAGACGGGATTGACTTGCGGAAACTTTTTGTGAATCGCATCGACAATATTCAAGGTCGGTTTGGTACGATCATTAAATATGCTGCTCAACGATGCAGAAGAAATTCCGAGGAGTTGAGCGAAACTTTGTTGGGTAAGATGCTGGTCCTCCATGAGGAGCCTAATTCTATCTTTCATATCTTTACGAATTATAGTTGTTCTTTACAAATTATCGTTGTTTACATTTTTTAAGGTTCCTGCCTTTATGAAGCCAAGTCTATTTTTGCCACCTCAGAGATGTACGATTTAGGAACTTGACGACGAATAGAGGCATTTTGGACCTTTTCTCTAAGATTTTACAAAGATAAAACTTTTTTTTGGATTGAACAAAAAATCTAAAGAGTTTTTTATTCCTAAAGATTTAAATTCACAAATGTATATATTCAACTTTCTAAATATCATCACGGTTTTTAGGTTTACATTTACATATCCACATTTGAATTTCCGAATAGTTTACAAAGGATTTATCTAGCCTATAAGCATAATTCGCTAGGTTCTTTAGTGTTATATCTTATCCATCTAGCGACAAATACGAATATATACAAAATATTGACTAGAATTAAGCGATTAGAAGAATATCGTCCCGAATAGAGCTAACTAAACTACTGGTTTTCAATGCTTTTAAATGATAGAAACTGGAATGGATATTTATTCATTTCACAATATTAAATCGTGAATTTACATTTACAAAGCTAAACACCTCCTGCCTTTACTTTTCTATAGTTTTCAATATTTACAATTTTAAATTTTAAATCAATTTACAAATTTACAAATTTAAATATCTAAACACGACAAACATAAACCCTAACAAATGCTAACACTAAATTTGAGAATTGAAAAGATGCTCTATTTTTCGATTTTTCTCATTCTTCCATTCCAAGGTTAGTCTAGCTAGAAATTCGTAAATCTCAGAGCACTTACAAGGCAGAAAATATCCATAAACATTTGATTACAAACGATTTAATCCGTCAGACAAGCAAAACTACAAAATACTCATCTAGCTCCGAAAAAGCGTTAAAAACCTAAAAATAGCCCATTTTTCATTCATTTTCGCATCATTTTCATACTAATTTTGGCCCAAAAGCCCCACCAGATGCCCCAAATTTACATTTTCAAATGCTAGTTGGAGCATTTTTCCAACACGCTACAGCCAAATCGCCTGAAACTGGATTTATTAAAAAAGGGTGATTCTTTTGGAATCACCCCTATCTTAGAAGACTCAATTTCCATCCTAGCCATCCCGCTCACCTACCCCAAGCCATTTCTCTCTCCTACCCTAACCATTCTTCTCTCCTACCCTTCCATCATCAGAAAACTCAAACCGAAGGAGAAGGCATAGACGACCGAAAAATCATTCATCAATGGAGAATGAAAAACACCAGTTCGCGCATCAATTCTCCTGCCGGAGTATCGGGATTATGGAAGCCCTTGGACATCGCATCGACCTCTCTGAACTTGTCAATAATCTGCATCACCTTCACTCCATTATAGTTTCTCATTCCTGTCAAATAATCACGCACAGCCCAAACTCCTCTCAAATCCAAGAATTTTGCAAGCTCATTTTCATTCTGTTTATTCGGCGCATAATACGCTAGCATCAAATTTTGAAAATAAGAAAAGAGCATCGGGAGAAGCGCAAAGAGGGAACCACTCTTCGGATTGCTGTCAAAATAATTGATAATTTGATTGGCCTTGAAAACATCCCGATTGACAATCGCACTCCTGAGTTCGAAAGCATTGAACTCCTTGCTGACACCAATCACATTCTCCACAATCTCCGGGGTGACACGACGATCATTCTCAGGCAGAGAAATCAGAAGTTTGTCAAGCTCGGATGTCAAGCGATGCAAATCCGCACCGATATGGTCGGCCACCATCTGGGTAGCCTTGGGCTCGATGGCAGCTTTTTTCTTCTTCATATAAGTCTCGATGAAAGCTGGCAGTTGATAGTCTTTTATTTTTTTGCTTTCAAAGACCACACCTACTTGTTCCGCACGAGGAAGAAGTTTCTTTCGGCGGTCAATACTTCCATTTTTGTAGGTCATCACCAAGATGGTTGATTTTACGGGATTTTCGAAGTACTTCTCAAGAGCTTCAAAATTTCGCAAATTCTGAGCCTCTTTCAGAATGACCACCCGGTGCTCAGCCATCATCGGATACCCTTTGCATTGGTCAACCACTTGCGAAGCGGTGGTCTCCGCACCAAAAAGAATCACTTGATTGAAGTCCCGCTCTTCCGGTTGAAGCACATTTTCCGTGATATAATCGCACAACAAATCTATGTAATACGATTCATCTCCCATCAAGACATAGACGGGAGAAAAGTTGCGAGCCTTCAAATCTTTCATGATCGACTCATAACTTATTGCTTGTTTTTTATCTGCCATTACAATATTTTTTTGTACCTTTGCAGAAGATAAGAGCAACGGGGGCATCGGAGAATGACATATCCCTGCCGCTTTGCTCTACCCTCACCAAATTATTAATTTGCGGCAAAGGTACAAAATATTTTTGAACTATATATTATATTAAGGTATATAATTATAATAAGGTATATGATAAAGCTCAATCTTCCACCTTTCGAAATCAAACTTCGAGGCACCCAAGCACGTCCGATGATCTTCGACATCTTGAGAAAAAAATTCATCGCGCTCACTCCTGAGGAATGGGTACGCCAACACTTCATCCATTTTCTCGTCGAGCACAAAGGTTATCCCAGTGCTCTCCTTGCCAACGAAATCCAGTTGACCGTCGGCGACAAAGTGCTCCGCGCCGACAGTGTGCTCTACTCTCGCGAACTGAAACCTAGGATGATCATCGAATACAAAGCTCCTCATATTCCCATCACACAAAAAGTGTTTGACCAAATTTCCATCTACAACATGCTCTTGCACGTAGACTACCTCGTCGTGAGCAACGGGCTGCAACACTACATTTGCAAGATGGATTATGAAAGTAAAAAATATGTATTCCTGGAAGACATTCCTAGTTATAAAAAATTATTGACAATCTAGATCTTGCACAAGGTTCTTCGTTCGAGCATTTTCACTACAATTGCTGCCTTCCCAACCTCGTTCATTTTTCGCATATTTTCGTCCGTCCGTACACTCGTTCAGAAATACGCGAAATATGAACGAGTTATTTTTTTATAAAAAAACTCACTTTCATTTTGCAGTCTCCATTTTTTGCACTATCTTTGCAGAAGATAGATTGCACCATCTTTGCAGGAGATAGGTTGCACTATCATTTTTGCATCTACATTTATTGTATTAGCTAATAGAGAAGAAATGGAAAATGAAAATATTAAAATCGCTGTTGCCGGCACAGGCTATGTAGGCTTGAGCATCGCAACCTTGCTCAGCCAGCATCATTCAGTGATGGCTGTCGATGTAATTCCTGAAAAAGTAGAACTCATCAACCAGCGAAAGTCACCGATTCAAGATGATTACATCGAAAAATACTTGGCAGAGAAAGACCTTAAGTTGAAAGCTACAACCGACGGAGTCGAAGCCTACCAAGACGCCGACTTCGTGGTCATCGCCACACCTACCAACTATGATCCTGTCAAAAACTATTTCGACACGTCTCATGTAGAGGAAGTCATCCAGCTCGTGAAGAAGGTCAATCCCAATGCCATCATGGTCATCAAGAGTACAATACCCGTGGGATATACCGAAAGTGTCCGCAAGAAATATGACAGCGACAACATCATTTTCGCTCCAGAGTTCCTGCGTGAGAGCAAGGCGCTCTATGACAACCTCTACCCTAGCCGCATCATCGTAGGAAGACCGGAAGGCAATGAGCGTCTTGACAAGGCGGCCCACACATTCGCAGCACTCCTGCAAGAAGGAGCCATCAAGGAGAATATCGACACGCTCTTCATGGGCTTGACGGAAGCAGAGGCCGTCAAACTATTCGCCAACACCTATTTGGCTCTCCGTGTCAGCTACTTCAACGAACTTGACACGTATGCCGAGATGAAAGGCCTGGACACGAAAGCCATCATCGACGGTGTAGGCCTCGACCCACGCATCGGAACGTTCTACAACAATCCTTCTTTCGGCTATGGTGGCTATTGCTTGCCAAAAGACACCAAGCAGTTGCTTGCCAACTATGCCGACGTACCCGAGAACTTGATCCAAGCTATCGTGGAAAGCAACCGAACCCGCAAGGATTACATTGCAGATGCCGTACTGAAGAAAGCTGGTTATTACAACGACAACAGTGCGTATGATGCCAGCAAGGAAAAAGGATGCACCATCGGAGTATATCGCCTGACCATGAAGAGCAACAGCGACAACTTCCGCCAAAGCAGTATTCAAGGTGTCATGAAACGCATCAAAGCCAAGGGTGCGCAGGTCATTATCTTCGAGCCAACACTAGAGAACGGAACTACCTTTTTCGGAAGCCGAGTTGTCAATGACCTGGATGAATTCAAGAAACTCAGCCAAGCCATCATCGCCAATCGCTACGACAAATGCTTGGACGATGTGAAAGACAAGGTATATACCCGCGACATCTTCAGAAGAGACTAATACATAAACAATAAAATAGAAAACAAGAAATGGCAAAATTAGTAATCAATTCCTACGAGGAATTTGCTTCTCACCTCGGTGAGAAACTTGGAGAATCAGATTGGCTCCAAATCGATCAAGACCGTATCAACAAGTTCGCCGACGCGACTCTCGACCCTCAGTGGATTCACGTAGATGTGGAGCGTGCCAAGGTGGAGAGTCCTTATCATAGCACAATCGCACACGGTTATCTCACGCTTTCCGTGCTCCCATACTTGTGGCAGCAGATTCTCGAAGTCAACAACTTGAAAATGCTTGTCAACTACGGTATGGACAAGATGAAGTTCGGCCAGCCTGTCATCACAGGTTCACGCATCCGCCTCGTGGCCACACTCCACGACATTCAGAACCTTCGCGGCATCTGCAAGACCAGCATCAAGTTTGACATCGAGATAGAGGGTCAGCGCAAGCCTGCTCTTTCAGGCATCGCTTCGTTCTTGTATTATTTCAACAACTAACAAGACGTACACTTCACAAGAATAGTCTTTCTTCACTACTTATCAGGCAGGAAGAAGGGCTATTTTTATATTTTTCATCAAAAACGTTAGACAATTATGGCAGCAGGAAAATGGATAGGTGGCTTTCTGGGCTTCATCACAGCGGGACCACTAGGAGCCTTGGCGGGATTTGCCCTCGGCTCTCTTTTCGACCATGGACTTGACGAGGTGAACAGGCAAGGTAATTCGGGTTACAACAATCGAGAATACGACAACAGCAACTACTACAATGCCAACCAAGGATATAGTGGGCAAGAATATACCAACACAAGCTACGAAGGACAGCGCAATAGCTTCATGTTCTCG
Source organism: bacterium UBA4637 (assembly GCA_002405875.1). The sequence continues at coordinate 12,851 of DHMR01000079.1, forward strand.
CTACTGGTACTTTCCTCCTACATCATCAATGCCGACGGCAAGGTCATGCACTCGGAAATGGAAGTGGTACGCAGATTCCTCCGTCAAAACTTCGGTGAAGCAGCCAAGCAACAAGGCGAGCAGATTCTCCTCAAGCTCTTTGAGCAGCAGAAACGTATCGGCATGGCAGAATATCGCACGGTGATACAAGACAGTTGCCACCAGATACGTAGCAACATGTTGTACGAGCAACGCTTACAGTTGCTCAACTTCCTGGTCATCATCGCCCAAGCAGACGGTGTAGTAAGTCCAGAAGAAATTGCCGCTCTCAAGGAAGTCGCCGTGCATTTAGGTCTCACCGAGGAGGATGTCGACCAAATGTTGAACCTTCGTAGCGGAGCGTCTTCTTCCAGCAGCCTCGATGACGCCTACAAGGTGTTGGGAATTTCGCCTTCGGCAACCAATGAAGAAGTGAAGGCTGCCTATCGAAAGATGGCGCTCAAGCACCACCCAGACAAGGTTGCAGCCTTAGGCGAGGATGTCAGACGAGCCGCAGAAAAGAAGTTCCAAGAAATCAACGAAGCCAAGGACAGAATCTATAAGGCTAGAGGATTGTAAAAAAAGAGGCTCAAAAGCAGCATTTCGCTACTCTTGAGCCTCTTTTATATAACTTCGAACTTTATTCAGCATCCTCGCTCTTTTTCTTGCGAATAGCGCGCTTACGCTTTGGCTTCTCCTCTGTCTGAGGTGTTTCGATCTTGACACCAGCCAATTCTGGGTCGATCAAGATACGGCCACAATACTCACAAGGAATAATCTTCTTGTGCATTTTGATATCCAACTGACGCTGAGGCGGAATCTTGTTGAAGCAACCACCACAAGCATCACGCTGCACGTAAACGATGCCCAAGCCATTGCGAGCACCCTTACGAATACGCTTGAAACTAGCAAGCAAACGTGGCTCGATTTTCTTCTCCAAGTCCAAGGCTTTCTCCTTCAAGCGCTCCTCTTCCTCACGAGTCTCCTCCATGATGTCGTCCAGTTCGGCACGCTTCTCCACCAAACCTTTCTCACGGTCAGCCTTCATCTCCTCGGCATGATGCAAGTCGCCCTGCTTCTCACGGATTTTCTGCTCGCCCTCACGGATTTTCTTGTTGCAAAGCTCGATTTCCAACTGCTGGAATTCGATTTCCTTACTCAAAGTATCATACTCGCGGTTGTTGCTTACCGTATCGAGCTGAGCATGGTAACGTTCCAAGCTAGCCTCAGCCTCCTGGATTTCAGCCTTCTTCTGAGTGACAGCCTTTTCAAACTGGTCGATGTCGCGCTGGATGTTCTCGATACGAGTATTGAGACCTGCGATCTCGTCTTCCAAGTCCTGAACTTCGAGAGGAAGTTCACCTCTCAACGCGCGCTTTTCATCAATGCCTGACAAGGTGGTCTGAAGCTGATAGAGAGCCTTCAACTTCTCTTCCACTGTCAAATCTGTAGGATCTTTCTTTGCCATAATTGCTTTATGTTTTAATATTTATTTTTAAATTTAATATTTGTCTTTAAAAACTGTTACAAGTAGAGGATAGGATTGGTGTTAATCTCCGAGATGTAGCATTTCACTCCCGGACACTGTTCCTCGATGATGCTGCGGAAGATTTCGCTCGTAAACTGCTCACTCTGATAGTGGCCGATGACGCAAATCTGAATCTCCTGCTCATGTCCGAAATACTCATGATAGCTCATCTCGCCCGTGATGAAGGCATCGGCACCAGCCGCTATGGCATCATTCAACAGGAAAGCACCAGCACCTCCACAGAGCGCCACCTTCTTGATAGGACGACGCAAGAGTTGGTTGCACTGCGCGCACTCCACATGGAAACGCTCGCGAAGCATCAGCACCAAGTCATCGGCAGCAATACCCTCATCGGAAATCTCACCGATGACACCCTCGCCGCCTTTCACGCCGTTCACCTCCTTCTCGCCAGCAAAGAACTGTACATTTTTCAATCCCAGCTTCTCGGCTATCTTGAAGTTGACGCCGCCCGTGGCTGCATCCATGTTGGTGTGCATGGAGACAATCGTAACATCGTTCTTGATGGCCTTGCGCACAGTACGTTGCACATAGTTCTCATCCGATATTCTCGCAAGTTTGCGGAAGATGAGCGGATGGTGGCTCACGATGAGGTTGCACCCCTTCCGAATGGCCTCGTCGACCACATCCTCAGTCACGTCAAGACACAACAATGCCCCTGATACTTCTACCGCCTCTGTCAATCCAACTTGCAAGCCGGCATTGTCATATCCTTCCTGCAAGGGCAGAGGCGCGTATTGTTCAAGGGCATCAACTACCTGATATATTTTCACGCTCCTTTTCATATTTTCTAAACAAGCAATCCTTCTCTCCCGTTTGATGGAGTGTCTTCACTTCACTTACATCAAGTCTTCCCCATCTTCACGAAAAGAGAAATCATGTCCAAATTTACACTTTTAGACTGCAAAGTTAAACATTTTCAAGCGATTTTGTCTCGCTACGCCTTGTTGTTTAATATTTTTTAATAAAATAAGATAAAAAATCTCGCAGAGAATTCACCTAATTCGCAGATTTTTCCTTACTTTTGCAATCATATTCAACAATCCGACACCTCATCTGAAGAGAAGTGTCCATAAAACAGTATCGCTTATGCATTACTCTACTTTCCCTTGCGACTTCGTGCTCCCGGCAGAATGGGAGCCACAGAGCGGCATCATGCTCACTTGGCCACACGCCAATACAGATTGGAAACCTTACCTTCGACAGATTACCAATACGTATCTAGAACTGGCAGAGATCATCACTCGTTTCGAGCAACTGCTAGTGGTCACTCCGATACTGGAGAGTACCCGTAACATGCTTTCTGAGCGCTTGTCGCCCGAGCAGATGACCCGTGTCCATCTCTTCGAAATAGACAGCAATGACACTTGGGCTCGCGACCACGGTCCTATCACATTGGTTTCTCGCAACAAGCAAAACTCCTTCGTTGTCCCTATCCATCTGTTAGACTTCAAGTTTAATGGCTGGGGAGAGAAATTCGCATGGCAGAAAGACAACGCCATCAATCTGCAACTATACTATCAAGGAGCCTTCCAGGCAGCCTTGGAAAACCATACTGGTTTCGTGCTCGAAGGGGGAAGTATCGAGAGCGATGGGAAAGGCACTATTTTTACCACATCACAATGTTTGCTAGCTCCTCACCGCAACCAACCTTTCACTCGCGAGGACATCGATCATCAACTGAAGAATTTTTTTCATGCACAACAGATTGTTTGGCTCGACCACGGCAATCTCATCGGAGACGATACCGATGGGCATATAGACACCATCGTCAGAGTAGCTCCTCACGACACCTTATTATATATGGGCTGTGACAATCCTGAAGATGAACAGTATGAGGATTTTCAGGCCTTGGAAAAGCAGTTGCAGAAACTCTTCACCTTCGAAGGTTACCCTTATCGCTTGATCAAACTGCCTATGCCAGATGCCATCTATGATGAAGGCGAACGGCTTCCTGCCACCTATGCCAACTTCCTTATCCTCAACGGTGCCGTCATCTATCCAACGTATAACCAGCCCGAGAAGGACGAGCTTGCCAAGAAGCAAATTCAACTTGCATTCCCTGACCGTGAGATAATCGGTGTCGACTCACTTACCATCATTCGCCAACACGGAAGCATCCATTGCCTCACCATGCAGTTGCCTGAAGGAACGATCAGAGAATGAAGAACGAAGAGAAATGGGGAAATGGTCTTTGAAAAAAGAAAGTTTTGAAAAGAAAAAGTTTTGAAGAGAGAAAAAGTTAAAAAAAAGGAAAAGAAAAGAAAATGAAACTCGGAATATTACAACTCCATATCACGGCGGACATCGCCAACAACAAGACTCGCATCGCCCAGGGCATCATCGACCTCGCCCACCGTGGCGCAGAGCTCATCGTATTGCAGGAACTCCACAACACCCTCTACTTCTGCCAGGTGGAGGACGTGGAGAACTTCGACCTCGCAGAGCCCATCCCTGGTCCATCGACCGACTTCTACGGCAAGCTGGCGAAAGACCTAGGCGTGGTTATCGTGACCTCCCTCTTCGAGCGCCGTGCCCAAGGACTCTACCACAACACGGCAGTAGTCTTGGAGAAGGACGGCACCATCGCTGGCAAGTATCGCAAGATGCACATCCCCGACGACCCTGCCTACTACGAGAAGTTCTACTTCACCCCGGGCGACCTCGGTTTCCACCCGATACAGACCTCGGTGGGCAAGCTAGGCGTACTGGTATGTTGGGACCAGTGGTATCCTGAGGCTGCCCGACTCATGGCTCTGCAGGGAGCCGACATTCTCATCTATCCTACCGCCATCGGCTACGCCACTTACGATACCGAGGAGGAACAGCAGCGACAGCGTGAAGCGTGGACCACCGTGATGCGAGGCCATGCCGTGGCAAATGGCTTGCCAGTGGTAGCCGTGAACCGAGTGGGCTTCGAGCCAGACCCAAGCGGTCAGACCGAGGGCATCCAGTTCTGGGGCAGCAGTTTCGTGGCTGGTCCGCAGGGCGA
>DHMR01000079.1:17477-27115 GCA_002405875.1 bacterium UBA4637
GCGAGCGACAACGAGGAAGAGAGCCTCGTCATCGACATCGACCTCAAGCATAGCGAGGACGTGCGCCGCTGGTGGCCATTCCTCCGCGACCGCCGCATCGAAAACTACGGCGACATCACCAGAAGATTCATCGATTAAATATCGTTCTCTCGCAGAAAATCCGCGAAATCTGCGGAATCTGCGAGAGACTTAAAAACAGGATAATGCAAAATTTGGAAGTGATGGTGGTTCTATTCATCATCGTAATTTTAGGTTACGTCGCCTGCAAGCTAGGTTATATGGGCGACAAGTTCGACAAGAAACTTTCCAGCATCGTGGTCGACATCACCTGCCCACTGTTGGTCTTGTCATCAGTAATGGGTGACGAGCTGCCCGACCGCACGCTCATCCTTCCCCTCTTGGGCGTAGGATTTCTCACCTATATCATATTGTTGATTTTCGGCTTCTGGGTGCCACGCCTCATCAGCAAGAACCACGACGACCAAGGCATGATAGGCTTTGCCCTGATGTTTGCCAACGTAGGCTTCATCGGCTACCCTATCGTTTCGAGCATCTTCGGACCACACGCCGTGTTCTATGCCGCCCTGCTCAACATGCCGAACACTTTCTTCATCTTTACGGCAGGCGTGATGCTCATCAAGGGCGAGTACAGTCTGAAACAGTTCAACCCGAAGGTTTTGGTTAGTCCGGCGATGCTCGCCGCATTCCTCGCCGCTCTCTTGGTGGCACTGGGTGTCCACACCCCCGACATCATCGCTCGTCCGGTGACGATGGTTGGCAACATCACCGTGCCAGCCGCCCTGATGATTATCGGCTCGTCGATGGCGAAGCTGCCAATCAAGGAGATTATCGGCTCGCCGAAGGTCTACCTCTCCTCCTTCCTTCGTCTGGCGGTAGTGCCGCTGAGCATCTACTTCCTCTTCAAGTTCTGCGGCGTGAGCGACCAGGTGAACAACATCAACACGGTGGTCATCGCCATGCCAGTGGCTAGCTTCGGCACGATGTTCTGCCTCAAGTATGGTCGCGATCCGTCGCTCATCACCGAGATGACGTTCATCACTACCGTGGGCAGCATCATCACCATCCCTCTCATCACACAATTATTTAGCTAAAACGCAAGAATCCTTACAAAAAGAAAGGAATCAGCCCTAGTTTTGAGAAAATATTTTCCAAAACTAGGGCTGATTCCTTTTTTTTCATTACCTTTGCAGAAGTTTTAGCTATAGAAGTTTTAGCTATAGAAGTTTTAGCTATAAAAGAAATAGATATAACCCAAAGACGAATATTCATGAACTTGAGAACATTCCTAGTCGCCCTTGCTTTGGGTGGCACCACTTACCAGATAAACGCTTCGCCGATAGAACAAGCCGGCGACCGATATATCGTACACGTACCCGAACTCGACCTGCGTGGCGACGAGTCGCTTATGGACATCCTCCTGATGTGCCCCGATGTCATCACACTCGACAACAGGACCACGCTCAGCGACGACCCACTCGCCAACCTCTACGGCACGTTCGTCATCCGTTTCGACAACGTGGAGTACGGACTCGACTACAGCACCTTGCTCCACAACCTCAAGGCGAAGGAGATAGAGAAGATCCAGGTGTGCATGAACACCGATGTAATGAAGGGAACCGGAAGCCAGAAGAAGGTCATCGACATCCACCTTCGCAAGGACGTGGGAACCGAGAAGATTTCTGGACGAGTGGGGCTCTTCGGCGACACCTACGGCGGTGGCGAGGCCATCACCAGCGTGAGATACCACGGCAACAACCTCAGCATTCTCTCGCACGTGGAGGGCAACATGCAACGCTCTGCCATCGACGGTGCCCCTACCAACCATCGCAGCCACGAGGGAGCCAAGGTCAACTTGACGTGGGACATCACCAATCGAGACAACCTCATGTTCACCGCCACGCAGACCTACACTCGCAACCGTTTCACGGGCACCCCAGTTGACTATCAGCGATACAACAATGTGGAGCTCGACTACCTGCGCACGCTCTCCCAAAATGGAGCCAGCATGCTCCTTACCCTCGCCTTGGACCATACAGGAGATAACGGAGACATACACCACAGCCGCTCCACCTATCCCTATACAATCCTGGAGTTCAACTTTCCGCTGTTCACCCCAAACCTATGGATTACGGCTGGATTCGAGGGCGGTCTCTCCTACAAACGAGATTGCATCGCCAAGGAGACCAGCAAATCCGACTACGAGGATTTCTATGCCCAGGCAGACCTGACACTAGGCAAGTGGGGATTCATGGTGGGCGACCGCTATCGCCGCACCAACACCTCCAACCACAACGCCTTTACCGTGAGTGCCTACCATCATCTCAACGCCCACCGCACACTGCAAGCATCCTTCTCGCAGCAGTTTTATAACGCCGTGCTAGGCGACATCGACCAAAAGCCAGTCTACAGGGCGGAGCTGAAGCACACCTTTCAAAAGAAGAAGTTCTTCCTCAGCACCGTGATTCGCTACATCGGTCAAGACCTCAACGAGGGGAAAGTCAAGACCTTCAACTTCGGCAACACCTTTTTCTGGCACATCGGCATGCTCCGATTGACGGCTGGCATCAGCAGTTACAAGGAAGAGCTGACGAAGCATGAGGTGTATAACCACGGATTTGACAATGAGAATAGATATATCCCTGGAGATATTCCTGAAAATGAGACAGGAAGCCTCAACAAGAGCGAGAAGATCAAATCCCAGTATTTTGTCTTCAAGTTCGCCCCACAGCTCTCCTTACCAGGCGACTGGCGTTTTACTGCCACGATGCTTTGGAGCACCCATCGTTCCGAGTCGAGCCTTTCCTACGCCCCGGCCAACCTCTATGCCGAGGCAGCTGTCTACAAAACCATCAGCCGCCACTGGCTCTTGGAAGTACGCTACCACGACATTGCCACTCAACACTTGGGCAACCGTGCCGCCACCATCGGCTGCACTTACTACTTCTAGGAAGTGTTCTTCCAAGCTGAAAGAAACCTTAAGTAAACATTAAGATTCAGCAATCTAACATTCAACATAAAATGTTCAATAGAAAAATAAGAGACAGAAAAACAACAATGGAACAAAGAAATCCGAACCCATTCATTTCGGTGATACCCCTCGCCGTACTCATCGCCCTCATCGTGGTGGTGGTCAACCTTTTCCCCGACGATGCCCTCTCTGGCGCATCCCAGGTAGCCCTCATGATAGCCACCGCCGTCTGCGTGGCCCTCGGCATGGCGATATACAAGATGCCCTGGGGTATCTTCGAGGAGAAAATCAAGAGCACAGTTGGCGATGCCGGCGTCAGCATCCTGATATTGTTGCTCATCGGCATGATGTCAGCCACCTGGATGATTAGCGGCGTGGTGCCAACCTTGATATATTATGGTGTACAACTGATGTCGCCGACCTTCTTCCTGCCCTGCGCCTGCATCATCTCGTCGATTATCTCGGTGATGACAGGTACCTCGTGGACCACCATCGCCACCATCGGCATCGCCCTGATGGGAATCGGCGAGGCGCTCGGCATCCCTTCGCCTTACACCGCGGGAGCCATCATCTCAGGAGCCTACTTCGGCGACAAGCTCTCACCGATGAGCGACACCACCGTACTTGCCTCCAGCATCGCCGGAGCCGACCTCTTCGTACATATTCGCTACATGCTCTACACCACCGTACCAAGCATGACCATCTCGCTGATACTCTACCTCGTCATCGGACTCTGCTATGACAGTAAGCCAGTGGAAATCACCCAGTATCTCACCGGTCTCGACCATGGCTTCAACATCTCGCTCTGGACGATGCTCGTGCCCGTCTTCACAGGCTGGCTCATCTATCGCAAGACCCCTTCGCTCATCACCCTCCTGCTCTCCGCCCTCTCCGCTTGCATCTGCGCCCTCATCCTCCAGCCAGAGGTGCTCATGAGGATAGCCGGCGAGACCGAGATTACCGCCAAGAGCCTTTTCGAGGGCATCATGACCACCTGCTACACCAACACCCAGGTGGACTGCGGACTGGAGAGCATCAACAAGTTGGTAGCCACCCGAGGCATGGCTGGCATGCTCAACACCATCTGGCTCATCCTCTGCGCCATGTGCTTCGGTTCGTGCATGGTGGCGAGCGGCATGCTCCACGCCATCACCAAGATACTCTTGAAGAGCATCCACAGCACCGTATCCTTGGTTTGCTCTACCGTGACATCGGGTGTCTTACTGAATCTCGTGATGGGCGACCAGTTCCTCAGCATCATCATGAACGCCAGCATCTACAAGGAGGAATATGCGGCACGTGGCTACAAGCCCGAGTTGCTGAGCCGAAGCACCGAGGATAGCGCCACGGTAACCTCGGTATTGGTACCTTGGACGGCATGTGGCATGACGCAGAGCACCGTGCTTGGCATCCCGACATTGGTCTATCTACCCTTCTGTTTCTTCAACATCATCAGTCCGCTGATGAGTTGCCTCGTGGCAATACTCGGTTTCGTGCCGAAGCCTCAACCAACAAATAATCCCCAGGTTTCGAAGTAAATTCGAAACCTGGGGATTATTCATTTTAGAGCAGTTTATCTATATCTATCGACATACCTATCTGGAAGGTGATTCCATCTGTCAGTGGACTGTTGAGATAATAATACTTTGGCTTATATCCAAAGAGATTGTCCAATGCCACATTGACCCTTACCGCCTTACCAATGCGTTGCACGAGCGAGAGCTTCCAGAAAGTATAAGCAGGATATTTCACCGTAAGTGTTCCTTTACCCACATCATAGTAGTCCTTATATTCCACATTCTCCACGCCCGAGAGCACTCGTCCCTGCAATCCTACGTTCAAGCCATAGTGCTTAGTAAACTGATGGTCGTAATCGAGGCGTGCATTCAAAGCATGCTCACGAGCTGGAATATACTGGTTGTTGATGGTGTTACCATCCTTGTCTTTCGCCAGTTGTTCCTTCGTGTAAGCGTAGGTCAAACGAGCAGAGAAACCATTGTTCCATCGAGCCTGCGCACCGATTTCACCACCATACACACTGTAGTCATCGAGATTGGTGTAAGGCAGGTAAGGCAATTTATCTTCTTTCGATTTGAAGTAGGGAGCAGCCGTTGAGAGCTTGTTCTTCACCTTATTATAATAGGAAGAAGCCGTAAAATTATAGTGTCCCTTGGTATATTCTGCAGAGAGATTGAAATTGTGGCTGATTTCTGACTTCAAGTTCTCGTTTCCCTCCACAATCCAGATGCCCGACATATCGAAGTTGTAGTATCTCTCCTTCAAGGTAGGCGCACGGAATCCCATGCCATAGCCCGCACGGATGGCGAGGTTGCGCAAAGGTTTGTAGCAGACGTTCAACTTCGGAGTGACATGCGAGTCCTTGCCATCCGAGAAATAGTCATAGCGAAGCGCACCCACCGCCTCCCACTTTTCCGATATACGCCAGTCGTACTGGGCGAAGACATCCCAGGCATCCTGCTTTCGGGTATCTCCATCCAGATTGGTATTGTAGAGATAGTCGTGCATGAAATCGGATCCGATGGTCAGCACGTCTCCCCTCTCAAACGAGTGATTGTAGAGCAAGCGGAAGGTGTTCTGCACGTTGCTGTAGTCACGGATGTCAAGATGGGTGATACGTTGGTAGTCCGACTTGTCATACTCATCGAAAGCATAGCTTGCTTGCAAGGCATCATGGTCTGTGAAATTCCAGTTCATTCGCAAGCCACCCGTGAAATCACGATAACGCTCAGGTTGGTCGGCGCTCCTCACCGTCTCACGGAAGAAATACCCCGCACGACCTGTCAGACTGAAGTTCTGGGTAGGACTCCATACCAGTTGCTCCTTGAAGTTCATCGTCTTGTCGCCATAGATGGTGGAGATGACACGAGTCACAGGATTTTCAGCACTGTGAACGTCGTAGTTGTCGATGCGGTTCAAGTTGGCGGTCAACATATTGTTCCAGTGCTTGCTGTTCAGTCCAAACGATGCACCATATCGCTGTTCGTTGTGCTTGGCGTAACGAACATTCACGTTGAGTGTCCAAGGCTGTTGACTGCGCTTGGTAATGACGTTGATGACACCACCTGTGGCATTGCTTCCATAAAGAGCCGAGGCAGCCCCCTTCACGATTTCGATGCGCTCCACATTGTCCAAGCAGAGACGAGTGAAATCCACATCATCCATAGTCTCGCCAGCCAGTCGCTCGCCATCCACCAAAAAGAGCACACCCTGCCCCCCGAAGCCCGAGAAGTTGAGATGTGTCTGCTGGTTCATCGCATACGAGAACTCCACACCCGGCAATTCTTGTTGCAGGAGGTCCTGCACATTGGTGGCATCGAGCTTGGCAATGTCCTTCGAAGTAATGACGCGAGTCTGTATCGGCGTATCTTTCAGAAACTTCGGTGTGCGAGTTCCCGTCACCACCACAGCATCGAGGTCAAACTGGCGGCTGATGGAATCCAAATAAGCATCGTCGTATGTCTGTGCCATCATCGTCATAGGACACGACAGCAACATTGAGAAAAAGAAGTATTTCATTTAATACGGATATTTGTAATTAATGGTGAGATAGCACTTCGCTCCCTTCGGCGAGAGATAGTTCTCCAGTTGCAAGGCGGCATAACTACCGTTCTTGAGTCGGAGGATGAACACATGGTTGTTCATGCTGAACGAAGGTGGCATCGGCGGGATCTCCATGGAGAGCCATGACGATAGCACCTTGTTGATTTCGATGCCCTGCGAAGGCACATAGCACATCAGCATCTGGTCCTGACTGTCCCACACCTCGTTTTCCGACCATTCGTCTTCTGTAAACTTCATGTTCTTGAAGGCATCGCTGCTTTCAGGCAGTTCCTCCATCGAAGTATAAGTCGTCTCCAGCACCGCTCCGCCATTCGTTCTCACGTTGTTGCGATGCACGGCGAAAGTCCATTTCTCAGGTTCAGTCTGATCTGCCGTAGGAGTGAAATAAGAGAAACTATTCTTCTTGACCCCTTCGCCAAAGACATCAAACCAGTACATATACTGTCCAGCCTTCTTGCCTTGCGTGGCTGCTGTATGCCCAGCCTCCGTATCATCCTTATCGCCAGTGGCAGTCATCGGAATGGGATAAGCTTGGAACTCAGTCTGTGCTTTCAACAGTCCGTCCTCATCGTCCTCCATGGTAAGCCAATGCAACTCATCGAGATCCACGTAATACCAGTCCGCCCAACTTGTGGCGTCTATCACGAGCTGTCCCTTGGCAGGCACGATAGGCTCAGGCTTGTCGTATATATCGTCAAAAAGGCCGTTGCAGGCAGTGAGCATCATCAAGCCCACACCCGCAACGGTCATTTTGAGATGATTCCTTTTCATCAAATGTATCATCAAGTATTCAAAGTTTTTATCAAAATATTCTCGTATGATTATTCCGGAAGAATTTATTTCTTCAAGTATTTCTTGCCGTTGACAATGACCACACCCTTGTAGTTCTCATCGACCTGCAGCCCATTGAGGTTGTACATCTTACCGTCGTTCTTCTGCAAGTTGTCCGCCTTCATGCCTTCCTTCACAGAAGAGATGCCATTGGTTACATTCTTGAACGAAGAGCTGATAGGGAAAGGCATCGCACCCATTTGGAAGTTGTTGACGATGTCGGTCACACTGTTGCCACTGTACTTCACGAGGATATTGTTGTCCTTCTCGGGATTAAACTCATAGTCTTTATCCATGTTCGTTTTTCCATTCATCACAGCTGTGAAATGGAAAGTCAGACCATCATCCTTATAGTCACGATAGTAACCACCCTTGGTCTCATCATAGGTCAAGCCCTTCACGGTATAGGTACCGAGCGTCAAGTTGCCCATCACGGTTCCAGTGAGTTGGTAGGAAGGAATCTCCACATCCATCTTCTCCACGTCGCCATCCTTATATTTACGCACCAGATAAGTTACACCAGCATTTTCGTAATTATAAGCTCCGCCCACGGACACATTGATGGCGTTGGTCACCGCCTTCACATAAAAGGCATCCACGGTGTAAGTCAAGTCGAAAGGCATCGCCCCATACTTGAAAATAGCCTTGAGCGACATCTTGTTGTCCGCCATGCTGTAAGTACCCGAGAGCGAAGAGCCTGTGACGATCTTCTCATTACCATCCACAGTAACCTTTGCACTGAAGGTCTGGTCAGCGAACACTACCGCATGAGTGGCAGCGTCCATGCTGAACTTCACGCCTTCGACCGTGAAAGAAGGAATGGTAGCCATACCTTTCATCTCAGGGAAAGTGATGTTGCCAGAAGCCATGTCACTATTCATTACAAACTGGATGGTATCGCTGGAATTGTCATTTTTCGTTGACAACACTTGGATATGAGACGCACCCGCAAACTTCATGGCACCATGCATCTGTGCCATCATATTCGTTGCCATCAGAGAGGCAAACAAAAAAGTAAAGATTTTCTTCATAAATATCATTTTTTCATTTCGGGCTGCAAAGGTACTGAGTTTCCGCCAAATACGCAATACTTAAAAATAGGTATTCCGCCCAATACCTATTTTTAGGTATCAGACGGAATATCAAACATTTACTAGCCTTCATGCGGCAAGCATTCTTATCTTATTTCTCGACATCCTTGCCTTCCGTATCTTTCCCTGAATAAAACCAGAAGCCAACTATCAGAGCCATGAACACCACGAGAATGCTCACCATTTCCACGACATGATGTCCAGGGTCAACCCATATTTCCTTGAAGAATCCATTGCGAGCAGCCACCTCCACAGCAGTCCAGAACACGATGATGGTCGCCAAAGCCATGCGGAGGTTTCGCCCCCAACTCTTGATGCGCAACTCCTTCTTGAACATCAAAGCCGAACCTATCAGGCAGAAGATAGCCACGCCATAAGTCACAGGATGCTTGTCGCCCAAGAACACAGGGTCGTAGCAGAACATCAGCACCAAGTATAATCCCCACATCATGATGTTCCACTCCATGAAGGTGACGATGGCAGGATGATGAGCCATCGGACGAAGTTCCACCCTGTCCTTCACGCCACAATGGTTCTGAATCCAACGGATGAAGTCGCAGCCTGTGCGAGTGCAGAACACATACATCACGATGAACATCATCCACATACCGAAGCTGGCAGGCATGAGGAGGTATTCCAGACGCGAGCCATAAATCGCCTTATAGTCGATAGGCGCACCATATCGTTGGGCATAGTAGGCGAAGAGGAACTCCACCCACCCCGTCCAGAAGAGCAAGGCACCCGTCATTCCAAAGCAAGTCTGCTTGGTGTCGCCCTTCACGAAGACACCGCAGATGGTGACGACCAAGCCCACGAAGCCCATGGCGAAAGCCGAGTAATGCAACACGGTAGGTTCCAAAAGGTGCTCCATGATAATCATGAGCGCATGCCCCAAAGGCATCAACAGCAAGATGATGAGAATCGACCCTATCGTCTTGCCCCAATATAAATTTTTCATTTCCATTTTCTGACTTTTCATTTTCATATTCTAAATAACAGTTCTACAAATTGGGCTGCAAAGGTACTATTATTTAGACAAATGCGCAATACCTAAAAATGATGAAAACAATTATTGCTCATATTGGGTTGCAAAGGAATAAAGAACAACGGAAACATCGCCGATGACTTCATTTTGGAGAAACAAA
>DHMR01000047.1 GCA_002405875.1 bacterium UBA4637
GGGAAGGTCGTGTTTGGAAAGCGGCTCCTGGTTCCTCTTGGGAGGAGCAAGAAATATATCGCCATGGTGGTGAAGGTGCATGAGGTGAAACCTGATTTTGATGTGAAACCTATAGAGCAAGTACTCGATGACAAACCGATGCTGCTTAATAAGCAGTATCGTCTCTGGTCATGGATTAGTGAGTATTATATGTCGCCCTTGGGGGATGTGTATAATGCCGCCTTTCCTGCAGGCTTGAAATCCACGGAGAAGTTCAAACCAAAGATGGAACTTTATGTAGAACTTTCGAGTGCCTATCGCAATCCTCAGGCTCTACGAGTTGCCCTCCAGTTGATGAATAGGGCTGTCAAGCAGGCAAAGGCCTTTTCCACGTTCCTGCAACTTTCTCATTGGAATGTTCTCTTGGAGGATGATGTCGATGAGCAGGGATTGCTTCGCGAAGAATTTTGTGAGTTGAATAATACGGATTCTATTCCTTCCTTTGTTGAAAAGGTGACGAGGGAGGAACTCATGAACGAGGCGCATTGCACTTCAGCCATCGTCAAATCCTTGGTTGATAAATGTTTTCTTTTTACATACGAACTGGAGGTAGGTCGTTTGAATACATCAAGCGAGGCTCGTTTCGACCTTATCAAGACACTCTCCACGCCCCAGCAAGATGCTTACAATCAGATTTTGATGCAGATGATGAAGAAGGATGTCGTACTTCTGCATGGTGTGACATCGAGCGGAAAGACAGAGATTTATATTCATCTCATCAAGCAAGCCTTGGATGAGCATAAGCAAGTACTCTATCTTTTGCCAGAAATTGCCCTCACTGTGCAAATCATGGAACGTCTTCATCAAGTATTTGGTGATCGTTTAGGCATCTATCATTCGAAATATAGTGATGCCGAGCGTGTGGAGATTTGGCAAAAGCAGATGTCTGGGCATCCATACGATGTCATCCTGGGCGCTCGAAGTTCCGTGTTCCTTCCTTTTCAAAACTTGGGATTGGTCATCATTGATGAAGAGCATGAGACAAGTTTTAAACAGCAAGATCCAGCACCTCGTTATCATGCCCGAAGTGCAGCCATCGTCTTAGCCAAGATGTATCCTGGTGCCAAGGTATTGCTTGGTACTGCAACTCCTTCGATGGAGAGCTATTACAATGCTCAGCAAGGAAAATATGGATTGGTGGAACTCAAAACCCGTTATCAAGGCATTCTCTTGCCAGAAATTCAAGTGGTTGATGTCAAGGATTTTCGCCATCGCAAGATGATGAAGGGCGCTTATTCCCCTCAACTCCTAGCTGCTATACGAGAGGCTTTGCAGAATGGAGAACAAGCCATTCTCTTTCAGAATCGGCGAGGATTTGCCCCTATGATAGAGTGCAAGGTATGTGGATGGGTTCCTAAGTGCAAGAATTGTGATGTATCGCTTACGCTTCATAAAAACATCAATCTCCTGACATGCCATTATTGTGGTTATACCTATCCGGTGCCTACCGAGTGTCCGAACTGTGGAAGCACGGAACTCATGGGACGTGGTATTGGAACGGAAAAGGTTGAAGACCAATTGGCGGATATATTCCCTGAGGCTAGAATTGCTCGGATGGATCTTGATACCACACGTACACGCAATGCCTATGAACGATTGATTGCAGACTTTTCTTCTGGCAAGACCAATCTCTTGATAGGTACTCAGATGATTAGCAAGGGACTTGATTTTGACAAAGTTCGAGTAGTTGGCATCTTAAATGCCGACTCTATGCTCAACTATCCCGATTTCCGTGCCTATGAGCATGCCTTCATGATGATGTCGCAAGTGAGTGGACGTGCTGGTCGTAAGGGCAAACGTGGCTTGGTGATCCTTCAAACCAAATCGCCCGAGCTCCCTGTCGTCTCTCAGGTGGTGCATCATGATTATGCAAGTTTCTATCGTGACCTTTTGGAAGAACGAAGAGCGTTTCATTACCCTCCGTTCTACCATCTCGTCAATGTGTATCTGAAACATAAGCATGATGGGGTTTGCCAACAAGCCAGCATGGAGTTGGGGAAAACTTTGCGCGGATGGTTCGGAGAACGAATTTTAGGACCGGACAAACCAGTGGTGGCTCGTGTGAAGACAATGAACATCCGCAAGATTGTCATCAAACTAGAGAACAATCTTGATTATAAGAAGGTTCGGGAATATCTTTTGTATGCACAGGAACGAATGCTTAAGGATTCTCGTTATGGAGCTCTTCAGATTTATTACGATGTAGACCCATTGTAGTGGGCAAATCTTGTTGCGATGTAGTTCTTATAGGAGAAGAATCTTTTTGTATCCTATTACGACGATATATTTTTTAGAAAAACAAAGGCTATTCCAATCTTGGGAGAGAGGGATAGCCTTTGATATTTGTAGTTATGTTTGGCGGAATGTTTAATGTTCCCTTTTTTATTGGGTTTATAGCCAATTATTCGCAACTAGAAGTTGATGTCGAGACCTACGGCAAAAACATTGTTGTTTCGAGTGTAGTCTGAAGTATATTCGATGCTCTTGTTTGCACTCAATTGTACACTTTCTGTTGTTTTCTTGTGAGAGTAGAAGGTGTGGAAGTAAGCCACGTTCAAATCCATCTTCTTGTTGATGTGATATACACCACCTGCAGCAACTGAGTTGGAACTTGTCACGAATGACTTGTCGTCCATATAACGTGCTGACGTTGGAGTGTTGGTATCCTCCTTAGGCAAACCATAGTTGGTGCTTTGCCAACCCGTACTTACCGTGAACTTCTTGTTGATGTCGTATTCGATACCAGCGTTATACTCCAATGTACCATGGTCAAGCTTCTTGTTGCGATTGTTGTAAGAAGTGGCATGTATGTCGTCAAACCAGTGGAAACCTACATTGACGCGAAGATCTTCAATAGGACTGTAACCTGCGCCGAGTGTCAAGTAGGCGGGGATGTCGCCTGCGATTTTCTTTCCATCCTCATATTCGCCGATGGCATTTTCAAGCTTGGTGTCGAACTGTGTCTTCAACTGTCCCATGGCACCTTGCACCATTTGGTTACCCAAGATAGCGTCTGCGGCTTGCTCTGGTACTCCACCTGCGATGTAAGCATTACGCAGGTTGTCGGAGAGGTTACCGATACTTGGAGCTTGGTTTACCGACTTGTTCTTCAAGCGCATGCGTGTCTTGAACTCATATTTTGCGGAGAAGTTCCATCTGCCAGTCTTATAGTCAATGCCGATGATAGGAGTGAAGCCGAGTCCTGTCTGGTCACAGCTCAACTCGATGTTGGCGGCATCTTCCTTGGTTGGGTCGAGCACCTGGTAGAGCGGCATATTGCCCACCTTGATGTTTTCTACATATCCATAATAGTTGCATGAAGCATAAACGGTGCGCAAGCCAACGAAAGCACTGAAGTTCTTGCTTACCGTGTAAGCGGCACCGATGGAGAGACCATAATAATATTGGCGACCGTGCATATAGCTCTCATAGCTATATTTGCCCTCTGTGCCGAAGCGTTGGTCTGATGAAAATACGGCTGGCACTCCATATTGGTTAGCCACTCCATCTACAATTCCTGCCAACTGGCATGCGCCCAATGCTGTCTCAGCCACGATTTTTTCGAAAGAACCTAGACCGTTGTCGAAGGTACATTTGCCGCCACCACCTGTGAGGGCGAAGTTGGCTTGGAATGACCATTTGCCTTTGTTATAAGCATACTGGAGTGATGGGATGACTGGGGCGAAAGCTTTGCCCTCAATGTAACGTGGAGTGGTCGGGTTGTTTACGTTGTTGGTAAACAGGGCGTATCCATTCTCTATGTTGCGAGTCTGGTAAGCCAACTGCCAGTTGAGAGACAGATGATGACCTTCACTCATGAATACTACACCAGCAGGGTTGTAATATACGCCATCAATACCGATAGAAGCCTCACGGCTCATCATTCTGTTGAATGCAACATTTTGATTTGTGTTGGTAAGCAGACCGCCTGCAAATGTAGGTGCTGCACAAGCCATCGCAATGGCAACACAAACTAATTTTAGTTTCTTCATTTTAAAAATCTTAAATTAAAACGTCCGCAAAGGTAAGAATAATGTTCTATTTCTCTATTCTTTTTGTATTGTATTTAAAAAATATTAACTGAAAAAGCCCGGTTTACTGCACAGATTTAAAATTCTGTGCAATAAATCGGGCGGAAAATCTAAGGGACAATACTAGTGGGGACCACTTCGATTATGTAGCCTTCATCTCATTCTTCCTTCACTTTATTTAAGTGTGGATAAGAGATTCTCGTATGGTAAATTGATTTGAGGCGTTCGATGAGCACGACTTTGGCGAGGGCGATGTCACGGAAGGTGATAGGGCATTCCTTGAAGAATCCTTCAGACACCTGTCCGTCAATGAGCTTGTTGACAAGTCCCGTAATGCTCTCCTCGGTGTATTCATTGAGCGAGCGAGAGGCAGCTTCCACAGTGTCTGCCATCATCAGAATCGCTTGTTCACGAGTGAATGGGTTAGGACCTGGATACTGGAAGAGCGACTTGTCTATCTCCTCATCGGGATGGGCATTACAATAATGTATATAGAAATATTTGGTCAAGCCCGTGCCATGGTGGGTTGATATGAAGTCTTTGATGATGCCTGGAAGATTGGCTTTCTCGGCAAGTTTTAGTCCTTCGGTCACGTGGTTGATGATGATCTGTGCGCTTTCTAGGTCTGTGAGTTGGTCGTGTGGGTTGACACCTGCTTGGTTCTCCGTGAAGAATACGGGGTTGGTCATCTTGCCTATGTCGTGATAGAGGGCTCCTGTACGTACCAAGAGGCTGTTGGCATGGATGCGGTTGGCTATCTCCGAGGCAAGGTTTCCTACGGTGATACTGTGCTGGAAGGTGCCAGGCGCTATCTCACTCAAGTTTCTCAATAGCCCCTTGTTGGTGTTTGACAACTCAAAGAGAGTCACGTTGGAGATGAATCCGAAGAGCTTTTCGATGAGATACATCAGCGGATAGGACAGCAAGAGGAAGATACCATTGATGGTAAAATAGGTGTACATACTTGCGTCGATGTTGAATACCTCGGTGTCTTGCATCAGTTGAAGGGCAAAGTAGACCACGCCACTCGCTACACCTACCAGCAGGGCTGTGATGAATATTTGTGAACGCTTGCTCAACTCTCGGAGAGAGTAGATGGCAACCAATCCTGATGCCAATTGTACAATGATGAATTCATATTGATATTTGACTGCCGCGGCGCAAATCAAGATCATCGTGACATGGGTGATAAACGCCGTGCGGGAGTCCATGAACACACGAACGAAGATTGGTGCCATCGCAAATGGAATGATGTACACAGAGAAGAAATTGTGCTTCATCATCAGCGACACTAGGATAGGGAAGAGCGTGACCATCGCATAGAGCATGGTGATGCTGCGTGGCTTCTCGAAGTAGTCCTTGCGGAATAGCGACAGGTAGGAGGTGAACATCATCACGAGGATGAGCACGAAGAGTACCTGTCCGATGATGGTCGTCGTAATTTCGTCCTCGGTAGAGCTTCTGCGTTTCATTTCTTTGTCGAAGGAGTTGAGTACACGGTAGGTGTAGTCGTTGATGACCTCGCCTCGGTCTATGATCTTCTGCCCGCTCATCACCATGCCGCTGGCTAGTGGAATGCTGCTCAGAATGTCGTTTTTCTCCGTCTCGCTCTTTTCCTTGTCATAGATAACGTTGGCCTCAATATAGTTGTTGAGGTTGCAACGGGACAGAAGAGGACGCTGTGCTGCTAGTTTCTCATTTGAGAAGATCCGCTCGTAGGCGGCAATGGTAGAGTAGAACGTATTGATAGGCACGCTCCTCACGTTCTTGCCACTGATGATACGGATGGTACTTGTGGAGTCCTTGAAAATGCGATTGTACTCGGTGGTATTGATGATACCCGTCTGGTATACGCGGTGCAGTTGGTCGGCGATGATGCCAACAAAGTCGCTAGGTACCCCTGGTATTCCTTTCTTGAAATCTGTCAGAAAACGATTGACTTGTACGTTCTCTACTGTGGGATTGATGCCGTAATAAGGTTGGAAGGCACTCATCAGTGAGTCCTGCTCATGCTTGATGGCCTCGTCGGTCTTGTAGATAGGAAAGTCGAACTTGGCTATGACTGAGCCATACATCCATGGTTTGCCAACGTCGTAGCGATATTGTCTTCCTTCATTGCGGGGCAAAAACCAAACGATGATGGCGACAGTCACGCACACGAGCACGGCCTTGGTGAAGAAATTACGCCAATAGTTTTCTTCTGGATTATTGAATATACTCATATTAATTTTATTCTTTAAATTCAAGTTTCGTCTGAAATTGAGCGAAAATCGCGCTTTTTCTCTTTTACTTTGCGAAAATACGAAAAAAAACTCTGATAATCGCAAAAAAATCTGTAAATTTGCAGAAAATTTAAAAAATAGCTATAAATAAGACATGGCAGACAGAAAAGTAAGAGTGCGTTTCGCCCCAAGTCCAACGGGTGCGTTGCACATTGGTGGTGTACGTACCGCCCTTTATAATTATTTGTTTGCTCGCCAGCATGGAGGCGAGCTTGTGTTCCGTATCGAGGATACAGATTCTCATCGTTTTGTTCCTGGTGCCGAGGAATATATCCTGGAGTCGTTTAAGTGGCTCGGCATCCAGTTTGACGAGGGTGTGAGCTTCGGTGGTGAGCACGGTCCTTATCGTCA
>DHMR01000059.1 GCA_002405875.1 bacterium UBA4637
ATGCCCGGCTCGATGTCGTGGACATCTTCCAAGTATTCTTGCAAGGCGAGCGAGATGACCGCCATGTAGATTTCCTTGTCGATGCCCTTGGTCGTCAGTCCGTCTTTGAGCATCACGTTGGTCTTGTGGCTTATCTCGGATGTCACCTCGATGGTCTTCTTGCCCGTCCTATATAACAAGGTGGCATGCTTCTCGGTGGCTCTTGCGATGCGCTGCTTGTGCTTCATGTAAGCGCCGAAAGCCCAGAAGAAAATAAACAAGAGGGCGAGGCAGGAGAACACGATGCCCATGGAGAGGATGGCGATGCCGAAACCATGTGGGTCGGTCTTCTTGAGAAGCTGTGGTTTGCTAAGGCCATTAGGCTGTGGGAGGTAGCCTGGGGTTACCTCGTTTTGGTCGGCTTTCGACCAAGTCTTGAAATCTCTGCCCAATTCATAGGATTGGTCGGCTAGCATAGAAGGAACGTTAACGGAGTCGATGAGGTCTACAGCGTTTCCGTCATAGAGTCCAACCCAATTGCTTTCTCCTTCTTTCAATAAAAGATTGAGATGGAGTGGACCTGCGTCTTCATCTCCTTTAGACTTGATAGACTTACAGTCTTTCAAGCTTAAAACGTGCGCCCATACACTGTTGTCAAAGACAACTATGCTTTTCTTTCCCCCCAGCGTAGTTCTTGGCTCATTGTTAGGCAGAGGGCACATCAGCTTGCGCCTCGCCTCAGGCGACATCTTCTTGTCGAGCACTCGGCGGTCTGTTGTCAAGAACATGCCACGGACATTGTAGGTTGTAAACGAGGTGTTGGAAAGTTCCACCCATGGTTTGTGCTTGCCGTACTCATCTACGATGCTTGTACGGTTGTCGGTCATCACTTCCGTTATACGGATGCTTTTGGCTCCTTGGCTCCAAGTGGGCAAGGAGGTGATGACCAGCATACTTAATATTAATCCCAATTTCTTCATACGCAACTAACGTTAAAGGGTTTATTTCTTTAGGTTTTATTTTTCTTGCCCCCAAAGTTACGAAGAAAAAAGGAAAGCGCAAAGAAAAATATGCGCAAAAATATGGTTTTGTGCAGTATTTTTATACTTTTAAAATATTAATTGGCAAAAAGTAATAGATTGTAAGTTAGAAGTTAGGAGTTGGAAATGAAGGAAGTTGGAAGTTAAGGGTTGTAAGCAAAAAAAGGAGCTAGGAAAAACTCCTAACTCCTAACTTCTATCTCCTAACTTAAAAATCATCCTCCGCAGAAGAACAGCACTACAATTTGTGCCGAGAAGATTCTGAGGAACATGCTCAAAGGATATACTGTAGAGTAACCAACGGCAGGAGCCTCCTTGCTACATGACGCGTTGGCATAAGCCAATGCTGGTGGGTCGGTGTAAGTACCAGCTATCATACCCATGATGGTGAAGTAATTGAACTTGAACTTCAGACGAGCGATGGTGCCGATAATCAAAATCGGGATGATGGTGATGAGGAAACCGGTATATACATATTTTATACCGTCACCTTGTACTACCGTCTCCCAGAATCCTGCGCCAGCCTTGATTCCCACACTTGCCAGGAACAAAACCAGTCCGATCTCTCGAAGCATCATGTTGGCTGACGTGGTCGTGTAAGTAACCAACTTGAAGTGATAACCGAAACGTCCAATCAAAATGGCGATAATCAATGGACCTCCTGCGATACCTAGCTTCAAAGGCACTGGCATGCCTGGTACGGCAAAAGGAAGGCTACCGAAGATGATACCTACCATGATGCCCACGAAGATGGTGGCGATGTTTGGTGCATCGAGACGCTTCACGGAGTTACCCATCATCTCGGCTACACGGTTGACGTTCTCCTCTGGACCAACTACCAAGATGCGGTCACCCACATGGAAGTGGTGGTTGCGACCTGCGAAGATATCCATTCCTTGACGAGAGATACGGGTGACGTTGACACCATAGACACTAGAGAAGTGCATCTTGCCCAACGTCTTACCATTCATCTCTGGTCGGGTGACGATGATACGGCGAGAAACGAAGTGCTCCACCTTCTCATCCTTGGAACGATCCCATTCTGCTTCGATCTCAGGACCAATGAATGCCTTGATGGCTTCTGCATCGGCTTCGGCGCATACCACGAGCAGTTCGTCACCTACCTCAAAGGTCGTTTTGCTAGTTGGAATGCTCACCTCTCCATTGTGGAGGAGGCGAGAACAAACGATGTCTCGATTTAAAAACTCGCAAACTTGGCGTAAGGTTCGGCCAGCGATATAGGCGTTTTCCACACGCAGGTGCATGTTGTGAGCCTTGGCATGTGGGTTGGCGGCATCCTCCTCGTTCAGCTTCTCCTCCTCCTCGATAGTGTTCACCTTGCAGATGTACTTAATAAGTATCGTGGCACCGATGATGCCGACGACACCCAATGGATAAGCACAAGCATAACCGTTGGCGATGCTAGGCGCGCCATTTGGGAAAACGCTGAGTAATGCTTCGTTGGCAGCACCCAGACCCGGCGTGTTGGTGACGGCACCATAAAGGGTACCTACCATCATAGGCAAGTTGTTGGGATTGCTTGTGTCGAAGAAAATGTAATAGCATGCGAACATCACGCATACATTCAGGAAGATGGCTGCCGTGGAGAGTAAGTTGAGGGTGACACCACCTTTCTTGAAACTCTCGAAGAAACCAGGGCCTACCTGAAGACCTATCATGAAGACGAACAGTATCAAACCGAAGTCTTGTATGAAGGTCAGAATGTCTTTAGGGGCAGTGAATCCCACATGGCCCGCCAAAATGCCAGCGAAGAGTACGAACGTAACTCCCAGCGAGATGCCGCCAATCTTAATCTTACCCAAATACACGCCCACGGCAATCACGATCGCATAGAGTAGGGCGATGTGTGCTACGGATTCCGTATTGGTAAAAAGGTTGATAATCCAATCCATTCAAATAGTATTAAAGTTGTAGATTTTTAGGGTATAGCTGGTAAACTGAAAATTCGAGGACATCGCCAAAGAGGATGCCCTCGAATCTCTTATTTCGCTTATCTATAGGAACTTGGAATGGCTCCTTAGATAAAATCTTGAAGTGTCAATGATTACTTCTCGATAGCTGCTACACCTGGCAATACCTTGCCCTCGATAGCCTCAAGGAGAGCACCACCACCTGTAGAGATGTAAGAAACCTGGTCAGCCAAGCCGAACTTGTTGATACATGCTACAGAGTCACCACCACCGATGAGTGAGAATGCACCTTCCTTAGTAGCCTCAGCGATAGCGTCTGCGATAGCCTTGGAACCACCAGCGAAGTTGTCGAACTCGAATACACCAGCAGGACCGTTCCAAAGGATAGTCTTGGCACCCTTGATGGCAGCAGCGAATGCCTTGCGAGTCTCAGGACCTGCGTCCATACCTTCCCAACCCTCTGGGATGTCGTTGGATGGGCAAATCTGAGTGTTGGCGTCGTTCTTGAAGTCATCAGCGCAAACTGAATCTGTACCGAGTACGAGGTTTACGTTGTTCTCCTTAGCCTTCTTGATGACGTCGAGAGCTACGTCGAGCTTGTCGTCCTCGCAGATAGACTTACCAATCTTGCCACCCTGAGCCTTGGCGAATGTATAGGTCATACCGCCGCAGAGAATCAAGTTGTCTACCTTAGTAAGCAAGTTCTCGATGATACCGATCTTGGTAGAAACCTTAGAGCCACCCATGATAGCTGTGAATGGGCGCTTGATGTTGCCGAGCACTGCATCAACAGCCTTTACCTCTTTCTC
>DHMR01000118.1 GCA_002405875.1 bacterium UBA4637
TTATTGCCATGCCAACGGCAATCCTGGTATGGGCAATTGGTTCCAAGTCCAATTTCAAGAGGAACAAGACCATGCCAAGATTTTGTTCAATTACATCATACAGCGTGGTGGTCATGTAGAGTTGAAGGCCATTGATGCCGTACCTACCACATGGGAGAATCCGTTGGATGTATTTGAGTCAACTTTGGCGCACGAGCAGAAAGTTACCGCTCTTATAAACAACCTCTTCGCCCTCACCACGCAGGAGAACGATTATGCCACACAAAGTATGCTCAAGTGGTTTGTAGATGAGCAAGTGGAGGAAGAGGAAAATGCCCAAAATATCATCGACAATCTTCGTATGATCAAGGACAACGGATATGGTCTCTATATGCTCGACAAGGAGCTTGGCGCAAGAGTCTATACTCAAGCCGCCCCTTTGGCTAACAAAGCATAAAAGATTGAAATACTCGAGGGTGTGTCATAAGTCCTATTGATAGCAGACAAAGACGGGCTGAAAGCCCAAAAGCCCCTAGCCCAGGGCGATGCCTTGGGCTAGGGGCAGATTGCCCTTCCAGGGCGCATAGGACATAACTTATGATACACCCTCTTCGGCAGACAGTGTGAATTTATTCAAGAAATTGACTCTGAAACTTCGAAGAACTATGTTCCCCGCACACCATTCACTACCTCAAGATACCCGTTTCTCTTTCCTTGTTCTGAATGCTGCACTATATCTGTCGATACTCCTTACCACGGTTGATACGCCAAGCAACGCTCAACTGTATCAGATTTCCCACAGCACGGCTCCGCATCGTCATCTGCTTCTGTACCAAGGCATTGACCAACTCGGAATATACCCTCACCTATCCAGGCAACTACAAGCCCGCCATGCCGAAATTACTCAAACTTATAGAAAACTGGAAGGTGTTGGGAGCCAACTGATTCACTCAACTACTATATGTTTATGTCATTCATCCATGATGACAAACCCTAAAAGGAAAAGACCATCAACCTTGAAATAAAAGTTTTTATTACCAAGAAAAACCTATATCCCAAGGCTCCGAACTTAAATTCTAAGACTCAGAACTTAAATTCTAAGGCTCCGAACTTAAGTTCGAAAGCTTTGAACATAACTTTCTATTAGGACATAAAATTTGATTTTAGAAGGTATTTCTTTGCGTATTTCAAATAATTGTACTAACTTTGTAGTAGAATAAACTGAAGCAACACCTAAGTATGAAGATAATAGCAACTAGCGACTGGCATTTGGGCAACCTTTTCCACGGCAACGACCGATTGCCTGAGCACAAGCATTTCTTGAAATGGATTCTGAAGCAAATTGCTGAGCAAAAGCCCGATGCACTCCTTATCGCAGGAGACATCTTTGACAACGGAAATCCATCGGCAGCGGCACAAACCGTATATTACGAGTTTCTTGCCGATGCCACCCAACAGTGCCCTCAAATGCAGATCATCATCACGGCTGGCAACCACGACTCTGCCAGTCGCTTGGAGGCTCCTCGCCCACTCCTCACCCGATACCACGTGGAAATCAGAGGAAACATTCGAAAGATTTGGCAACAATCCAACTGGCTCTACTCTTTCGACGACCTCATCATCCCTATCACCAACGATAAGGGCGAGGAAGTCATCGTCCTCGCCGTGCCTTTCCTGAGAAGCGACGTGGTGCAGAACGCCAGCTACTCGCAAGGTGTCAACGCCTTTCTGAGGGAGTTGACGGCATTGGCTCGCCAGAAATACCCTGGCAAGAAGTGCATCATGATGGCTCACATGTACGCCAAAGGTTCGGACATCGCCAAGACGGACGCCAGCGAGAAGATTATCATCGGCGGACAGGAGGAAGTGGATTTGGAGGGATGGACCGACCACCCCGACTACATGACCTGCGGACACATCCACAAGCGACAACATATCTGGAACACCGACTGGGCGAGATATACGGGAAGCGTCCTACCTATGTCGTTCGCTGAGAAGGACTATACTCACGGAATCGACCTCATCACCATTGACAATGGAATCAAAGTAGAACTATTGGAATACAAGCCTCAGCACGCACTCCGAATCCTGCCCGAAAACGAGGAGGAACTGACCTTCAAGAAATGGCAGAAACTCATCAACTCGGAACTTCACGAAAGAGAGAACGGCGAACTGAGCGACCACTTCGACTACTTGATGCTCAAGGTGAAGCAAGAGAAACTATCCAACGATGACATCAAGGAACTAGAAAAGCTCGTCAACGAGAAGGATGCCGTGCTCTGCAAGATTCAGCGCATCATCCCGCAGCTCGACCTCTCCACCATCCAAGGCTCCGAGCGCATCACCAGCATCGAGGACATCGTAAACCGTCCGCCTCTCGATACGCTGAAGGAAGCCTTCGCCATCAAGCACAATGCTCCGATGAACGAGAGACAGGAGAAAATGCTCTCCGACCTACTGACGAATCTCGACAATGAGACTTCCGACTCATCACAAGGAGATTAAATATATATTCATCGGTTTTCACGGATTACACGGACTTTTGGGTTGGGCGATTACTCACGGAATCTAAACGGACTTGGCCTATCCGGCCATTGGCATACGCCATAAGAACAACCCCTATTTATTGGTAATAAAAAAGAAGGGGGAACTGCAAAAGACCGCGAGGTTTCTTTCCATATATATTCCGTGAGTAATCGGACAAGCAAGAATGTATCCGTTAAATCCGCGAAATCCGATGAAAAAAAATAAATCATCTTTAGAACAAAAAAGGCAAACTGCATAAATTCATTATGAAATTCATACAACTCGAAATACTCAACCTCGCTTCACTCGACAAGCAAGGCGGCGAGGTCAT
>DHMR01000090.1 GCA_002405875.1 bacterium UBA4637
GGCTGCGCTACACCCCGCTCATCGTATTCATTTACTTAGCTTTAAGCCTCATTTCTGAATTGCGAGTGCAAAGGTACTACAAATATTTTGTTCCACCAAATTTTTCCGCAACTTTTTTCATTTTTTCTTGCATTTTCTTCAATTTCTGTTCTTTTTTGCCTTCTACACCTTATTATATTTAAACTTCTTGTTGACCTTGAATCGGTCGAATCCCAAGCCATAGACACCGATGACCGCACTTTGGCTGACAAATGCCGTCGGGTCAATCTCGTCTATCAGTCGGAAAATCTTCTGCGACTCCCTCTGGCGGGCCAGCACAAAGAGCATGTGCACGTCCTTGCCGCTATAGCAACCATGGCCGTCCATGACGGTACAGCCTCGGTCGGCCGTCGTATTGATGGCAGCGCTCAGCTCCAGGTACTTGTCTGAGATGATAAAGAACTGCACCGAGCGACGCAGCGTGTTGACGACATGGTCGACGCAGAGCGAAGACACAAAGAGGCACACATAGCCATAGATGACCATCTCCCAGCTTCTCAGCACGAAATAACTGCTCGTGATGATACAGAGGTCACAAATCAGGATGGCATGTCCCAGGGAAATGTTGTAATACTTGTTGATCATCGCCGCCACCGTGTCGGAACCTCCCGTGCTTCCGTTGCACGACAGTCCCAGTCCAGCGCTGCCTCCCATGAAGAAGGCTCCCACGACCGTTGCCATGAACGGTTGGTCATGCAGCAGCATGATATGCCCCCCTCCATAATACTCGATGACACGCGTATAGATGGCGAAGAGCGAAATGGCATAGAGCGTCTTCACGCAAAACTGCCAGCCCAGGATACGGAAGGCGATGAGCAGCAGAAAGACATTCAGCCCGAAATAAGACACAGACACCGGGAGGCCGAAGCCCCAGTACAGGATGGAGGCAATACCCCCGATACCTCCCATCGTGATATGATTGGGAAGGAGGAACACGTTCAGGCCGACACTACCTATCAACATCGCCAAAGCAATGACGATGTAGTCTCTAACCTCATGAATTTTACTTTTTCTCGTCATAAAATGATGTATATTTTTGTTACGACTGCAAAATTACAAAGATTTTTCGGAAAATTAAGACTTAAAAGAGAGTTATTCGGAAAAATATGCCTACTTTTGCATCACAACTACAACATTCACTGTATTGTTGCATTCAAAATACTCTATTGTTTCATTCCTAAAACATGAAAGTTATGGCAGAATACGCTACGATCACCGCAAACTGGAAACGTCTAGCCAGCGGACTTCCTTACAAATGGATTGTCGACTACGCTTCTTACAACGCATTTGGCAACTTCGAACTATCTTCCGAAGACTGGGAAAAGAGAGATTACATCGTCAACTTCAAGGGCAATTCCGAGTTGACCACAGAGATTGACCATCAGCAAGCTCTCGGAAAAGCCATCGCCGACATCACCTCGCTCATCCAGGAGTCCTTCGGCGATGCCGCCAGCCAGTTGACGTTCGTTTGCATTCCAGCCTCCACCCAGGTCAACACCAAGCGCCGATTCGAAGAGTTTAGCGAGGAAGTATGCAAGAATACAGGTATGGTCAATGCTTACCCTCTCATTTCGTGGACCACACAGTTGAATCCGGAAGATGGAGAGGAAGAAGACCATTACACGATCGACGAAGAAGCCCTGCGAGACAAAGACATCCTGCTCTTCGACGACATCATCGCGTCCGGAGGTTCCGTCTGTCGGTTTGCCGAAAAGCTTAAGGCAATGGGAGCAAACGTCATTGCCGCCATTGCCTTGGGGAAAAAGGTATAGTATTCTCTATAAGTTATCCCCATAGAGGCTCGGAAGTCCAATCATTGGGAAATCCCATTGCAGTTGGATCTACCTGCGGATAAGAAACGAGTAAGGATTTGAGTTCATTCTTGAAGTCCAATCCATATCCCATAGAATCAAGCCAATATGCAATGCAACAGGCTATAGCATATACTTTGTTTGCATCAACACCCCTAATGTTCACCCATGCACCACGCAAAGAGGCATTCATTTGTGGAGCGTTGGAAAGATAACGATTCCAAAGTCGTGAATGGTGAGCACAACAGTTTCTCAGAACGGTAACGCTACGCATCCAACTTTCTAACACCTCATGCTGTGGAAGATTGAACTGACGAGCAACACGCTTTTTCAACTTCTTATCGCTGAAATTATAATAAAGTTTTGAAAGTGTACCGAATGATGCAAGCTCCAGCGTTTTCCATGCAGGAGGGAAAATCGGCTTGTCATAGTTGCGCCTATGCTCTTTGATAAAGTCCTCCTTGCTACGCTGAAGCTCTCTGTCTATGGAGTTCATATTCTCAATAAACTTGTGTTCATCGTCAGCAAGGCTTGTGTCAAAGAACCAAAAAGGTCCATGTGACAAAGAGAACTCTTGTATAACCTTTGTGCGTAAAGCAATCTCTAAACGTTGAACTGCCTTGAACATCAAATCTCTCAACTCTATATCAAAATTGTAGAGAGCTACGGCATCTTCAAATCTACTATTAGGTTTAAATTGATGTGTAGTTTTGTCTGCCTCCATTGGACGGAGGTATTGAACAAAACGAAAATAGCTGACCTCTCCAAGAAATTTTGCAGCCTTGGAGGAGTCAGCAATATTTAAGCCTCTACTTTCTAGTAGTTCTATTTGTTCCAAAATAGAAAGAGCCTGTTTCGTGTATAATCTTAATGTACCCATAAAAAAGCAAAAGACCCGCCCTGGTTCGCTGTGCAAATGGGAAGCGTGGCGGATTCTGTTGCTGCAAAGTTACAAATAATCATTGATTATACAAACTTTTCGGCAATCAAAATCAACGAAAAGTGGATTTCTTTGATATATTTATATTTAATAATGTTAAATTGGTTGTAAAATCATGTTTTGTCTGTCAAACAAAGCAGATCCTGATGTAAAAATGATAGAGCCTGCGAGATTCACATCTTGCAGGCTCTTGAATTATATAAGGAAATCCCCCTTGATAGAGGGGAAGGAATATGCTCCTAAATAAGACATGGGGAGCTTTACTTGCCCAGGACCTTCAGGTCGGAAATATCGAAGGACCCCACGCCTTCCTTCTGCTTGGTCAACTGGCGAGTGACACCCGAGAGATGGATGCTGCCCACGCCTTCGAGTACGGCTTGGATCGACTGGCAATCGACATGGGCTTTCACGCTGCCCACGCCCTCGTTGTCGATGTCCAGGAAGTCGCCCTTCAAGTTGGCTACCGTCACGCTGCCCACGCCCTCGTTGTCAACGGTTATCTGGTTGGCAAGCAAGTTCTTGATGTCGATATTACCAACTCCCTCGTTGTCAATGGTAAAGGTGTCGGAGTTGATGGCATCGGAATGGAAGTAGCCGACTCCCTCCACGGTGACCTTCACGAGGTCGGGAGAGGTGATATAGACACGGAGACGACTGCCCTTGCTGAGCTTCTGGGAGCCGGAGATGTTTTTCTTCAGTCCGATGATGACCTTGCCGTCACGGTATATTGCCACGGCCTTTTCCTGGTATTGCTGGCGCAACTTCGCATCCTTGATCTGCGAGAAGTCGAAGCGCACGCTCTCCTTGCTGCCGTTGTTCTGGGTGTAATAGACGTCGGCCACGGTCTCCACCTCGATCTTGGTGAAGGACTTCTGCACGAGGTCGGATTGCGAGAAGTCTACCGTGCTGTTGATTGACACGGAGGAGTTTGCCATACCACTGGAGCAAGCGCCGACCACGGCTACCGTTCCCATCATTCCCATTGCCATCGCTGCGAAGGCAAGGATTCTTCTCATATTCTTTTTCATGTTCATGTACTTTGTTGATTTAAAATCTACCTGTTAGACGAATTTTTGTTTATCACTTGTCTATTAGACGAAGGGGGCACAACAAAAGTTGCACCCCCTTGGATTTTTTCAATTTTATGATGAAGAGACTCCCGCAGATGGCGCAGATTCTCATTTTTCCAACGCCCCGGCGAGAATCGCCTTGGCATTCTCCACTCGCTCCGCCGACGGCGGATTGACATCTCTCAACGGATAGTCGATGCCGAGCTTGTCGTACTTGTAGATGCCCATCGTGTGGTACGGGAGCACGTCGATGCGCTTCACGTTGCGCAGGGGCTTGATGAAGTCGCGCAACTGGCACAGGTACTCGTCCTTGTCGGTGATGCCCGGGATGAGCACGTGGCGTATCCACACAGGCTTGTCTATCTCGCTGAGATAGCGGGCGCAATCCAGTATGTTGCGGTTGGTATGGCGGGTGAGCTTGCGGTGCTCCTCGTCGTCGATGTGCTTGATGTCGAGGAGAATCGTATCGGTCGACCGCATCAGCCGCTCGAACTTCCCGAAGAAGGCTCCCTGGCGGGTGAAGAGCTGAGCCGAGGTGTCGAGACAGGTGTTGATGCCCCGGCGATGCGCCTCCTCGAAGAGTTCTATGAGGAAGTCAATCTGCATCAAGGCCTCGCCGCCGCTCACCGTGATGCCGCCCTTGTCGCCCCAGTAGCTCCGGAACCGCTCCGCGCGGTCGAGCAGGTCGCCGACAGTCCACTCCTCGCCCGCTCCCACCTTCCAGGAGTCGGGATTGTGGCAGAACTGGCAGCGCATCGGACAACCCTGCAGGAATATCAGGAATCGAATGCCCGGTCCGTCCACCGAACCGAAGCTCTCTATGCTATGTATGAATCCTTTCATGCATTCTTACATTTCTTTGTGAAGGTCATAGACCCCCCATATGGCAAAAAAGCCCATAAACAATGCGATGACACCCAAAAAAACAAATACTCCCATACTATTTTATATTTTTAGATATTAATAAAAACAAGAAACCTAATGCAGTGAAGACAAGAACCATTAACACTCCAAGTATATAAAGTGTAACTTTATCTATATCTTCCTTCATAATACTCGCCAACAAGACACCACCAATAATCAGCTTGGCAATATCTAAGCAGAACTTACTCGCCTCGGCAAACAAAGTTCTTTTATCTTCTTTTCTCAATTTCATACCGCAAAGATAACACTTTTTAGCTTACCTTGCCTTATTTTGCAGTTAAATAAACAAAATTGCCCGATAAATATCTCTTAGCGAAAAATTTAGCGGGCAGAATTATAGTCTATCAGAGATAACGAAGAGTTAAGAGAATTCTTCGTTCTTCACTTTCTTACAGACGCTCGTGAGCCTGGCGTGCGATGACGTCGAGCTGCTGTTCACGGGTCAAGTCGATGAACTTCACGGCGTAGCCGCTCACACGGATGGTGAAGTTCTGGTACTCTTCCTTCTCAGGGTGCTCCATCGCGTCCTTGAGCTTCTCCACGCCGAACACGTTGACGTTCAAGTGGTGTGCGCCCTGGTTGAAGTAGCCGTCCATCACGCCTACCAAGGTCTGCGCGCGCTCCTCGTCATCATGGCCGAGGGCTCCCGGGCTGATGGTCTGTGTGTTGGAGATGCCGTCGAGGGCATACTCGTATGGCAACTTGGCCACGGAGTTCAGGGATGCGAGCAAGCCGTTCTTCTCGGCACCGTAGGATGGGTTGGCACCCGGAGCCAAAGGAGCGCCGGCTGGACGGCCGTCAGGCATGTTGCTAGTATACTTGCCATACACCACGTTGGAAGTGATGGTGAGGATGGAAGTGGTAGGCTCGGAGTCACGATAAGTGTGGTACTTCTTGATGAGCGACATGAAGGTCTTCAAGAGCCATACTGCAATCTCGTCGGCACGCTCGTCGTCGTTGCCATAGCGTGGGAAGTCGCCCTCGGTCTTGAAGCTGAGAGGGAAACCTGTCTCGTCACGGATGATGTTGACCTTGGCATACTTGATGGCTGAGATGGAATCGACCACGTGGCTGAAACCTGCGATACCGGTGGCAAAGGTGCGACGCACGTCGGTGTCGATGAGCGCCATTTCCTCAGCCTCATAGAAGTACTTGTCGTGCATGTAGTGAATCAAGTTTAATGTCTTCACGTAGACGCTGGCGAGCCAGTCCATCATGTCCATGAAGCGTGGCATGAACTCCTCGTAGGTCACCACGTCGCCCTCGATGGCACGATACTTAGGACCACACTGCTCACGGGTCTTGCTGTCCACACCACCCGAGATGGCGTAGGTCAAGCACTTCGCCAAGTTGGCACGGGCACCGAAGAACTGCATCTCCTTGCCGGTCTGTGTAGCTGATACGCAGCAGCAGATGCTGTAGTCGTCACCCCATACAGGACGCATCACGTCATCGTTCTCATACTGGATGGAGCTGGTCTTCACGGAAATCATCGCTGCATAGTGCTTGAATGCCTTTGGCAAGCGAGAGCTATAGAGCACGGTGAGGTTTGGCTCAGGTGAAGGTCCCATGTTCTCCAGGGTGTGGAGGAAGCGGAAGTCGTTCTTGGTCACCATCGAGCGACCGTCCTGACCCATACCACCGACCTCAAGCGTAGCCCACACAGGGTCGCCGGAGAAGAGCTGGTTGTAAGAAGGGATGCGGGCGAATTTCACCATACGGAACTTCATCACCAAGTGGTCGATGAGCTCCTGTGCGTCAGCCTCGGTCAAGGTACCCTCCTTGAAATCACGCTCGAAGTAGATGTCGAGGAAGGTAGAGATACGACCTACCGACATAGCTGCACCGTTCTGAGTTTTCACGGCGCCGAGGTAGCCGAAGTACAACCACTGTACAGCCTCGCGAGCATTCTGAGCTGGCTGACTGATGTCGAAACCATAGCTGGCAGCCATCTCCTTCAAACCCTTGAGCGCCTTGATTTGCATGGCAACCTCCTCACGCAAGCGGATTACCTCGTCGATCATCTCACGGTCGCCCATCTCAGCCAAGTCCTTCTGCTTCTCGGCGATGAGGAAGTCGATACCATAGAGAGC
>DHMR01000006.1:0-4805 GCA_002405875.1 bacterium UBA4637
GAGTGCAAGGAGAAAATCATCCATGATAAATTGTAAATCAAAGAGAATGCTCAACGAAAGTTGGGCATTTATTATGTTCTTGCTAATACAAAAAACAGGTGATAAATCTTCTCACGAAGACTTATCACCTTCAAAAAACAGTAATTAACTCAAAATTTATAATCTATATCATTACTACCTTGTCATTATGCTTGCAAATTTAATAAAAAATAGAATCACGTACAACAAGATTTCAATGAATACATCAAATCCTTAGCTGAACGAGCGGTTTTTAACTAAATTTTACAATGACATAAATGTCTATTAATTAGCTATTCGCTATTTCCTTGAAATGTTGCAAAAGCCATTCTTTTTGTTGGGCAATTGTGAGGTTGCTATTATCTAAAGTAATGGCATCCTCTGCTTTTTTCAAAGGAGATACTTCACGATGTGTGTCGATGTAATCTCTTTCCTCGACATTCTTCAGAATATCCTCGAAATCGGCAGGCATTCCTTTCGCTTTCAACTCGTCATAACGGCGCTGTGCTCTTACCTGTGAGCTTGCTGTCACGAAGATTTTCAACTCAGCATCAGGAAAAACTGTTGTTCCAATGTCTCTACCATCCATGACGATACCCTTCTGCTTGCCCATTTCTTGTTGCTGCGCCACCAAGGATTTTCTGACAAAAGGTACAGCTGCTACAGGACTGACGTGATTGGATACTTCCAAACTCCTGATTTCTTTCTCTACCCGGTCGCCGTTGAGGTAGCAATCTGGGCTACCTGTTTTTGCATTTAACTTGAAAGAAATGTGGATGTTCGGCATCTCTTTCTCTAATTCTGCTACTTTGACACTGCCATCTTCATTGAAAAGATGATGACGGATGGCATAGAGCGTGACAGAACGGTACATGGCACCTGTATCCACATAGATGTAACCCACTTCTTTGGCTAAGTCCTTTGCCATTGTGCTTTTGCCACAAGATGAGTATCCATCAATGGCTATTGTAATCTTTTTCATTGTTTTATATTTTGATGTTTTTGTTGTATGCAATACTGATGATTATAGCGAGTAGGCCAAGTTGATGATAAGGCTCGAACTACTGACGTGGTACTTGCCGTATGCTACGTTGAGGTG
Source organism: bacterium UBA4637 (assembly GCA_002405875.1). The sequence continues at coordinate 1,118 of DHMR01000006.1, forward strand.
AAAACGCTCCAAGTTGATACCACCACCGAAGGAGAGACCTGCTCCGTGGTTGCTGCCTTTCTCTTCGCTGTTACCTTGTATTTTCATCTCGTCAGCCCTTCTGAAATTGTATCCACCACCAACCCAGATACTTTCTCCTAAGAGTATGTCTGCGCCTAATACTACATGGTTGATGAAACTTTTATCCCAATTGTTGAGATTAACCATTGTGGCGGAGAGACGGAACGGCATGTTGGCGAGTCTCTTGCTTACTCCCAATTGTAGATCCATAGGCATTTTGTCGTATTCCTCGTTATAAGCCTTTAGTTGTCCACCGAGGTTCTTGGCCACGGCGGAGATAGACCATTCATGGTCAGGGTCGTAATAATTGAGTCCTAAATCGACACCTACGCCGATGGAGTTATAGTCACCAATATAAGAGGTGATGAATTTGGCCGTGATACCACCCACGATTTTGTCGCTCAACATGTACGAGAAATATCCAGCGACCGCGATGTCTTTGGCAGAGAATTCTCCGAGTATGGTATTGTTTTCGTCTGTTTCCTTCATCTTGCCATAGTCCATGAATTGTGCTGACACCGCCCATGAAGCTTTTTCTTTCACAATACGATTAAATGATGCCGAAGCGGTATTGGCTCCCGACATATAATTCATATAGTTGAGATTGATGGTTCTGTCGCTAACGGATGCCAGGAGGGCTGGATTTTGGAACATGAGCGATGCGTCATCTTCTATCAAGGTGACGTTGTCTCCCCCCAAAGCCGCAGCATGAGCGCTCACTGGCAAGCGGAGAAAGTTATATCCCGTTTGGCTCTCTTGCGCATGCGTTTTGAGGGCAAAAAGCGTCAATAGAGCGAAAAAAACAACTTTTTTCATTTAAATTCTCTAATTATTTTGCAAAGATACACCTTTTTTCAATAATAAGAAGTAATTTTGCAATGATTTCGTATAAAATAACGAATGTAAACTTCAAATATTGTAGTGCACAACTGCAAAAAGAGGAGATGAAACTGTGGAAGTAAAAAAGTCAAATAGCGCACAATTGGAAGATAAGCGGGTAACTTTTTTCCTGCTAGGGCTGATTCTTGCCTTTTCTTTCATATTCGTAGGATTGCAGTACCAGAGCCATCCGCAAGATTCGGATTGGGACGCTGAGAGTATGGAGGACTTGTCGCAAGATTTGGAGATGTCTTCACCTACAGACCAAAAAGATATGGTGTCGGCAGAAGCTGCTTCAAGACCCGTGTCGAAATCAATAACGCAAGAAGTGAAGGCTGCAGATAAGGTGGACAACACACCACAAAAAATCAACACTACAACGAGTGAACTGGTCATCGGTGATGGCCAAGGGGCTGTGGATGGCGCCAATGTCAAAGAGGCTGCTCCTGAAACAGCAGTAGATAATTCCAATCCTTCCGCAATAGCTGAGGCACCTATCAATTTTACGGTGGTGCAAAAAATACCTGTGTTTCCTGGTGGTTGGTCTGTCTTCATGCAATGGCTGACCAAAAACTTGAAATACCCACCTGCAGCCCAACAAAACAAAATACAAGGTACTGTAGTTGTATCCTTCATCGTCAACAAGGATGGGAGTGTGGCAGATGTGAAGGTGAGCACGTCTGCAGATCCTCTCTTGGATAGAGAGGCTCTTCGAGTAATGAAGATGATGCCCAAGTGGAAACCGGGGATGGATAGAAACAAAGTTTGTCGCACCATGATAGCTGTTCCTGTGGTATTCCAACTTTAATGGCTACTGGGGTCCGACCATATTTTAATTTATTTTTGAAAAAAGATTATTCTAATTATACCATTTTATTAAGATTATGAAAACAGCTGATGAAATATTGAGAATGGTCAATGACTACTTGGCTCATTTGCCTTATGACAGAAAGCCAAGTTCTTTGTATGAGCCTATCCAGTATGTGCTTTCTATGGGTGGAAAGCGCATACGTCCTACTTTGATGCTTTTGGCATACAATCTCTATCAAGACAATCCCGAGAAAATTCTTATGAATGCCATCGCCTTGGAGACATATCACAATTATACATTACTCCATGATGACTTGATGGACAATGCCGATATGCGTCGTGGACATCTGACTGTTCATAAGAAATGGAATGCGAATACCGCTATCTTGTCGGGTGATTCTATGCTTGTGTTGGCGTATGATCGAATGGCGCAGTGTGATGACAAACATCTGCCAAAGGTGTTGAAGCTCTTCACTACGACAGCCTTGGAGATAGGCGAAGGACAGCAGTACGACATGGAGTTTGAGACTCGCAACGATGTGAAGGAGGAAGAATACATCGAGATGATTCGCTTGAAGACCAGTGTACTCTTGGCATGTGCCTTGAAGATGGGAGCTATCCTTGCCGATGCTTCCGAGGAAGATGCCGACAATCTCTATAAGTTTGGTGAACAAATCGGTTTGGCTTTTCAGTTGCAAGATGATTATCTCGATGTATATGGTGATCCGAAAGTTTTTGGCAAGGAAATTGGTGGCGATATCACTTCCAACAAAAAAACCTTCATGCTGATCAATGCTTTCAACCATGCCAATGTTGCTCAACGTGCAGAGTTGCAGAAATGGGTAGATGCCAAGGTGTTTGATCGCAAGGAAAAGGTGGCTGCCGTGACTCGCCTATACAATGAGATTGGCATCGACAAGATGGCGCAAGACAAGATTGCTTATTATTTCGAGCAGAGCAAGAAGTACCTCGATATTGTCAGTGTGAGAGCCGACCGCAAAGAAGAGTTGGCGAAGTATGCCCAGAAAATGATGAAAAGACAATACTAATGATTCATATAATAGATACCCATACACATCTCGATGCCGAGGAGTTTGCCGAGGATAGAGCAGCGGCTTTTGCTCGTGCCAAGGAGGCAGGGGTAGGCAAGGTCTTCCTGCCTGCCATTGATGTGAAGACAACCCATGCTGTCTTGGAGCTGAGCCGCCAATATCCGGGTTATGCCTATCCGATGATAGGCTTACATCCTGAGGAGGTGAAGGCGGATTGGAAGAAGCAGTTGGCTGAACTTCGAAAGATTCTTGAATCGCATACAAATGATTTTATAGCCATTGGCGAGGTGGGCCTCGATTACTATTGGAGCCGTGAATTTGAGCACGAGCAATTGGAGGCTTTCGAGGAACAGGTGAAGTGGTCGGTTGAAACCCAATTGCCCCTGATGATTCATTGTCGTAAAGGGCAGAACGAGATGATACATCTGTTGCGCTCATACGAGAAGAAACTTCCTGGTGGTGTGTTCCATTGCTTTACAGGCAATCGGAAGGAAGCTGAGGAATTGCTTTCTTTCGATAAGTTCGTGCTCGGTGTGGGCGGTGTGTCTACCTTCAAGAGTAGCCATCTGCGTGAGGATTTGCCTGCCGTGGTTCCGATGGACCGCATTGTGTTGGAGACGGACAGTCCCTATATGGCTCCCGTGCCTTACAGAGGCAAACGCAATGAGAGTGCTTTCGTCGTGGAAGTGCTCAAGACTTTGGCAAAGGCATACGGAGTCTCGGAAGAGGAATTTGCGGAGCGAACCAACAAGAATGTCAAGAAAATATTTAAAGAAATTTAAAAAGCGACGAAAGATTAGGAATTTCGGATAAAAAGCAATACCTTTGCAATCCGAAAACCGCAAGGTGCAGTATGAATATGGATGGAAAGGTGCTCGAGTGGTTGA
>DHMR01000006.1:4856-13630 GCA_002405875.1 bacterium UBA4637
AAGAGGCACGCCTGGAAAGCGTGTAAACCCCTAAAGGGTTTCGTAGGTTCGAATCCTATCCTTTCCGCATTTTATATGATTAGGACTATGAAGAAAAATACAGTTATTGCGCGTTTCGCAATATTGATATTTATGATAGTTTCTTCTATGCCTATGTTGGCGCAAGAAGAAACGATGGGATTCCACCAAGCTCTAAAAACAAAGTTTATCGAGGGAAATGCAGGCTTTATGTCATTGGTGGCTATTGCCTTGGTCATTGGTCTGGCATTTTGTATTGAGCGAATCATCTACTTGAGCCTTTCTGAAATCAATGCAAAAAAATTGATGGCTGATATTGATGAAAAAGTGACTGCGGGCGATGTAGAGGGGGCTAAGGAGCTTTGCCGCAATACCCGAGGTCCTGTAGCTTCAATCTGCTATCAAGGGTTGTTGCATATTCAAGAGAAGGTCGATTCTATCGAACGCTCGGTGTCTAGTTATGGTACGGTTCAGGCTGCTAACTTGGAGAAGGGATGCTCTTGGATTACCCTTTTTATAGCGATGGCTCCTTCCCTTGGCTTCTTGGGAACGGTGATTGGTATGGTCATGGCTTTCGACCAGATTCAACAGGCGGGTGATATCAGTCCTACCATTGTTGCTTCGGGTATGAAAGTGGCGTTGTTGACCACGATCTTTGGTATTATCGTAGCCTTGATATTACAGGTCTTCTATAATTACATTCTCTCCAAGATTGAACATATCACGAGTCAGATGGAGGAGTCTGCGATATCATTGATGGATATTATAGCTAAATATAAAAATGAAGATTGATAAGATTAAGAACAGTTCGACGGAGAAAATCTCGCAATGCGTATTCTATGTGTTGTTGTCGTTGTCTTCTCTTGTCTTTTTGTTGTTCTTCTTGGTGGGTTATGATATGCCTTTTGAGGAGAATCCAGATTTTAATGCTCCTTTGTTTACCAACGTTCTCATCTTTTTGATGTGGGGATTGCTGATAGGCTGCTTCTTGTTGGCTATATGTTCTTTTGTGCGGAGTTCACGGAAGGATGCTTCTCAAGAAGCAAAAATCCATGGGGTGCCAGCACGTAAGATTTCTCGTATCACTTGGTTCGGTACCTTGGGATTGCTCGTGTTGACATTCTTGGTAGGTTCCTCTTCTCCTCTTTGGGTCAATGGCAATACTTACGGGGACTGGTTGTGGCTGAAAGTTTCCGATATGCTGGTATATACTTCTATCATTTTGTTGCTGGGAGCAATTGCTGCTGTTATTTTTGGTGCCACTCGTTATATCAGAAAAGATAAGGTATGATTATCATAAGAAGGAAAAAACGTAAAGTTCCAGGGCTGAACACATCATCAACGGCTGATATTTCTTTCATGCTGTTGATCTTTTTCCTTGTCACCACCTCTATGGATGTTGACAAGGGTATCTTCCGTCTCCTTCCTTCTCCCGAACCACAGAAACAGATGAACCAAGAGTCGGTTGTTGACAAAAATACGTTGATGGCATTGCATGTGACGGCAGATAACCAACTTTTGCTGAATGGTCAACCTATGGAAGTCAACCATCTGCAAGAGAAAATTGTCAATTTTGTGCATCGTTTAGGTAAGCGCCATCTTATTTCCATAGAAAGTGATCGAGAGGCCAATTATAATTTGTATTTTCAGCTGCAAAATCAAATCATGCTGGCTTACAATCAATTGCGTGACGAATATGCTCAAAAACGCTATCATCAGTCCTTCTCAAGTTTACAACCTAAGCAGAAGGATATGATACGTAAGGAATGCCCACAACGTGTGACCGAATCTTATTCGAATGCCAATACGCAGGAAGATAAAAGTGTCGGGGCAGAACCTGATGAGAAGAAAACTGGGACAGACGAGAAGAAGGGAGGTAAGTCATGATGCGTTTTCGTCGTTCGTCTCGGGAAGTTCCAGGGTTGAATACCTCTTCCTTGCCAGATTTGATATTTAGTGTCTTGTTTTTCTTCATGATTGTGACACACATGCGTCAGGTGACCTTGAAGGTTCAGTATCGTGTGCCGCAGGGCAAAGAATTGACTAGGCTGACCAAGAAGTCTGCGGTCAGCTATATTTATATTGGTAAACCTACTAGTGACCAACGTCAACGAGTCGGTAGCGATACGCAAATCCAGCTGAACGATAAGTTGGCTTCTCCTTTGGATATTGTTGACTATATGAATGCGGAGAAAAAACGTATGACTGCGGAGGATCAACAGCAAATGACAGTATCCATCAAGGCGGATAAAAATACCAAGATGGGTGTCATAACCGATGTGAAGCAGGCTTTGCGCCAAGCCAAGGCATTACGTATTAACTATTCTGCCGAAGAAAACAGAAAATAATGTAAATTTATAATTAAATTTGCTGAAAAAGTTGCAAATATTAAATATTTGTGCTATCTTTGCAAGCAAATTAATATTATTATGTCAAAACAAATTTTAGATTCATTGGATAGGCAAATCCTGAAATTAATTTCTCAGGATGCTCGTATTCCTTTTTTGGAAGTGGCACGTGCTTGCAATGTAAGTGGTGCAGCTATTCATCAACGTGTGGCTAAACTGACAAATTTGGGTATCATCAAGGGCTCTCAATTTATCATCGATCCAGAGAAGATTGGCTATGAGACTTGTGCTTATGTCGGTTTGTATCTGAAAAATCCTGAAAACTTTGATAAAGTGGTATCTGAGTTGAAGAAGATTCCGGAGGTTGTTGAATGCCATTACACGACTGGAGGCATGGATATGTTCATCAAGATTTATGCCACCAACAACCATCATCTTCTTCAGATTATTCATGACAAGTTGCAACCTCTTGGTTTGTCTCGTAGTGAAACGATTATTTCTTTCAATGCCGCCATCAACCGTCAATTGCCTTTGGCAGATATCAACGAAGAGGACGATTCAGAGGATGAAGATGATGAAATCAATTAATGATTTTATGCTATAAAAAACAAAAAAGCCAGCTCTTAAGCTGGCTTTTTGCATATATTTTCTAATATGTTGTATAAGTAAAAGATGATTCTCAGCGTTTCCCAACGCCTTTGTTTTAATTCTGATGCAAAGATACGATAAACTTACATTTTATGGGTGTAATTTTTGTTTTTTGTTGGAGGAGAAACTGTTAACGGTTGTGTTTGAACACTTTGTAGGACTTATTTGAAGAAAATTTCCCCTTGTTGTTTCCAAATATTCCCCTTGTTATTCTCTTTTGTAGACGTAAAAGGAGTAATATATCGCCCGATTATTAGCTGTCTTTGTCTCTTTATTTTCAGAATGGTAACACATTTTCCACTCTTTGGCGTTGAATTGAGGAAAGTACGTGTCACTTTTCGGGGCAGCTTCTTCAACCATGGTAAGGTAAAGGGTGTTCGCTTGGTGAATGAACTTTTGGTAGATGGTTTCGCCTCCAATTACAAAGACCCTATCTTCTTGGCATTGTTCCAAGGCTTCATCTATACTGTGGTAAACTTCACATCCTTTCAGTTGGATGTGTTGGTGACTGATCACTATGTTGCGACGATTTGGCAAAGCACCATTGGGGAGCGACTCAAAGGTCTTGCGTCCCATGATAATGGTGTGCCCTGTAGTAAGCTCACGGAAACGAGCCATATCTTCAGGGATATGATAGAGCAGTCGGTTTTTGTAACCGATAGCTCTATTTCCTTTTGCGATACATGCAATGATACTGATTGATGCCATTTTTGCTTTTTTAATTGCTAAGCAGCTATTTACTTCTATCTTTCATCTTTTAACTAAAACTTGATAGTTCCCCTCTGGCACATGGGTGCTCTTGATTTTCCACTCTTGCGGGTAGAGGTTGTTGGCACGGTTGCCGATGTTCTTTTCCCACCCCAGTGGTATCTGGCGATAAGTGACCAGTACATATCCCTTATGGGTTCCATCGGGTAGGTTGACTGCCTCCTTGCGGAGATAGCGAATGGCATCCTCATAGGATAGTTCCACTTGCGGAAAAGCCTCTTTGTTGAGCATCGTGGAGAGGGCGAGACTTTGGTCGGGGATAAGCCCTTTGCCCTTGTCTGTGCCAAGTTTGATACCAGCGTGGATCACTTTGAGATGCTGGTCGGCTGCGTCGTATACCTCTTTCCATGTGGTCGGGATGGCATAAGTCGCATCGTCCTTGCTCACTGCGGTGAAAACCTCGCTGTCTTTCAGCCAATCCTTTGGCATATCGGGAGCTTTAGTTTTGTTGGTTTTCTTTTCTTTTCTCTTTCTGTCTTTCTTGTCTTTGTTATTCAAGCAGGTTTCTAGGTCACCTTCTTTGCGAAGCACGGCTAGGAAGATGCCTTCGCCACGAGTCTTACCTGGTAGAAAACGGTAGACTGGGATTTCGGAAGCCTTGAGATTGCCTGTGATGTTCCAAGAATCCTCGATGTCTTGCAAGGCGATTGGTTCTGCTCCTAGTTCCTCGCAAATCCAGGCGATGTTCTCCTCGTCCTCATGGGCGTTGAAGGTGCAAGTGGAGTAGATGAGAATGCCGCCTGGTTTCAGACAGTTCCAAATGTCAGCGACGATTTCGCGTTGCAGATGCCAACAGTTATCTACATTTTGCAGGCTCCATTCGGCGATGGCACCATCGTCCTTGCGAAACATTCCTTCGCCCGAGCAAGGTACGTCGGTGAGGATGACGTCAAATTGGAGCTTTGACTTCTTGTAATCACGAGGATAGTTGTTGGTGACAATCATATCGGGATGACCGAACTTCTGGATGTTCTCGGCGAGTATCTGAGAACGGGTGCGCATCGGCTCGTTGCTGAACAGCAAGCTTCCCTCAGGCAGAGCGGCTCTTACGGCGGTGGATTTTCCTCCAGGGGCGGCACAGAGGTCGAGCATCATCACAGGTTGATGTACCAGTTGTCGAATCACCAAATCCACAAACATCGAAGATGCTTCCTGCACATAGTACTTGCCTGCATGGAGCAATGGGTCGAATGTAAAGTTGGGACGTTTACTGAGATAGCGTCCTGTGGTAGAACACCATGGGATAGGTTCGCCCTCTGCATCCTCACCCTCCTTGCACTTGAAGGGGTTAAGGCGGATACTGACAGGAGGTTCTCCTTCCAAGATTCCTTGCTCCAGTTGGTGATAAAGCGCATCGCCCATCAGGGCCTGTGTATATTTTCTGAAGTCTTCTGGTAATTTCTTCATTGTTTGCCTTCTATGTAATATTGTTTATATTCTATTATAATAATATGTGTAAATAATCGTGTTGAATGCGATAAAATGCCTATTGTAAGAAAATTGTATCGCAAATCGTTTGCAAAAATAAGAATTTTTTTGTTCCTTTGCAACTAAATCGGTAACAGATGCGTCTAAGACACAGAAAATTTAATAAATAACAAGGTAAAACAATAAAAATATTGATAGATATGAAGAAAGCGATATTAACATGGACGCTCATCTTGAGCCTCGGAGCTACACAAGTGTCTTTGGCTGCATCTGCTCCTAAGCATCGTTATCATCCAACCACCCAACAGGTGGATAAGCAGGAGGCTACTCCGCAGGAGAAGGCCGACAAGAAGGAGGCTGCCAAGCAAAAGCAGTCAGCCGATGACGAGGGTGTCGAGGCTTATTCTGATACGACCGATGTGGATGCGACGGCGGCAAATGATTACGATGATAGTGGAAATGACTTGAGAAATGATTATCACTCCAAGTACAGCCTGGGCAATTACGACGACCCATTCGATTTCTTTGGCTCCGTCTTTGGCAAGGGCGCACTGGTTGTCATCGTTATCTTGAGCGTTGTCTTTGGACTTGCCTTCTTCTTCGCCCCACTCATCATCATCTGGTTGGTTATCCGTTATCTAATGCGCCGCCACAATGATCGTGTTAAGTTGGCGGAGATGGCGATGGAGAAGGGCATCAATGTTCCCGAGAGCGAACGACCGATAGATAAACAGAGTAACGACTATCTTCAGAAGCGGGGTGTGAGAAATACCTTCCTGGGAATCGGCTTATGCGCCATGTTCGCTTGGTGGGATACTCCTTTCTTGGCAGGAATAGGTGCCTTGATTGCTTTCTATGGCATAGGTCAGGTGGTGATTGGCACTTTGCCTGCCATCAAAAACTGGTGGAACGATCGCCAGTACAAAGGTGATAACAATGGCGCAGGTTTTACGGGTACTTCCATCTGAGAATACCTGTAGCATGATAGATAGAAGTTAGCAGTTTTTTGAATTATTAGTTAATAGATATAGTGGAAAAGTTATCCGATCTCTCTCTCGTCACGAAGGTGGTGATGCTTCACGACCGCAAGTCGTTCGACTTGCTGGTCAAGAAGTATCAGTCACCCATTCGTGGCTTCTTTCTTCGCCAGACGATGGGAGATGTGCAGCTGAGTGACGACTTGGCGCAGGATACCTTTGTCAAGGCTTACACCCATCTCGCTAGCTTCAAGGGGGCAGCCAATTTCTCCACTTGGCTCTATCGTATCGCTTACAACGTGTGGTACGACTATACCCGAAGCCACAAGGTGACGCAAGACATGGAGACGCCTGCCGTGGCTCGGAAAAATGCTCAAGGCACCAATTCTGCCTTGAAGATGGACTTGCTCAATGCCCTCAGGATATTGAGCGAGAACGAACGGACCTGCATCACGCTGCAGCTGATGGAGGGTTTGCCGATAGATAAGATAGTTGAGGTGACGGGCATGGCGCAAGGCACCATCAAGTCGCTCCTCTCCCGTGGTAAAGCAAAACTTGCAAGGTACTTAAAACAAAATGGTTATGACCGATAAGACGATAGATAATAAAAAAAACATGAACATCGAACAAGTTTCGATGGATATGGATGCGGAGTTGAGCGCACAGGACGAGCAACTCCTGCAGTCTTTCTTTGCCGATTGTCGGATGGATATTCCCGACGATGGCTTTTCGGATAGGGTGATGCAGGCATTGCCTTCTTGCGAAATGGAGAGGGAGGTGGCTAAGCGCCGCCGACTGGAACATCTATGGACGGCAGCTTGTGTCGCCATAGGCATCGTTGCCGCTGTCGTATGCCAGGGATGGGAACAGATTCAGTCTTTCTTTTATGATATGAAAATAAACTTCTTGTTGTCGGGCTCTCGTGCCTTGACTCAATCGCTCGATGCTCTTGGACAATCGTATAATCTCTGGATGATATTGGCTGGTGCCCTAGTGCTATTAATGGTTTGGGGGTATAATGAAGTTGCAGATGCTCGATAAAGTTTTTGTTTCAAGGCTTGGGATACATGTCCAAAGGCTTGAAACATGTATCCCAAGGCTTGAAACATATATTCAAAGCCTTGGAATAAAATATTTCTAGGCTTCTGAAGAAGATTTATTCGAAGTCGAATATATTTTCTTCAGAAGTCTCCTCTTCTGTTACCTTCGGTTTCGGAGGATTCTTCAAGTTGCCCTTCTCATCAAACATATTGTAGGTGGTGCGAAGGACGATGAACTCGGTGCGGCGGTTCAACTGGTTGCATATCTCCTGGTGCTCCTTGGTCTGTTTCAAGATGAAGTCTTCGGTCAGCACATCGCCTTCCTTGAGCCAAGGATACTTCTCGGTTATTTTCTTTCGGATGGTCTTCGGACGCTCCTTGCCATATCCCATAGGGGTAAGGCGTTCCTTCTCGATGCCATGATGGATGAGGTAATCCACCACCGACTGGGCACGGCGTTGCGACAATCGCTTGTTGTACTCGGCGTTGCCCTTGTAGTCGCAGTGGGCGCTGAGTTCGATGGTTACGTTCGGATTCTCTTTGAGTAATCCCACGAGTTCATCGAGCGCCTTGGTGCTGGCTGGTGTCAATGTCGCCTTGTCGAAATCATAGAAGATGTTGTCGATGAGTACAGGTGCGGTGATGGAAGCCAGTGGGAACTGGAGCACATACTCCTTGCTCTCCTTGGCGGAATCCACCCTGAGTTCCTCCTTGTGATTGAGGAATCCCTTGCACGAAGCCATCACGAGGTAATCTACCTTCGGGTTGATGACCATTGTAAATGAGCCGTCGCCCTTTACGGATAGTTTCTTGTAGGTGCCGTCGTTGCCCACCACCATCACTTGGGCGGCAGGCAACTCGTAGCCTCCCATCTCATACACCCAGCCCTTCATGGTGGTGACAATCTCAGGGTTCTCGAAAGAGTAGATATGATCGTAGCCTCGTCCGTCCTTGCGGTTGGAGGAGAAGAAACCACGGTTGTGTGGACCCTCGAAAGTCATGCCGAAGTCATCCGCCTCGGTGTTGAGGGGATAGCCAGGATGATATACCTTATATCTGTGGGTCTTCGGATCAACCTTGGCAATGTAAATGTCGAGACCACCCATGCCCACATGTCCGTTGCTACTAAAATAGAGGTCGCCATTGGGACGAAAGGTAGGAAACATCTCATCGCCAGGGGTGTTGATAGGTTCACCAAGGTTTTCCACACCGCCGAGACCTGCCGCCGTGATGCGGACACGCCAGATGTCGAGTCCTCCCATGCCGCCCGGCATGTCAGATACGAAATAGAGCCATTCGCCATCGGGACTGACGGCTGGGTGGGCATAACAGCTCAGGGTATCCTTGGTGATTTCCAAAGGGGTGGCTTTCCCCCAGGCGGCATCGGCACGTGGGGAAGTCACGATTTGGGCATAGCGAGGGGATGACGGGTCGGTAACGCACTGGGTGAGATACATCGTGCTGCCATCGGGTGTGAAACAGCAAGCACCCTCGTCGTAGTCGGTGTTCAGTCCTGTGCCGATAGCTTCCGGCTTGCTCCATTTTCC
>DHMR01000002.1 GCA_002405875.1 bacterium UBA4637
TTCAAGGAGTGCAAGAGCGTGAATGCGAGAAGCTATCAGATTGAAAGCGCCGAGGAGATAGACATGGCTTGGTTTGAGGGCGTGAATACCGTGGGCATCTGCGGAGCCACCAGTACGCCGAAATGGTTGATGGAGGAGTGCAAGGAACGTATACTCGAAGATATTGAATAACGACTAAGCAAAATGATAGAATAGAAGCTATAAAACAAAAACAGGTGGTAAATCTTCTCACGAGGACTTACCACCTTCAAAAAACAGTAATTAACTCAAAATTTATAATCTATATCATTACTACCTTGTCATTTGTTTGCAAAAATAAATAAAACATTTCATTTATCCAAAAACGTTTCACTGAACTGTAACATTCTATCGCCCAACGTATGTAGTTTAACATAAATTAAGCTATGCAAGGTCGTGAATGTTATTATTCAGCAGCAGCCTTACGATATTGTTCCATCAGCCATTCTTTTTGTTCGGGAATGGTCATGTTGCTGTTGTCGAGTGTGATGGCATCAGCAGCTTTTTTCAGTGGGGATGTTTCACGATGGGTATCTATATAGTCGCGTTCTTCCACATTCTTGAGAATGTCATCGAAATCGGCTGGCATTCCTTTGGCTTGAAGTTCATCATATCGTCGTTGAGCTCTTATATGTGAGCTAGCAGTAACGAAAATCTTCAGTTCGGCATTTGGAAAAACGGTGGTGCCTATGTCGCGGCCGTCCATCACGATGCCCTTTTCTTCGCCCATCTTCTGTTGTTGTGCCACCAAGGTCTCTCTTACGAAAGGTACTGCTGCGATGGGGCTTACATGGCTTGATACTTCTAGTGAGCGAATTTCTTTTTCCACCAACTCGCCGTTGAGATAGCAATCGGGCCGACCTGTGCTTTTATTAAACTTGAATGAGATGTGAATGTTTGCCATTGCGGGCTTCAATTTCTCTACATCAACACTTCCATCTCCTAAAAAGAGATTGTGGCGCAATGCATAGAGAGTTACCGAGCGATACATAGCTCCAGTGTCTACGTATACATAACCTATTTCTTTGGCTAGATCTTTTGCCATTGTGCTCTTACCACATGAGGAGTAACCATCGATGGCTATTGTAATCTTTTTCATTGTTTGTCTATTTTTTATTTGTAATTTTATAATCTATATGCTAAGTTGAGGAGAACGCTATTGCTGCTTACATGATATTTACCGTAAGCTACATTCAATTGAAATCGCTCCAGGTTGATGCCACCTCCTACAGAAAAGCCTGCTCCGTGGCTGCTTCCTTCTCCTTCTGTGTCCGTGATTTTCATTTCGTTAGCTCTTCTGAAATTGTAACCTGTACCCACCCAGATGCTTTCTGTGATGAGTAGGTCGGCACCTATCACGGCATGGTCTTTCAGGCTATCGTGCCAATGGTTGAGGTTGACGAGGGTAGCTGATAGGCGGAAGGGGGTGTTGACGAACCGTTTGCTGACACCTAACTGTAAGTCAATGGGCAGCTTTTCATGCTCATTGTTGAAGGTTTTCAACTGTCCACCCAGATTCTTTGCCACGCACGACACCGACCATTCATAATCTGGGTCATAGTAATTGACGCCCAGGTCCACGGCCATAGCAATGGAATTGTAACTGCCAATATATGATGTGATAAATTTGGCTGTGATTCCACCAACGAAATTTTTGCCCATCATGTATGAGAAATAGCCAGCGAAACTCAAGTCCTTGGCGGAGAAATCTCCCAGGGAGTTGTTGTTCTCATCCGTTTGCTTTATCGTACCATAATCCACATATTGTGCAGAAACTGCCCATGAAGCCTTTTCCTTGACAATGCGGTTGAATGATGCCGAGGCGGTGTTGACTCCCGACATGTAATTCATGTAGTTTAAGTTGATGGTCTTGTCGCTCACTGACGCCAATAGTGCCGGATTGTTGAATATGAAGGTTTCATCATCTTCGATCAAGGTGATGTTATCTCCTCCGATTGCTGCAGCATGAGCACTCACAGGTAATCTCAGAAAGTTATATCCAGTTTGGCTCTCTTGTGCGTTAATATTTGTTGCCAAAATTGCCAATAGGACCGAAAAACCAACTTTTTTCATTATATTTCTCAAAATCTTTTGCAAAGATACAGCTTTTTTCAAGAATAAGCAGTAATTTTGCAATGTTTTCGTTGATATTAACGGAATGAAACAAGAATTATTGCAGTTTTAAGCTGCAAAATATATAAGAATAAGGATATAGAATTGTGGAAATAAAGAAATCACAGAATGCTCAGTTGGAGGACAAGCGAATTACGTTTTTCTTGCTTGGTTTACTCTTGGCATTTTCGCTCCTCTTTGTGGGATTGCAATATTCCAACGGCCCGCAAGGGGATGACGACGCGGCTCAGGATATGGAAGACTTGGCGCAAGACTTGGAAATGTCTGCACCCCAAGACCAAAAGGATATGGTGTCGGCTGAGGCTGCAGCCGCTGCTCCTGCCTCCAAGGCTATCACCCAGCAAGTGAAGGCCGCAGAGAAGGCGGAGAACGCTCCCCAGAAAATCAGCACAACCACGAGTCAGTTGGTCATAGGAGATGGCTCTGGCGTAGTGGATGGTGCAAATGTGAAGGAGGCTGCTCCAGAGACGGCGGTGGACAACTCTAATCCCAACGCTTTGGCTGAGGCACCCATTGTGTTTACCGTGGTGCAGAAAATCCCGGAGTTCCCGGGTGGATGGTCTGCCTACATGCAATGGCTCACCAAAAACTTAAAGTATCCTCCAGCTGCTCAAAAAAACAAGATACAAGGTACGGTGGTTGTGTCGTTCATTGTCAACAAGGATGGAAGTGTTGCCAATGTGCGTGTGAGCACGTCGGTAGATCCTTTGCTCGACAACGAGGCGCTGCGTGTGATGAAGATGATGCCTAAGTGGAAACCGGGTATCGACAAGAATAAGGTATGTCGCACGATGATTGCCGTACCAGTGGTGTTTGCTCTGTAAAATTATAAATTTAAATACTAATTTAATATGAAGACTGCAGATGAAATCTTAAGCATGGTGAACGATTTCTTGGCAAACCTGCCATACAATCGTAAACCAAGTTCTTTATACGAGCCCATTAAGTATGTGCTCTCGATGGGAGGCAAGCGCATCCGTCCTACTCTGATGCTCTTGGCTTACAATCTTTTCAAGGAAGACCCAGAGAAAATTTTGATGAATGCCGTAGGATTGGAGACTTATCACAACTATACATTGTTGCACGACGACTTGATGGACAATGCCGACTTGCGTCGTGGGCATGAAACCGTTCATAAGAAATGGAATGCCAATACTGCCATTCTATCGGGCGACAGCATGCTTGTGTTGGCATACGAACGCATGGCTCAGTGTGATGACAAGCACCTCTCAAAGGTATTGAAACTCTTCACCACGACTGCCTTGGAAATAGGTGAAGGACAGCAGTACGACATGGAGTTTGAAACTCGTGATGACGTGAAGGAAGAGGAATACATTGAGATGATTCGTCTGAAAACCAGTGTACTCTTGGCTTGTGCCTTAAAGATTGGTGCCATCCTCGCCGATGCTTCCGAGCAAGATGCCGACAATCTCTATAAGTTTGGTGAGCAGATTGGTTTGGCGTTCCAGTTGCAAGACGATTATTTGGATGTGTATGGTGACACGAAGGTGTTTGGTAAGGAGATTGGTGGCGACATCACATCCAATAAAAAAACTTTTATGCTCATTAATGCCTTTAATCACGCAGATGCAACCCAACTAGCAGAATTGAAAAAGTGGGTGGCAGCTAAGGATTTCGACCGTAAGGAGAAAGTGGCTTCCGTTACGCGTCTCTATAATGAAATAGGTATCGACAAGATGGCTCAAGACAAAATTGCTTACTATTTCGAACAAAGCAAGAAATATCTTGATGCAGTCGGCGTGAGTGCAGATCGCAAGGCCGAACTCCAGAAGTATGCCCAGAAAATGATGAAAAGACAATACTGATGATTGATATAATAGATACTCATACACATCTCGATGCCGAGGAGTTTGACGAGGATAGAGCGGAAGCTTTCGCTCGTGCCAAGGAGGCTGGGGTAGGCAAGGTGTTCTTGCCTGCCATTGATGTGAAAACCACCCATGCCGTCTTGGAGTTGAGCCGCCAATATCCAGGTTATGCCTATCCGATGATAGGATTGCACCCTGAGGAGGTGAAGGCTGATTGGAAGGAACAACTGGCGGAGCTTCGAAAAATTCTTGAATCCCATTTCGTTGACTCGGATTTAGTTAAAAATGACTCTTGCGTGCAAAATGCGTGCAAGGGAAGAAAACTCTCCGACTTTATAGCGATAGGTGAGGTGGGCCTCGATTACTATTGGAGCCGTGAGTTTGAGCACGAGCAGTTGGAGGCTTTCGAGGAACAGGTGAAATGGTCGGTGGAGACACAACTCCCCTTGATGATTCATTGCCGAAAGGGCCAGAACGAGATGGTGCATCTGCTGCGTCTATATGAGAAAGACCTTCCTGGGGGCGTGTTCCATTGCTTCACAGGCAACCAGAAGGAGGCGGAGGAATTGTTGACTTTTGATAAGTTCGTGTTGGGCGTGGGTGGCGTATCTACCTTCAAGAGTAGTCATCTGCGTGAGGATTTGCCAGCTGTTGTTCCGATGGATCGCATAGTGCTAGAGACGGATAGCCCCTACATGGCTCCCGTTCCTTATCGAGGCAAGCGCAACGAGAGCGCCTTCGTCGTGGAGGTGCTCAAGACCTTGGCAAAGGCATATGGGGTTGCGGAGGAAGCGTTGGCGGAGCAAACCAACAAAACGGTAGAAAAGGTATTCCCACTCCTTAAAGAAATATAAAAAAAACGACGAAAGTATGGTATTTCGGAGAAAAAGCGATACTTTTGCATTCCGAAACTGCGAGGGTGTTATTTATTCACGCAGTGAAAGAAGTTTCTTCGAAGTATGGAAAGGTGCTCGAGTGGCTGAAGAGGCACGCCTGGAAAGCGTGTAACCGGCAAAACCGGTTCGGGGGTTCGAATCCCCCTCTTTCCGCTTTTGTATATATATAATAAGGTATATGAAGAAAAATACAGCTATTGCACGTTTTGCAATATTGGTTTTCATGTTTGTATGTTCTCTGCCTATGATGGCGCAAGATGAGAACATGGGATTTCATCAAGCTCTTAAGACAAAGTTTATTGAGGGTAACGCAGGCTTTATGTCTCTCGTTGCCATCGCCTTGATAGTGGGCCTTGCCTTCTGTATTGAGCGCATCATCTATCTCAGTCTTTCTGAAATCAATGCCAAGCAATTGATGCAGAACATTGATGAGAAGGTGAAGGCTGGTGATGTGGAAGCTGCGAAGACGCTTTGTCGCAATACCCGTGGACCTGTGGCTTCCATCTGTTATCAGGGCTTGATGCACATCGACGAAAAACTCGATGACATCGAACGCTCTGTGGGGGGCTATGGTACTGTTCAGGCTGCCAACTTGGAAAAAGGCTGTTCTTGGATCAAGCTCTTCATCGCCATGGCTCCTTCCCTCGGATTCTTGGGAACGGTGATTGGTATGGTGATGGCCTTCGACCAGATTCAACAGGCAGGCGACATCAGTCCTACCATCGTGGCATCGGGTATGAAGGTCGCCTTGATTACCACCATCTTTGGTATCATCGTGGCTCTCATCTTGCAGGTGTTCTATAATTACATCATCTCCAAGGTAGAACATCTTACCAGCCAAATGGAAGAATCGGCTGTAACTTTGATGGACATCATCGCTAAAAGCAAATAAAAGATGAAGCAATTGTTTGATTTTCGAAAGAAATCGGCAGAGAAAATCTCTCAGCAGATATTCTACGTCATGATAGCCTTGGCGGTCATTGTGTTCGCCTTGTTCTTTTTGGTGGGCTATGACATGCCTTTCGAAGAGAATCCTGACTTCAATGCTCCGCTATTCACCGATGTTCTGATTGCACTGATGTGGATTTTCTTGGTTGTGGGTGTCGGCTTGGCCATCTATTCTATGGTCAAGGATTATCGTGGCAGCAAGTCAGAGGCCGAGGTCAATGGTGTTCCTGTGCGTCGCATTTTTCGCTTTACGTGGCTGGGTACACTCCTAGCCTTGATACTGACCTTTGTGCTGGGATCTTCAGCCCCGATGCTCATCAATGGCGAGCATTATGCTGATTGGGTTTGGCTTAAACTGTCCGACATGTTTGTCGTCACGTCTATCATCATGTTGTTGGCAGGAATTGGTGCCGTGATATTTGGTGCCACTAGATATATTAGAAAAACAAAGTAAATCATGTTGATAAAGAGGAAAAGACACGAGACTCCAGGATTGAATACCACTTCTACGGCCGATATTTCGTTCATGCTGTTGATATTCTTCCTTGTCACCACATCCATGGATGTGGATAAGGGATTGTCGCGTCAACTCCCGTCCCCGGAACCTCAGAAGAAGGAACAACAAGAGTCGGTGGTGGACAAGGGCACCTTGATGGCTCTGCACCTTACGGCGGGCGATACCTTGCTGGTCAACGATAAGCCTACCCAAATAGGACAGTTGAAGGACGAGGTGATTCGTTTCGTTCATCGCTTAGGCTCCAAGCATCTTATCTCCATAGAGAGTGACCGAGACACCAACTACAGTCTCTATTTTCAGATGCAAAATCAGTTGATGGAAGCCTATGGGGAACTCCGCAACGAGGTGGCACAAAAAAAATATGGCAGGGACTATTCTGCCTTGACCCAACCCCAGAAAGAGAAGGTGCGTAAGGCTTGTCCACAGCGTATCACCGAGTCGTATGCCAATGCCATGGCTCATGAGGATAAGAGCATTGATGCCAATGCTGAGGAAAAACAAGAGAAAGGAGGCGACCAATGATGAATTTTCGTAAAAAATCACATGAAGTGCCAGGGTTGAATACTTCATCCCTGCCAGACTTGATATTCTCTGTCTTGTTCTTCTTCATGATTGTTACCCACATGCGTCAGGTCACTTTGAAGGTGGAATGCCGTGTGCCACAAGGAAAGAATCTTACCCGGCTTACCAAGAAATCGGCAGTGAGCTATATATATATAGGTAAGCCAACCAAGGATTTGAAAGGCAAATATGGCGATGGCACCCAGATACAGTTGAACGATAAGTTTGCCACGGCTCCAGAGGTGATGGACTATGTGACTGCGGAGAAAAAACGTATGTCGCCAGAAGACCAACGCTTGATGACCGTATCCGTCAAGGCCGACCGCGACACTAAGATGGGAGTGATAACCGATGTAAAGCAGGCTTTACGGCAGGCAAAAGCCCTTCGAATCAATTATTCTGCCCAAGAAAATGGAAAATAATAGTAATTTATTATTTTTTTAATCTAAAAAGTTGCATTTATTAAATATTTATGCTAACTTTGCAAGCAAATAATATTGTTATGTCAAAACAAATTTTAGATAAACTTGATAGGCAGATCCTGAAGCTGATTTCACAGGATGCCCGAATTCCATTTTTGGAAGTAGCGCGTGCTTGCAATGTGAGCGGTGCTGCGATTCATCAGCGTGTGGCAAAACTTACAAATCTCGGTATCATCAAGGGCTCGCAGTTCATCATCGACCCAGAGAAGATAGGCTATGAGACTTGTGCTTACATGGGGTTGTACTTGAAGGATCCTGAGAACTTCGACCATGTGGTGGAAGAGCTCAAGAAAATTCCTGAGGTAGTGGAGTGTCATTATACTACAGGTGGCTTTGATATGTTCATCAAGATTTATGCCATCAACAACCACCATCTCTTGGAAATCATCCATGATAAGTTGCAGCCACTGGGATTGTCTCGTAGCGAGACCATCATCTCGTTCAATGCGGCAATCAACCGTCAACTCTCCATGAAGGACATTCAGGAGATTGACGAGGAGGAAGAGGTAACAGAAGAATAATTCTCTTATGAGATAACCCGATGGAGAGCAAGGATTGTGAACGACAGTCCTTGCTCTTTTTTTTCTATCCGCGAGTCAACCTTCCATTCTGCCCAGTTGATGGCAGGGAAGTAGGTGTCGGCTACTTTCGGCTCATCGTCTACGATAGTGAGATAAAGGTGGTCGGCAAGTGGCAAAGTTGCTCGATAAATACTCGCACCACCTATTATATATAGTTGCTCTGCTTGGCTGAGAGCTTTTTCCAGCGTGTGGCAAACCACGCAGCCTTCGATGTGCTCGGTGTGCTGTGAGATGACCACGTTGAGACGATGGGGCAAAGCTCCGTTAGGGAGCGACTCGTAAGTTTTTCTTCCCATCACGATGGTGTGCCCCATGGTTAGTGCCTTGAAGTGCTCCATGTCTGCGCGCAGATGATAGAGCAGTTGGTTATTGAGCCCAATTGCTCCATTTTTGGCTATGCAGGCTATGATGTTTATCTCTTTGCTCATAGGTCATTGATGGGGATTATGAATTTATCACATGATTGTTGCCTTCCGGCACGTGCGAACTTTTGATTTTCCATTCTTGTGGATAGAGATTGTTGGCACGGTTGCCGATGTTCTTTTCCCATCCTAGAGGTTTTTGGCGATAAGTTACCAGCACGTATCCCTTAGGGGTGCCTTCGGGCAGGTTGACGGCTTCCTTGCGAAGATAGCGGATGGCATCTTCGTAGGAAAGCTCCACTTGTGGAAAAGCCTCTTTGTTGAGCTTCGTGGATAGGGCGAGACTTTGGTCGGGGATGAGCCCCTTGCCCTTGTCTGTGCCTAGTTTGATGCCGGCGTGGATTACCTTGAGGTGTTGGTCGGCTGCATCATAAATCTCTTTCCATGAGGTCGGGATGGCGTAGGTCGCATCGCCCTTGCAGACGGCGGTGAAGCCATCGTTGTCTTTCAGCCAGCCACTTGGAATCTCTGGCGCTTTGGCTTTGCTGCCTTTTTTGTCTTTGCGCTTTTTCTCCTTCTTATTTTCTTTACCAGTTGCTGCGTCTTCCTGTTCCCCAGACTTACGAAGCACGGCAAGGAAGATGCCTTCGCCCTTGGTTTTGCCTGGGAGAAAACGATATACGGGGATGTCGGAACCGATGAGGTTGCCTGTGATGTTCCATGAGTTTTCTACATCATGGAGTGTAATCGGCTCAGCCTCCAGTTCTTCGCAAATCCAGGCGATGTTCTCCTCGTCCTCATGGGCGTTGAAGGTACATGTGGAGTAGATGAGGATGCCTCCTGGTTTCAGACAATTCCAGATGTCGCTTACGATTTCTCGTTGCAACTTCCAGCAGTTTTCCACATTCTGCAGGCTCCATTCCTCGATGGCTCCATCGTCTTTGCGAAACATGCCTTCGCCAGAGCAAGGCACATCGGTAAGGATGATGTCAAACTGCAATTTCGATTTTTTGTAATCTATTGGATAGTTGTTGGTGACGATCATGTCGGGATGGCCAAACTTCTGTATGTTTTCGGCGAGAATCTGAGAGCGGGTTCGCATCGGCTCATTGCTGAATAATAAACTCCCCTCAGGCAAGGCAGCCCTCAAACAGGTAGACTTTCCGCCTGGTG
Source organism: bacterium UBA4637 (assembly GCA_002405875.1). Next base: position 9,501 of record DHMR01000002.1, read on the forward strand.
CCGCACAGAGGTCGAGCATCATCACGGGGCGATGCACCAGTTGGCGGATAGCTAAGTCGACGAACATAGACGAGGCTTCCTGTACATAGTACATGCCGGCATGGAGCAATGGGTCGAACGTGAAGTTGGGGCGGCTGCTCAGATAGCGTCCCGTGCTAGGACACCAAGGAATTGGCTCGCCCTCCACCTCTTCGCCATGCTGGCATTTGAAGGGGTTGAGTCGGATGCTGGCTGGCGATTCTCCCTTTACGATGCCTTGCTCTAGTTGGTGATAGAGCTCGTCGCCCATCAACGTTTGGGTATATTTTATGAAGTCTGTTGGTAATGTCTTCATCGTTTCATGTATTTATTTCTCAATTCGTTTGCAAAAATAAGAAATTTTTTGTTCCTTTGCAACTAAATCGGTGACAGATGCGTCTAAGACACAGAAAATTTAATAAATAACAAGGTAAAACAATAAAAATATTGATAGATATGAAGAAAGCGATATTAACATTGGCGCTCGTCCTGAGCATCGGAGCTACCCAAGTGTCTTTGGCTGCATCTGCTCCTAAGCATCGTTATCATCCTACCACCGAACAGGTGGACACGAAGCAAGCGGTAGATGACAAGCAGAAAAATAAAGCGGCTGATGACGAGGCATTGGAAGCCTACTCTGATACCACCAGCACGGATTCAGCCACAGCTGATGCGGATTATGAGGAGGATGCTCCTAGCTATCACTCCAAGTATAGTTTGGGCAACTATGACGATCCGTTCGATTTCTTTGGCTCGGTCTTTGGCAAGGGTACACTGGTCTTCATCATTATTTTGACCATCATCATTGGTCTTGTCTTCGCCTTCGCACCTCTCATCATCATCTGGTTGGTTATCCGTTATCTGATGCGCCGCCACAATGACCGCATCAAGTTGGCGGAGATGGCGATGGAGAAGGGCATCAATGTTCCCGAGAGCGAACGACCGATAGACAAGCAGAGCGATGAATATCTCGTGAAGCGAGGTATCAGGAACACCTTCCTCGGCTTGGGTTTGTGTGCCATGTTCGCTTGGTGGGATTCTACCTTCTTGGCAGGTATAGGAGCCTTGGTTGGCATCTATGGTATCGGACAAGTGGTGATTGGTGCCTTGCCAGCCATCAAAAAGTGGTGGAACAATCGCCATTATGATGGAGGAAACAATGGCGCAGGCTTTACAGGTTCTACTATCTAGAATACCTGTAAAAGTGATATATTGGAAGTTGGCAGTTTATAGAATGATTAGTTAATAAATTAGAATAGTGGAAAAGGTAAAAGATCTCTCTCTCGTCACGAAGGTGGTGATGCTTCACGACCGCAAGTCGTTCGACTTGCTGGTCAAGAAGTATCAATCACCCATTCGTGGATTCTTCCTGCGGCAGACGTTGGGGGATGCGCAGCTGAGTGACGACTTGGCGCAGGATACCTTTGTCAAGGCTTATACCCACTTGGCTAGTTTCAAGGGGGCAGCCAGCTTCTCCACTTGGCTCTATCGTATCGCCTACAATGTGTGGTACGACTATACCCGAAGCCGCAAGGTGACGCAGGACATTGATACGCCTACCGTGGCTCGGAAGAATGCGCAGGCAGGCAGTGCATCCCTGAAGATGGACTTGCTCAATGCCCTGCAGATATTGAGTGAGAACGAACGGACCTGCATTACGCTGCAGCTGATGGATGGGCTGCCTATAGATAAGATAGCTGAGGTGACGGGTATGGCGCAAGGCACCATCAAGTCGCACCTCTCCCGTGGAAAATCAAAACTTGCAAGTTACTTAAAACAAAATGGTTATGACCGATAATAAGACAAATATCAATAACGAAATGAACAGCGAACAGCCGTTGCTGAATATTAACGACGAGAAGCTCTTGGAGCTTTTTTTCGCCGACAGCCGAATGGACATCCCAGACGATGGCTTTTCGGATAGGGTGATGGCGGCATTGCCTTCTTCTGAAATGGAGAGGGAGGCGGCTAAGCACAGTCGCTTGGAACATCTTTGGACGGCTGCTTGTGTCGCCATGGGTATCGTTGCCGCTATCGTTTGCCAGGGATGGGAACAGATACAGGCTTTCCTTTATACGATGAAGATAGATTTGTTGTTGTCAGGGTCACATGCCTTGACCCAATCTATTAATGCTATCGGCCAGTCGCATAATCTCATAATGCTGTTGGCTGGTGCTTTGGTGTTGCTGACTGTTTGGGGGTACAACGAAGTAGCGGATGCTCGATGAAAATTTATTTGAGATTGCCCTTCTCATCAAACATATTGTAGGTGGTGCGAAGGACAATGAACTCGGTGCGGCGGTTCAACTGATTGCAAATCTCCTGATGCTCCTTGGGCTGCTTCAAGATGAAGTCTTCGGTCAGCACATCGCCTTCCTTGAACCAAGGATACTTCTCGGTTAATTTCTTTCGGATGGTCTTCGGGTGTTCCTTGCCATATCCCACAGGGGTAAGGCGTTCCTTCTCGATGCCATGATGGATGAGATAATCCACTACCGACTGGGCACGACGTTGCGACAATCGCTTGTTGTACTCGGCGTTGCCCTTGTAGTCGCAGTGGGCGCTTAGTTCGATGGTTACGTGTGGATTCTCCTTGAGCAATTTTACAAGTTCGTCTAGTGCCTTGGTGCTGGCTGGTGTCAAGGTCGCCTTGTCGAAATCGTAGAAGATGTTGTCGATGAGCACTGGGGCGGTGATGGAAGCCAGTGGAAACTGGAGCACATACTCCTTGCTCTCCTTGGCGGAATCCACCCTGAGTTCCTCCTTGTGGTTGAGGAATCCCTTGCACGAAGCCATCAACAGATAGTCTACCTGGGGCTTGATGGGCAGGGTAAAGGAGCCATCGCCCTTTACAGATACTTTCTTGTTGGTTCCGTCGTTTCCGATGATTCTTACCTCGGCGGCAGGCAACTCGTATCCATCTTTTTCGTATACCCATCCCTTTATGTTGGTCATGATTTCTGGATACTCAAACGAGTAGATATGGTCATAGCCTCTTCCATCCTTGCGGTTGGAAGAGAAATAGCCACGATTGTGGATACCTTCGAAAGTTATGCCGAAGTCATCAGCCTCCGTGTTGAGGGGATAACCAGGATGATGGATGGTATATTGATGCGTCTGTGCGTCGACCTTGGCGATATAGATGTCGAGACCGCCCATGCCCACATGACCGTTGCTGCTGAAATAGAGGTCGCCGTTAGGTCGGAAAGTAGGAAACATCTCGTCGCCAGGGGTATTGATTGGTTTGCCGAGGTTTTCCACGCCCCCCAGTCCTGCTGCAGTGATGCGAACTCGCCAGATGTCGAGGCCGCCCATGCCGCCCGGCATGTCTGAGACAAAATAAAGCCATTCTCCATCGGGCGAGATGGCTGGATGGGCATAGCAACTCAAGGTGTCCTTCGATATCTCCAACTTTGTTGCCTTCCCCCAAGCTGCATCGGCACGAGGGGAAGTAACAATTTGCGCATAGCGAGGCGAGGATGGGTCGGTGGTGCATTGGGTGAGATACATCTCTTTACCATCGGGGGTGAAACAACAAGCCCCCTCGTCATATTCTGTGTTTACGCCGGTTCCGATGGCTTCAGGCACGCTCCATTTGCCCTTGTCATCCTTTTCTGATAGGAAAATGTCGCCCGCTTTGGTTCCGGTGATGCCACTGAGGTCATTGCCTTGAGCCTCGTTGCGGGTGGAGGTGAAATAGAGCTGGTCGTGGTCGTCGCCGAAAAGCATCGGCGAATAATCATCTCGTCGCGAGTTGAATACGTCCATTCTCTTCACCTTATATCTACTTCCTTCCTTCTTCCATTTGGGGGCGAGTTGTGCAGACTTCAACCCGTTCTGCGCCAAAGTGTTGGTAGGCAGAGAGTCGAGAACCACTTGGAATTCTTTCTCTGCCTGTTTGTACTCTCCGTTTTTCAAGAGCATGCGAGCATAAGCCAAGCGGTCGCTTACCGATGCTTGCTTATATCGGATGGCGTTGCGATAGGCAGCGATAGCTTTCGGGGTGGCATTGATCTTGTCGTAGCAATGCGCTATTTTCAAGGCAATCTTTCCTCGCTCAGTTCTTTCCTTGGTTGGAGTCTTGGTGTAAGCCTGCTTGAACTGGTCGGCGGCATCGAAGTATTCGCCCAAAGCCAGGAATTTCTCTCCCTTCTTCAGGTTCTGGTCTGCGCCGCAACTAGCGAGTAGCACCAGGCAGCACATCCATAGTATATGGAATAATCTGGAGTGAATCATATTTATTATTGTCAAACGTCTTTCTCATAATAACGAGAAGAAGCTGATTATATTTTAATCAAGCTAATACAAAAAAACACTTCACACTTCACCCAAACACTACAACATGCTGTCTTTCATTATGTTAGATGGGTGAAGTGTGCCTTCAGACACTTCACCCACACTTCACCACACTTCACCAGTCAAGCGAAATCAGAAAATGAAAGGGTGTAGTGTGGTGAAGTGTGGGTGTAGTGTGCAAGAACACTCTTCACCCGTTTAACCATCTAGCAGTCAGAAACTTATACTTGATTGGTGAAGTGTGAAGAGTAAAACGTAAAATTCTTTGTGCAGAAACTTAAAAAATTACGTCCCGATGCAGTTCTTCCTACGTCCCGATGTAGATTTCACTGCGTCGGGATGTAAGAAAGACTGCGTCGGGATGCCTTTTACGACTCATCGCAATGCTCGTTAATAGTCGTCAAGATGCTCTTTCCACCACTGTCCACAGTGTAGACAGTAAACTGCAAAGCCTTAGACAGTTTACTGCCCTAACTAGACAGTCTACCGCCGACAGCCCCGCAGTTATCATCATAAAGCCTTTGAAGATGCCGTTTGGATAATACAAATCCGCCGAAACGCCTATCGGAACATCAATTCATATCTTAGTTGCTTTGTGCATTCCAATTACTATCACCCTCTTCTGCCTTAGCCCAGCCTTTTCCTAAGCTACTTGCTTGATTTGTCCAACAAGTCGCACCATAAAATGGTAAATAATAAGAGCCGTTAGTAACTTTCCATCCATATCCAGCTGAAGAATATGTATAGTTCCATAAGTCTGGACAAGTACCATAATCTTTGCCAGTTATGCTATTTCCTACACTTTGGAATATATTATCAAAACGGATAACTTTTGTTACGTTATTAAAGCGTGTCTTCTTTTCGCTGTCAGCATTAATGAATATATATTGGTTCAGTTTCAGTTTACCGCATTTTCCAAACGTATTTATAAAGTTTGTAGCCTTTAAGTTACTTGCCAACAACCCTTTTGGTGGTTACTGGTGGTTGCCGTTACCAATTCTCCAAAACGCAACTTTAATCGCTGTAAATCAGTTATTTATAAATTCTTGTCTCGTGACCAAAAATCAGCGAGGGACAAAAACGGGACAAAACCACGGAAAAATAAAGTCAAGAACACTTTGCCCGAAATATCCCTTGTGGAATACCTCTGTTTCGTTTGCAAAGGTACAAATTTGTCCCTTGAAAAAAGAGGGGAAATCCCTATTTCTCTCATTCACAACTCATTTTCCTACCATTGTACCCCAAATGTGGTTATTGCAAGCGGTTTTGACCTCAAACGGCATGGTTTGCGAAAATCGGGTGTTAAATTTTGTTTTGCACTCTGTTGTACATTTTTCAGAACGTGAACTGGAAATAGAACCAAAGATTTGCCACCCTTATTGTCCAATCCTTGGTTTTGGGAATGTTTGAACGATAGACATTTGAATATGCTGAATTTCAAGTGAGTGTCCGACCAATCTACCACATTGCAGCATGGTAAAATAGAACCAAAGAATTGAAAATCAGCACCTTTAATAAACCATAACGGTTGCTTGAATATCATTGACAACAATATACCTTTGCAGCCGA
>DHMR01000075.1:0-660 GCA_002405875.1 bacterium UBA4637
TTCGACTCCGCCCATCTCCACAATACTGATTAAATATCAGCGATTAAGAGGTTTTACAAACAGATTTACAAACACATTTTGTTCGTCTATGTTTGTAAAACCTTATCAGTTTACTGTGGATTCAACTATACAATTTTTAGTACATAATCATGAACTTGACCGTAACAAAGCTGCCATTTCTATATTCACAAAACTTCATCGATGAGTCGCATCGCAGCGGCCTTGGCGAAAAAAAATCAATTTTTTCTTGACTCGTACCCTACGTCACGATATATATTTGCAGACAAATAACAAAAGTGCACAGCTGTTATGAGTGAAATCAAGTTGAAAATCGGGGAGTTTTCCCGCCTGAGCAAGGTCACCGTGCGTGCGTTGCGGCATTACGAACAGATTGGACTTCTGGTTCCCGAAATCGTGGATCGGTGGACAGGGTATCGCTACTACACAGTGGGGCAGTTCCAGAAAATCCAGAACATCTGCACCCTGAAGACCCTCGGCTACTCTCTTGAAGAGATCCGAGACATGATGGAAGACGAAAGCCATTTCCCTTCAGTCGAATCCCTTGAGGAAAAGATAGTCCGGTGTGAACAGGAGTTGAAGGTTCTCAAGGAACGTCGCCTATTGCTCAAGGCGTATATTGCTTCCCACAAAAAGAATCAC
>DHMR01000075.1:703-2583 GCA_002405875.1 bacterium UBA4637
ATCATCGTTGCGAGTCACAGAGCCGTCATCCCTTCTTATGCTGAGCTTGGTAATCTGTGCTGTGAAGTCATCGGACCAGAAATGGCACGTCTTGGATGCGAATGTATTGAACCAGGCTACTGCTACACCATTGAACACGGTGGATACAAGCCACAGGACATTGACATTGAGTACTGCGAACAGGTAAAGGAAAAGGGGACGGATTCCGCCATCATCAAGTTCAAGGAAATCCCCGCAGTGCCCATGGCTGCATGCCTGAAAGTGTTCGGCCCCTACGAAAACCTACACCAAAGCTACATCGAACTGTTTGTCATGCTGGAAAAGAAAGGCTACAAGGTCACAGGTCTTCCTCGAGCCAACTACATTGACGGAATATGGAACCAAGAGGATTCCAACATGTGGCTCACCATCATCCAGGTCCCGGTAGAAACCGCATGACTTTGCTCATTATAAGAATCAAGTAATGAAAAAAGCTATCACTTTCTTTCTTTCTTAGTCAGGCCATTACTCTTTTCGGCTCACAGATAGTGGCTTTCGTCATTGTCTGGTACATCACCTTGTAGACTTCATCGGGCTTTTGGGTGGCAATGTTCTCTATCTGCTCTTTCGTTTCACAGTTCTTCATGTCCTTTGCGGGTGTAGTCTGGGTCGACCGCCATTCAAAGAAAACGCTGATCATCGGGTCCGATGCCCTGACTGTGCTGCTTCCCCTTGGAATTGTACTGCTTCTTCCAAAGTTCAACGACGGCATTTCGCTTCGGGTGGCCCTGCTGGTGTTGGTATCACTTAGGTCCATTGCGACGGGTGCCCAGATTACGGCTGCATCGGACTTCAAGGCTGATGTCAGGTAGGGAATACGATATTCAATTGCAAACAGGCCCATAGGAGGCATCCTGCTGCTGTACGGACTGTTTATTCCAGCCGGATTCCTGGCCAACCTATTCGTAAGTCGTTACTTTGGAGGCACATACAAGAATCTTATGTGGGTTGAGATTGTTGGCTTTGGCGGAATGCTTGCCGGTGGTTTACTGATGAGCACCTGGGGAGATTTCAAAAAAACGTTTCCGGACGATGGCCGCCGCTTTGGCCTTATTCGGCATATTCAGCATATTCAGCATTCTTATGGGTCTGTCGCATAATTTCGTCCTATATCTGGCATTCATGCTGTGCTACGGTGTCCCACTGACCGCATTCCAGACCGCCACGACTACCTTCTTGCAGACCATGTGCCACTTTGCCTGCTTATGGTGTCGCCCTCGGTTTCGTATGTGACGATGTATCTTTTGGCTTCTTGCAGGGTAACTGATGTGGAGTCAAGCGATAGGTTGCTTGAGCGTATGAAACGATAAAAAGTTATCAACAATTGTTTACGCCGAGTAAAATCACGAGTAACGGCGAGTAAATTTCACGTACTTACTTTTTGAGTGACCACTCTTTGTTGTCATTCAGAAAAATCTGCTGGCAATTATCTCGATTAATAACTACAAGAGTTTCTTCATCTCCTCCTCGTACGGCAGAACTTCTTTCAGTTGCTCTTGACTTGACTTGCAAGTGGCTACACCCATCGGTTTGGTGTAATCCTGAAGAACATATTCGACATAAGCGCGGTCGGCATCCTTGCATAGGACGATTCCAACGGACGAGTTTTTACCTTCAATACGTTCCTCATCATCGAGGACTCGGAGGTAGGCTGCAAGTTGGCCGAGATACGCTGGCTTGAAGGAGCCTTTCTTGAGTTCAATGACAACCAGCGACCTCGGGACTCGATTAAAGAATAGAAGATCCACCCAATGGTCGTGTCCAAGCTTGTCATAGTGAACCTGATTGCCAAGATATTAGAATCCGCACCCGAAAGTTATAATAAAGTTCTTGATATTGTG
>DHMR01000092.1 GCA_002405875.1 bacterium UBA4637
CCCATGAAGAGGTTGATGAGGAGACTGATGACTGGCGTGTTGGCTCCCACTGCCGCCAAAGCCTGACTGCTGGCAAAGCGACCTACGACCGCCACATCCACTGAGTTGAACAACTGTTGCAATATGCTGCTCGCCGCCAATGGCAAGGTAAATATGATAATCTTCATGAGCAAAGGCCCATGAAGCATGTCGATTTGATTCTTTGATTTTGAATTATCCATCTTACTATTTCTTTTTCGGGTGCAAAGTTACTGCTTTTTCATGAGATAAGCGATGAGGAGAGGTGGCAATCTCATGCAAAACAGGAATTTGAATAAAGAAATCAGTAATATGGACAAGCAAATCAGACATGCTTTAGCCCTTTGCTTGTTGCTGACAGTCTCTTAGTAAGCCTCTTCTTTTTCGATTTCTTCGGTCGTGATGCGACGCTTGTCGATGGAGCGCCAAGCATATACGATGTAGGCAAGCACGAATGGGATGAGGATGGACACAATCGCCATCGTGCGAAGTGTGAATTCGCTACTACAACTGTTGGCAATGGTGAGCGAGCACTGTAGGTCGGCATTGGAAGGGTAGTAAGCGGTATGGTTCCAACCTGCCATCAGGAAGAGCACCAAAACGGTGAGAATGGTGCCTGCCCCCGTGAACCAAATGCCACGACGATAATCAACCGACTTGGCTGACCAAAATATGCCCCACAATACTCCTACTACACCTATTAATAATATCAGGAGCAGAATAGGCATGGCGAGCAAGTTGTGCAGATACTTCATGCTTTCGATGGTGATGACACCTGTAGTAGCTTCATATCCGTAGCCATCCTTTACCAAGACGTGGATGAGGAAAGCTAGGAAGAGCACCAGAAATAAGAGGGCGTTGAGTGGCAACTGCTTGGTGCATCTTTCCACGATAGTCTGGTGGTCGATATTGTTTTTGATGTAAAGCATACCCAGGATACGGGCAAGCATGAATACGGCAAGTCCTAAGATTACATTCCATGGGTCGAGCAAGGCGTCGAGACCATGACTGGCATTCGCCCAATGGCTGATAACAGGCTGTAATCCATCTGTGATATTGATTTTATCTACCATGAAGTTGCTGCCATTAAAGAAGGTGGCAACGGCTCCGCCTAGCAAGACAGGTCCCAAAATGCCATTGATGACCAAGCAAACCTGGAAGGTCTTGACACCAAGAAAATTGCCCAACTTATTCTGAAACTCATAGCTCACAGCTTGAGCCACGAACGAGAAGAGGATAATCATCCATAACCAATAGGCACCACCAAAGCTGGTACTATAGAATAATGGAAACGAGGCGAAGAAAGCACCGCCAAAGGTGACGAGCGTAGTAAATGTGAACTCCCACTTTCTACCGGTGGAGTTGATGATGAGGCGACGCTCTTCGGGAGTCTTGCCTAAACAGAAAATCGTCGTGTTGGCTCCCTGCACAAAAAGCAGAAATACCAATATGGCTCCCAACAAGGAAACGAGGAACCACCAATATGATTGCAAAAATACGTATGTCATGTCATTGAATGTTTAAAGATTGATAATGCCATAAGATATGTTTGGCTTTTAAGCCTTTCCATATTCTGGTCCTTTCTTGATTTGTTTCACCATGATGTTGATTTCTACAGCGAGCATCGTGGTGAAGAGTGCCAGGAAGATGAAGAAGGTGGTGGCTACGCTAGCTGGTTCGATGTCGGAGACAGCAGCGCTTACAGGCAATAGGTCTTGGATGGTCCAAGGCTGACGACCAATTTCTGCCACAATCCAGCCCGATTCGGAGGCAAGGTAAGCCAAAGGTATCATCGCCATGGCTGCTAATAAGAGCCAGCGGTAGTTGGCAATCTCCTTCTTGTAAACTAAGAAAAGACTGATGGCGAAGAAGAGGATGAAAAGGCAACCTAGTCCCACCATAATGCGGAATGCATAGAAACAAACTGGGATGCTAGGTACCAAATCCTTGGCATCCTTGATGTAACCATAGCCGAAGTATCTCATGTTCTCCTTCAATATTGGGAGTTGTGCCTTGGCTTCGACTGGCAGGTCTTTATCGTGGAGTGCTCTGCTTTGAATAGCCTTGCGATATTTCTGTAAGGCAACGATGGCTTGCTTGCCTCTTGCTATCTTTTCTTGTGCAGATGGCTCGCTGGTTCCATCCAGCTTGGAATATCCTTTGAGGATGTCGTTGACACCTGGCACATAACCATCCATGGTGCGAGTGGCAAGCAGAGAGAGCATGTTTGGGATGCCGATGCGTAAAGCGGGTTCTTTCTCTTGTTCGAAGTCTGGTTGGGAGAATGGATTGACTGCGGCAATGGCTGTCAGGCTCTCGTTGTTGCCTCCATTATACAAGGCTTCCATGGCAGCTAATTTCATCGGCTGAACCTGTGCAACCTTATAGGCGGAGTTATCGCCAGTCATGGCTGCCAACAGAGCGGCTACCAATCCCACGCATGCTCCAATCTTGATGCTAGCCTTGGCCAATTCTGTCTCTCTCTTCTTCAGAAGATACCAGCTACTTACGGCTACGACAAATGCGGCACCTACTATCCAAGAGGATGTGACGGTGTGACAAAACTTGTCGATGGCGAAAGGGGAGAGGGCTACATCGAGGAATGAGGTCATCTCGAAACGCATGGTATCGGGATTGAATGCTTGTCCCACAGGATACTGCATCCAAGAATTGGCAACCAGTATCCACCAGGCAGAGATGGTAGCCCCTAGCCCTGTGAGCCAGGTGGAGGCAAGGTGGAATCCTCGGCTCACTTTGTTCCAACCGAAGAACATGACGGCAACAAAGGTGCTCTCCATAAAGAAGGCGAGGATGCCCTCGATGGCGAGTGGAGCTCCGAAAATGTCGCCTACAAACCAAGAGTAGTTGCTCCAGTTGGTGCCAAACTCAAATTCCAGGATAATGCCGGTGGCTACACCCATGGCAAAGTTGATGCCGAATAGCTTTTGCCAGAAACGAGCCACATCTTTCCAGAAGGATTTTTGGGTGCGATAATAACAAGTCTCGGCAATGCCCATAATGAGGGCTAGTCCCAAGGTGAGTGGGACGAACAACCAGTGGTAGATGGCAGTGAGGGCAAATTGCGCTCTCGACCAATCAATGGTAGCTGATGTAATGTCTAAAAATAAATGTGTCATGTCAATAAGGGGTTATAGGGTTATTATGATGTTTTTGTATAACTCTAGTTTATCGGTTGAGCATCTGTGTTGAAACAAACTCCGCCTTGTCGCCTTTCTTGGCTTTGCTTTCTATAAAGTTGGGGAAAAAGAAGAGCTTGAGCACCAGAAAAATGACTGCAAGTTTGATGAGGATGATGGTCCAAAGCGTCTTGCCCAGTGTCATCGTCCTAAATCCATCGTAATAAAGATGGAAAGCTCTATGTATCAATCCATGCTTCATATCATTGTTAGTTGTTTACGATTGCAAAGATAATGTATTTTGAATTAATTACAAAATAAAAATCAATTTATTTTCGAGAAATGTTTAGGAAAAGCTGATCTCGCTGTTTCTCGACAAAAGAAGCGCTCTGCTTCTTTTGTAGAGAAGCAGAGCGCTGAATGGGGTGTTAAGTGTGCGAATTGTTTTGACTTTACATGATTATGCTTGCTTGTTCTTCAACAAATCGCGAATCTCCATGAGGAGTTTCTCTTCGTTAGAAGGTTCTGGGGCAGGCTTTGGAGCTTCCTCCTCTGCTTTCTTCTTGTTGGCAAACTTATTGACCACCTTGATGAGCATGAAGATACAGAAGGCAACAATCAGAAAGTCGAAGCAAGTTTGCAGGAAGTTGCCGTAGTTGATGGTAGCAGCCTTCAATTCCTCGCCCGCTACCTGTACAGTAGGAAGGGTGACCTTTAGGTCGGAGAAGTTCACACCACCGATGAGCCATCCGATAGGAGGCATGATGATGTCATCAACGATGGAACTTACAATCTTGCCGAAAGCACCACCGATGATGACACCGACTGCCATGTCGAGCACATTGCCACGCATGGCGAATTCCTTGAATTCATTCAAAAATTTACTCATACTTTTACTTTTAGATATGTTTATTTAATAAATGGTTTATTATTTTCTTCTCTGAGTCGTAGTCAGGTTGTAACAATGGCGCGTTCTAGTTGAACTCATATAGATGATGGTCCTCTTTATTATAATAAGGTGTAATTAAACGCTTCCATTCTGTTTCTTAACCCCGAGTTTCTTTCTCCAGTATTTTTCTAAAATTTCTATTTTTGCTATATGGAGTTGGCACTATGCGCTAATAAGTGTAAAAAACTGAGCAACTTTAAACGTCCGCTCTTCTTTTTTAACTTATTTAATAC
>DHMR01000084.1 GCA_002405875.1 bacterium UBA4637
AGACTTTTGAATGTCCGTGTATTCGACGACAACATCAAGGGGCGTGTCTATCGCCGACAAACGGATGAGGCGAAAGCCAAGCATAGCAGCAATTGTCCGCTTTGTGCTTGTGGCGACGGTCCTAATAAGGATAGAATTTGGTCGCTGAAAGAAATGGATGCCGACCATATCACAGCATGGAGCAAAGGCGGTGCTACAGATGAAAGCAATTGCCAAATGCTCTGCAAGACACATAATCGAGCAAAAGGAAACAGATAAGTTAAAATGTTTAGTTAAAATTAAAATATCAAATTTATGAAAAAGTATTTATTTTTAATGTTGCTCTTGTTTATTGGAGCATTTGCAACGACAACTATTACAAGCTGCAGTTCTGATGATGACGATTCAAAGGTTAAAGATTTGAGTATCGTCGGTACTTGGGAAGATGAGTCTAAGATAAAGGATGCAGTATGGACATTCAATAAAGATGGAAAAGGCAATTGTGAAGAGAAGATGTCAGCAGCATCCTATAAAATTGCTTTCACATTTACCTTTGATGGTAATACATTGGCTATTTCTTCAAAAGGTAATGGAAAGACATATAATCAAGCTTATAAAGTTACTGTAAACAAAGTTAATAAGATTATAGCAACAGGTGAAAATGGTGAAACTTTGTCCTTGTCGAAAATAAAATAAAGAGTAACACCATTGAGCATATATTTTTTTAAGTATAAAGCAAGAAATACCAACAAAGGCAATATCCTCCCCCTAAAAAGAAGCAGGATATTGCCTTTGTTATTTTTATCAAATAGGTACAAGAACCTATGAATTACAAGAACTGGACCTTCGCTCCGAACGACAATCCGAAGACATCCCAAAACTCGGCGGAACCATTGCGGTAGAAACGCATGAAACAAATATCGTTCGTGCCTAACTCGTAAAAGAACGTGATGCTCTTGATGCGTTTACGCCTATTGTGCGGAATGTCAAACTTGAATCGCTCACCCAAAGCAAGGTTCGGACGGATGCGAGTGGAGAATGGATAGTAACCGCTCTCGTATTTCGTTGGTTGTTTGGTCCAAAAGTCATGACCGAAGACCGTGTTGAAGTACAATGTGCATTCCAAAGGCTCAAACCACCATCCCTTGCCGATGTCCTTGCGCCAAGGGATGAAATTTTCCTTGAGAGTCAATGTAACCTTGCTATTATGGGAATCGAAACGAGGGATGAAGCCCAGCATGAGATGCGTCTCCCACTGGCGACGCTTGCCATAGTCCCAACCGATTCCCATGGAAACAATGCCCATGTTGCCACAAGTCTGAATGACTCCCTGAGTAGGAATCAACACATCCCAATGCTTGCGATATTTCAAGGCAGTACGTTCATATCGTGAGAGTACTGTGTCCGTAGCTTCCATTTTCGCCGTGTCCCCCATAGGCTGGGCTTTCATCTGCTGAACGGCGCCCAACAGCAACAAGCACGAAAATACGATAATCTTAAAAAGTGATGATTTCATAACGATAGTCTGTAGGGGTAATGGTGAATATATAATATTGACGCTTAGGGGCGTTGCCCACTTCATAATACATGGTGCCATCGCCATAGATGTCGTTTTGCTCGGTATGGTGACCATGCCCATAAAGGCAGAACATCAACCCAGGCATCTGATGGGTGTAGTAATTGAACACCTTCGCCACATTGTTGTTGAATTGCTCGGAATAAGGCGGAGCATGCATACAAATCACAGTGCGGTCGAAATCGAGCGAATCGGCAGTACGTTGCTCTTCCATGAAGTCGAAATTAGGCACAGGGCGAGAATAGTCGTACTCTATGGCATTGGTGTTGAGACACAAAAATTTCACCCTACCTGCGATAAAACTGAAATCAGGGTTTCCGAACACCACCTCATAGGTTTGGTTGCCTGTGCCCAGACAGTCATGATTGCCAAGCAACACAACGAATGGTCGTTTCAACTTTTGGAGTTTCTCTCGTGTCCACTGAAATTCTTGCGTAGCACCAAAGTCAGTCACATCGCCAAGATGCAACACAAAGTCGATGCTGTCGCTCTTCCCATTGATGTTTCTCACTTCATCGGATAGGTCGTTGAGCCACTGATGACTATCGCTGATCACGGCAAAGCGAATGGTGTCTTTGCTCTTTACCGCCTCCTCAATCTTCTTGATATTGGCAGCATTCACATTTTTTTCACCATCCACATGCACATCGTATGGATGCACATCAAAAACGGAGTCGCAGCTTGCCAAACTCGCCAAACTAACCAAACCCAGCAATACCAACGAAGCATGAGCCTTCACTCGTCCTATGCCACAAGATTCTTTCTTCAATGCCCTCATGGCGTTGAGCACAGCCAACACCGTAACACCGACATCGGCAAATACTGCCATCCACATGGTACCCAGACCCACCGTGGCAAGGATGAGAACTGCCACCTTCACACCGATGGCGAAGGTTACATTCTCGTGGGCGATATGGATGGTGCGGCGGGCTATCTTGATGGCTAGGGCTATCTTCTTCGGCTCATCGTCCATCAGCACCACGTCGGCTGCCTCGATGGCTGCGTCACTGCCCAAGCCTCCCATGGCAATTCCCACATCAGCACGTTTCAACACAGGAGCATCGTTGATGCCATCGCCCACGTAAGCCAAGGTCTTGTTCTTCGGTTTGTTAGCCAACAGACGTTCCAACTCCGTCACCTTATCAGTAGGAAGAAGCTCGGTTCGGCTTTCGTCCAAGCCCAACTTGCGAGCCACGTCCTCGCCTACCTCACGGCGGTCGCCCGTCAGCATCACCGTCTTCTCTACACCAAGGTTTTTCAATTGCTTGATCGCCTCGGCGCTACCCTCCTTGATTCTGTCGTTGACAACGATATGGCCAGCATACTTGCCGTCGATGGCTACGTGGATGATAGTACCCACCTGATGGCAATCATGCCACTTAGCACCGATGCTCTCCATCATCTT
>DHMR01000029.1 GCA_002405875.1 bacterium UBA4637
TTGAGGTTGACCTCGTTGTTAGGAAATACAGGACGGGTCACCTTCGGCATATGGAAAGGAAGACTTTCGTAAAGCGCATCATACTTGTTGAGGTCAGATGCCCACGAGCCAAGGGCCATCAGACTGGCGCAAACCATGAGAAACAATTTCTTCATAGATAACATTTATTTTAGGATTGTTTGTATTATAGATAGACATATTTGTAATATCGTTGGCAAATTTATGCATAAATTTTCAAATCTCCAAATATGTTGGGATGAATTCCTTATAAATCCTCGAAAACGTTTTCGCAACCTACCGGATTATGAATATTTAACACTTACGTTTAAGCCTATATTTCTTCGCTTTAAACCAACATACATATCGCTTAGTCTGGTTTCTATCCATTGGTTAGCTTTGCAGAGGCAGTTCTCGCTTTTTTTATTGGAAAAGAATCGCTAACTTTGTGGAGAAAAGTAAATGAACATAAACTAACTAGTAGATGAAAAGGCTTTATTGGGTAATTTTGTGTATGCTCTGTGCTTGCTTGAATGTAGAGGCACAGCAATCTATTCGCACCACTATTAACGGTGTGAATTATGTTACTTTGTCGGATACGTCGGTTCAGGTGGCACAAAGTAATGTTTTTGGAGATATAGTTATTCCTGAACAAGTGAAAATCAAGCGCAAGTTCTACAAGGTAGTGGAGATTGCTCCACGTGCTTTAGCTGCCAACTCCGTGGGGGCGGGCATCAGCACCATAGTATTGCCAAACTCTTTGCTAAGAATAGGGGAGGCTGCCTTCAAGGGAGCTCCGCTTACGAAAATAGAGCTGCCTAGCTCTTTGGTGAGCCTTGGACAAATGGCTTTTTATGATTGCAAGGAGCTCAAGGAGGTCGTTTTGTCTACCTCTCTGAAGGTGATAGAGCCTAGTACGTTCTTTGGGTGTGTTGCCTTGGAGAGCATACAGATTCCTACTTCCGTAACCGAAATTGGTGAGACGGCTTTTCGGGGCAGTGGCTTGAAGAGCATTGTGGTGCCAGCATCTGTTACGAAGGTAGGGGCAGGTGCTTTCTACGATTGTGGTCGAATAGAAAGGATAGAATTGCCTAATTCTGTCAGCCAACTTGGAGTTTGTTGTTTCCAGTTTTGCGATAAGTTGCAGACTTTGGTGCTTCCTGATAAGGCTCCCCGTAAGATTTATCCTGCCGAGGATATTTTCAAGCATTTGGCTGATAACAATGCTTATGGCATTAAGGGTGCCTCGCTTATGGATATTCGAGGCAATGCCTCCAAGTCTTGCCCGAAGTATGCCATCAAGGATATTCTCAGCATGACAAAGGACTATGCGGAGTTCCCTTATGTATCCAGTCCTTTTGCCCGAAAGAACTTGCGAAGAATCATCAAGTCTTTCAGTTATGTGGCTTATGACCAGGTGAACCGCCGCATGGGCGATTGGCAGAAAAAGAAAGAATATGAGACACCTGAGCAGTGGCGCACTCGTGTCACGGTGGAAAATCGCGACAAGAAATTGAAGGAGGTTATCGATGATATTCGCAAGGGCTATATTGCCACCTATACTCGTCACGACGTGAAAGGCTCGTTGGGCGTATATGATGCCGACTATGGAACCTATCCTGTCTTTGTTGACGGCTTGGACACCGTATATGTAAAGGTTGCTCCTGTGGAGGCAGCTGAGTTCAAAACTTACTGGAATCAGGTAGTCATGCATCCAAAATATGGTGTCATAGACGACCAACTTGCCATCCTGTCCTGTTCATTTACATTGGGCGACAAGACTTATCAGACAGCCAATAGCTATAGCAACGACAACTCCAATGAGTTTCTGGCCAATCTTCCTCCTATGGAAGTGAATTTGGGAGGGAATAACCGGACTGCTTCTGATGTGGTCGTAGACAATGCTGTGGATATCAATGTCCCGACGAATCCTGCAAACCGTAAAAATGTGTTTGCCGTTATCATCGGTAATGAAAACTATCAGCAAGTTACCAAGGTAAACTATGCCTTGAATGATGCGAAGACGTTTGCCATATATTGCAACAAGACACTAGGTATACCAGAGCCAAATATCCGTAGCTATCGTGATGCTACTTATGGTACGATGCTTACAGCCCTGGACGACATCAGGGGCATTGCTTCGGCCTATAATGGTGACTTGGAGGTGATATTCTATTATGCGGGTCATGGCGTTCCTAGCGAGTCAGACAAGAACGCTTATCTATTGCCTATAGATGCCAATGGGCAGCATCCAGAGGTCTGCCTAAGTACGAAGCGGCTTTATGAGACGCTGAGCCAGCTCAATGCCCATCGTGTGTTGGTCTTCATGGACGCTTGCTTCAGTGGCGCTCAGCGTGGAGAGGGAATGCTGGCTGCGGCTCGTGGTGTAGCCTTGAAGGTAAAAGCCGATGCTCCGCAAGGCAAGACCATCGTCTTCAGTGCAGCTTCTGGCGACGAGACCGCTTATCCTTACAAGGAAAAGGGCCATGGTCTCTTTACCTATTTCCTGTTGAAGAAACTACAGGATACCAAGGGCGATGTGACGCTGGGCGAATTGGGGGATTATATCAACCAGGAAGTTCGCAAGCAGTCTGTTGTCATCAACCATAAGAGCCAGACCCCTACGGTGACCCCTTCAGAGGGAATGAACGATTGGGCAGATATGAAATTATAGTATAAGATCTATATTGTTTATTGGGGCTTGCAGTGTACATATTCATGTATCTGTGAGCTCCTTTTTGTTTTTGCAAGATAAAAGTTTCACCATTGTTGCACCAGATAAAACGAGAGAAGGTTGACAGTCAAATGACTATCAACCTTCTTGTGTACCCAGACCCGGGATCGAACCGGGATGGATTGCTCCACTGGTGTTTGAGACCAGCGCGTCTACCGATTCCGCCATCTGGGCGATTAGCTCTCGGCTTAATTGCGAGTGCAAAGGTACTAATAATTTTTGAACTG
>DHMR01000102.1 GCA_002405875.1 bacterium UBA4637
AGCCAAGCTGGTACGCTCATGCCAACGCCAGGCCATTCGTTGGAGGTGCGCTGTGCGTAGCCGTGCATCATGATGGCTCTGTCGTTGAGGTAGAACTTGCCTTCGCCAAACTGGGTCTTGCGGAAACCAGTCTTCGTGACGACATCGTCTATCTTGCTGCCGTCATCAGCCTTCAAGAGGGTCTTGACGGTGTAGAGATAGCCATATCCCCAACTCCAGAAGTGGGCGTTCTCTAGGAGTCCGCTCACCTTGACAGTTTTGGTTTCGCCTGGTTGCAGGGTGTATCGCTCGCCATCGAAGTGTCCTACCTCCTTGCCGTCTGCATCGAGTACCTTGGCGAAAAAGCGGAAGGAGCGAGGCTTGGTGTCCTCGTTCTTCACCTCTGATTCGGCATTCACGGTTACTTTCTTGCCGGCAATGTCATAGTTGGTGCCATAGATATAGGTACCCGTCGTCTTCAGATTGTTGTAGAGTGGGAGAGTCTGATAGAGTTTGTCGGTGATGTGCAAGAAGACGTTCTTAGGAATACCACCATAGTTGGCATTGAAGTTTTTGTCGTTCCACTGGTATCGCTGACCGGTAGTCCGCTCTCGATAGTTCCATGAGTTATCAACGCGCACGGCGATGACATTCTCACCTTTTATTATATAGGGTGTCAGATCGAATCCACTTGCCATCACGCCGTTCTCGGTATAGCCCACCTTCTGACCATTGAGCCAGATGTCAGCTCCGAAGCGCACGCCTTCGAATTCGATGAAATACTTGCGGTCGCTCACCTCCGAGATGTTGAAGTGCTTGCGATACCACATGATGGTGTCACTGAGGTTCTCGATGGAAACCTTGAAAGCCTCCTTCTCGTTGAAAGCACGAGGTAAGGTTACCTGTTTCCAACCAGCATCCTTGTAGCTTGCTAGCTCCGCTCCTTGGAAGTCGCCCACTTTGAGCAGCCATCCGCCATTGAAGTTGAGCTTGGTTCTTTCCACGGCACCTATGTTTACCAAGGAAAGAAAAGCGAATAAAAGCAATAAAAGTCTTTTTCTCATTGTTTGCTGTAATAGTTTTTATGTTTTTATTTCTTTTGTTTCTTTTCTTTTGTTTCCAATTCCTTTTGCAAAGTTACGATTTCTTTTCGGTTATCTTCTGTTGTTTTGTACATTTTTATGGGAATATTATCCAATTTTCATAAGTAAATAGTACGAATGCCAAAACTCATAGACCAAATATCAAAACAAAAGGGTGGTAAAAAGGATAAATCACTAATTTTGCAATTGAAATAAAAAACAAACTAAAAACATTTATATAATAACAATGAGCAGTATATTGGAAGGTCGTCCTGCCTTGAAAAAGGAGGTCGATAAGATAGCAGAAGTAGCCGGCTATCTCTGGCAGAATGGTTGGGCAGAGCGTAATGGTGGTAATATTACCGTCAACATCACCGATTTGGTGGATGATGAAATCAAGGCATTGCCAGCCATCAGCGAAGTCAAGCAAATCGGGACAGTGCTCCCAGCCTTGAAGGGTTGCTATTTCTTCTGCAAGGGAACAGGCAAGCGCATGCGCGACTTGGCTCGCTGGCCAATGGACAATGGTTCTGTCATCCGCATCTTGGACGATTGCGCTAGCTATATCATCATCGCAGACAATCCTGTGATGCCAACATCAGAGCTTCCTAGCCACTTGAGCGTTCATGCTCGTCTCATCGAGAAGGGCAGCAACTATAAGGCAACGGTTCACACCCATCCTATCGAGCTCATTGCTATGAGCCACAACAAGAAGTTCATGGGCAAGGATGTGTTGAGCAACCTGCTTTGGAGCATGATTCCTGAGACCAAGGCGTTCTGTCCACTCGGTTTGGGCATCGTACCTTACCAGTTGCCAGGTAGTCTGAAGCTCGCCGAGGATACACTGAAGGAGTTAGAGGATTATGATGTAGTGATGTGGGAGAAGCATGGTGTCTTTGCCAAAGGCTTGGACGTGATGGATGCCTTCGACCAGATTGACGTGCTCTCCAAGAGTGCCAAGATCTACATCGACTCCAAGTGCATGGGCTTCGAGCCTGATGGCATGAGCCAGGAGGAGATGGCTGAGATGACAAAGGCTTTCAATTTGCCAAGATAATTTGGAGACATACATATTTTAGGTGGATTAAGGAATCTATCAAGTATAGATCTTCGATAGGAGAAATTTAGATTGATTTTTAAGGTTAAATAGATTTTAGGTTTAAGAGTAAAAATAAGCCCCCGGACATTGGGAAATGTTCGGAGGCTTTTGCTTGTGTTGTGATTTAAAACCATTTCTTAGTCCATGTGGAAGAGCTCTTCCAATGGGATGCTGACAGGTGAGTTGTCGGGGTTCACCTCCATGATGTCTGCCATCATGTCCCACCACTTCTGGGTGATAGGGTCTACGTTGGTGGTGTCCTGGCTGTTGGTGTCGCTATCGCACTTCTGTACGGCAAAGAGCAGGTTGGTGTCTTTGTCCCAGAAGATACTGTAGTCGCTTACACCCTGGTCCTTGATCATCTGTTTCAACTCAGGCCAAATCGCTGCATGGCGCTTGGCATATTCCTTTTCGCATCCCTTCTTGAGATACATCTTAAATGCAAATCGTTTCATTTTCTTAGGTTTTAAAAATGTTAGAAAAAGGATACTCTTATGTCTAGAGTACCCTTTTATATTGATTGTTGAAAAGTTATAATTCCGTTAAATGAGCTGTGGCAGGAAACAGGAGATAATCAAGACGATGATGCCAATCACCAAGGTCACGATGGTCTTCTGCGAACAGCCTTTCCATTCCTTCAGGATGATGCCCCAAACATTGGAGAACACCACGTTGAGTGCCATCAAGATGCAGAAGGAGAGCGTCATAAGGGTAGGGGATTCGGTGAGGAAGCCCTTGCCCAGCGACAATCCGAAGAACTGGCTATACCACAAGGCTCCTGCCAAGGCACAGAATACAAGGTTGTTGCCCCAAACTTCCTTCTTCTGGTAGTCGCACCAAGTATGGTTCTTGCTGTTCTGATAGAAACAGTAGATGGCATTGGTGACGAAACCACCCAATGTTACGAGGAAGGTGGCAGGGAGGGTCTTGTACATATCGGGTGTCAATGTGCCGAAGTTGATGTCGGCTCCGAAGGCAAGGCCTACGTTGAAGCAACCGCTCATGAAGCCAGCCAAGAGGGCGATGGCAAGTCCCTTCGGAAAGTTGAAGTCCTTGACTGCCGCCTTCTTTTCCTCTTCGGAGAGTGAAGAAGCCTTCATGCTACCCGCCATACCGATGATGGCGATACCGATGAGGGTGACCACCACACCGAGTATCACACTGAAGGTGAGTGATGACAAGGCGTTCATCTCCGGGAAGAAGATGTTGAGCAGTACAGGTCCCATGATGGTACCGAGTCCTGCACAGGTTCCCAGGGCGATGCTCTGGCCGAGAGCCACACCGAGATAGCGCATGGAGAGACCGAAGGTCAAGCCGCCTATGCCCCAAAGTACACCAAAGAGCATGGTCATCGCCACATTGAAGCCGTTGCCGTCGAAGAGTTCGAAGAACGAATGACCGGTTGGTACGGCGAGCAATGCGCCCAAGAATGGGAGTATCAGCCATGCGAAAACACCCTGCACCACCCAGTAAGATTCCCAGCTCCAATCCTTGATTTTGTTGATTGGAACATAGCAGCTGGATTGGCAGAATGCACCAATGGCTATGATTAAAAGTCCTATGATTATTTCCATAATTATAAAATTAAAAGTGAAGAGTGAAGAACGAAGAGTGAAGAATTCATGTGCTTATGTAGCTATAAGACTATTGAATTCTTCGTTCTTCACTCTTCGTTCTTCACTTATTAATTTCTCTTAGCGAGAACTTCAGCCTCGTACTTCTCGATGTCTGCGATGTACTCCTCGCCAACAGGGATGTTGTGCTTCAAGTTGAAGTAATCGTAAACAGCGCCGAATGGTAATGTCTTCTCTTCCTCCAAGAGAGCCAAGCGCTGGAAGAGCTTGCCTTCATCCTCGTACTTGCGAAGGGTGTCGAGTGGCTCCAAGAATGCCTGGAGTAATGACTTCTGGGCTGCACGTACACCGATGATATAAGCACCGATGCGGTTGATGGAGCCATCGAAGTAGTCGAGACCGATATGGGCACGGTCCAAGGCGTTGGCACGTACCAACTCAGAGAAGAGGTTGCGAGTGTTGTCGTCGAAGAGAGTCACGTGGTCTGAATCCCAGTGCATTGGGCGAGATACGTGGAGCATCAACTCTGGTACGAAGAGCAACAATGCAGATACGGCATCAGAAACATTCTCTGTTGGCTCATAATGACCAGTGTCGAGAGTGTACATCACGTTGTTCTTAGCGCAGTAACCAGCGTAGAAGTCGTGAGAACCTACGGTGTAAGCCTCCAAACCGATACCGAAGAGCTTAGCCTCCAGGCAAGACTTCATATCAGGCAATTTCTCTGCCAAGATCTCGTCGAGAGAGTTCTTCAAGATCTCACGATAGCGACCCTTCTCTACTGTCAAGTCCTTGCTACCATCGTGTACCCAAATGTTCATGATACAAGGGTCGTTCTGATACTTACCCATGGCGTCGGCGATGCGACGGCAACGCTTGGTATGCTCAATCCAGAATTCACGGATGGCTGGGTCAGGGTTAGAGAGTGAGAGGCTGCCGCTCTTTGGGTGAGAGAAAGAGGTGGAGTTGAAGTCGAGCTTGAGGTTCTGCTCCTTAGCCCACTGCATCCAACCGGTGAACTGGTCTACGGTAACCTCGTTGCGGTCTATCTGCTTGCCACCGAACTCACCATATATCTCATGGAGATTGAGGCGGAATGTACCAGCCAAGAGGCTCTGTACCTTCTCGATGTCCTGGCGGAGCTCATCGATATTGCGTGCCTTGCCAGGGTAGTTGCCAGTACTCTGGATACCACCAGATGCTGCCTCGCCACGCTCGAAGCCAACCACATCGTCAGCCTGCCAGCAGTGCAAGGAGATAGGAGTCTTCTCCAAGGTCTCGATAGCCTTGTCTGTGTCCACACCGAGAGCAGCATAGCGCTCCTTAGCAATCTCGTAATTCTTTAAAATCAAATCTGCTTTCATGTTTTTAAGTCTTTATTGTTGTTTTTATTATTTTTTGGGGGGAGTTAAAGGAGTTAAGGAGTTAAAGGAGTTAAGACAAATGCTTTTTTACTCTTTTTCCTTTTTACTCTTTTATCTTTAAAAATTTCTCGTAAGCCGCATTCCACGCCTCCTTGTCCTCTGGTTCGAATTTCTTGAGTTCGAGAGAGTTGGCGATGATTTGTCGCATGTCCCAGATGTCCTTTACCAGTCCAGAAGCCTTGGCTTGAAGCATGATGTTGCCGATGGCGGTGCCTTCCTGAGGACCAGCCAATACGGTGACACCACAACTGTTGGCGGTAAACTGGTTGAGGTATGGATTGAGCGAGCCACCACCGATTATGTGGAGCACGTTGATGTCGAAGTCGGCAAACTCCTGAAGCCAGGTGAAAACTTGGCGATAGCGAAGTGCCAGGCTCTCGAAGATGCAACGGCAGAACTCACCATAGTTCTGAGGCACATGCTGCCCCGTCTTCTCGCAATACTCCTTGATGGCGTTGACCATAGAGGAAGGGTTGGCGAATACGGCATCGTCCGGGTTGATGATGCTCTGGAAGGCAGGTTGCTTCATCGCGTCAGCTTGGAGCTTGGCATGGTCGAGAACCGAAAGGTCGGAGCCATTGGCAAGTGCCTCGTCCTTCCACTCCTTGCGGCAACGCTCGTAAATCCACATGCCGCAGATGTTCTTGAGGAATCGGGTCGTGCCCTCGATGCCACCCTCGTTGGTGAAGTTGAGGTCATAGCTGCGCTGATTGATGATGGCGTTCTTGGTCTCGATGCCCATCAGGCTCCATGTACCTGAGCTGAGGTAAGCGAACTGTTCGTTCTTGGCTGGTACGGCAGCCACGGCACTGGCGGTGTCGTGTCCCGCAACGGCGATGACAGGAACTGCCTCCAAGCCCGTCATCTTCTGTACCTCCTCTGTCAAGGTGCCTATGATGGTGGCAGGAGTGGTCATCTCGCCAAATTGTGAGCGCTTCAAGCCCAAACTCTCCACCAATTCCTCATCGAGGTCCTTGGTGTTCGGGTTGAGAATCTGAGAAGTGGAAGCCACAGTATATTCGCAGATGGCTCTGCCGGTCAGCATGTAGCTCAATGCGTCTGGGATGAAGAGAATCTTCTCGGCGTTCTCCAAGGCTACATTGCCAGCCTTGCGCATGGCGTAGATTTGGAAGAGCGAGTTGAAGTTCATAAATTGGATGCCCGTCTTCTCGTAGACTTTCTCCTTGCTTATTTTTTCGTCGAAGTATTTCTCCATCATACCGAAAGTATGAGGGTCTCGGTAAGCCATCGGGTTACGCAAGATGGCATTGTCCTTACCTATATATACGAAGTCGCATCCCCAGGTGTCGATACCGATGCTCTCGATATGGATGTTGCGCTGGGCAACCAACTTCAGTCCCTTGATGATTTCGAAGTAGAGGGCGTAGATGTCCCAATAGAAGTGTCCACCCGTCTCGATAAGGTTGTTGTCGAAACGAGTCAGTTCTTCCAAGTCGAACTTGCCATCTGCTAGACTACCGATGATGGTTCTTCCGCTAGTGGCACCCAAGTCCACGGCGAAGAAATATTTGTTTTGTTCCATATTATTTTATGTAGGTCTTTAAGTTTTTTGTCATTTTACGGTTGCAAAGATAGGTCTATTTCATGTAAAGAAACAACATATTTTGATTTTCGTGCCTTGATATTTGGTTAAAGCCAAAAAAAACGTCCAACAACCGGCGGGTGCTCCCTGTTGTTGGACGTTATACTTTATATTGAGTTTTTTCTATTTTTTTGGGGGATGTTTCACATTTATCGGCTCATGTTTCTGAATTCGGAAGGTTTCATGCCCGTCTGGCTCTTAAACTTCGATGAAAAGTAGTCTGGCGACTCGAAGTTGAGGCGGTAGGCTATCTCCTTGATGCTCTCGTCTGTAGTAGACAGCAATTCCTTGGCTCTTTGCAATCGAAGGCTTTGTTGGTACATGGCAGGGGCGAATCCCGTGTGCTCCTTGAAGAGCTTTCGGAACGATGAGTAGCTGATGCCTAAATCTTGAGCAATCTTCTGGATGGTCAGACTGTCTTCCAGCGACTCTCTGATTCGAAGTCGTGCCTTGTTGATCATATCGACATGTATCGAGTCCTTGTTGAGAATGATGTTTCTCTCCAGAGAATACATGACACCGATGAGGTGGTTCACGATGCCTGCAAGAGTCTGCTGGGAGTAAGCTGCCTCAGCTTGTGCGGTCTTGTATGCTTCCTCAAACAGGCTGATGATCTCATTGCTGTATCCAACATGATAGATAGGTTTTTCAGGCGACAAGAAACCATGCTTGACTCGGTCGTCGATGTTCTTTCCCTTGAACCCAATCCAATAGCTCTTCCACCCTTTTTGGATGGAAGGTCGATAGGTGTGCCATTCTCCTGGAAAAAGCAGGAAAATGTCTCCCGTCTTGATGGTGGTCTTCTTGCAATGGGTAGATTCAAAGATGCCTTCTCCTTCTGGTTGGTATAGGAGTTGGTATTCGTCGAGCGTTCTTCCTTTTTGTACGTCGAAGTAGTATCCATCAGCATGTCCTTTGGTGGGATAGTCTTCGAAAGGTTTGATTTCCTCTTTTCCCACGGTACTGATGGTCAGCCCCCAGAGGGCATCTCGTTCTGTCGCTAATAAATACTTGCTAGTTTGCATACTTTCTTTATTCTGAGATTTAATTCTAAAGTTGCGTGCAAATTTACAAAAAAAGTCCTATACCTTATTATATTATATATTAAAAGAGCTAAAAATGGATGAAAAAGAAGATTAAATTCAATTAATAAGCCGAACAAATGAGAATAAGTCATAATTTTAATTAATAAAAAGGTTTGATACACGCAAAATGAACGATATGACAAATTCTATAGGCGCTCGGTCAAATAATGTAGGGTAAAAAGATGGGTAAATCGTACTTTTGCATCGAAATTTCGAATGATAGTCCGCGATGTTGAATAATTTTCCTTATCGTTGTACAATATTACAATTATAAATTAGGTAAATAATGCGTAATTTTGCGGTGCGAATCTACCAAAGATTATTGCTAATGAACTATATGAACTAAAAACAATATAAACATGAACAGCAAGCTATTTAAAAAGAGTTCGGCTTTGCCAGCATCTTTGTTTTGTACAGCATTGATG
Source organism: bacterium UBA4637 (assembly GCA_002405875.1). The sequence continues at coordinate 8,272 of DHMR01000102.1, forward strand.
CTTGCACCTCTTTCTGGGGGGGCAGGCTTAGCTAAGGCAAATACGACCGTTGCCCAACAGGCTGGTGTTATCAAGGGTGTTGTGCTTGATAGCAATGGCGAGCCTGTCATCGGAGCGAGTGTCGTGATCATAGGTCAGAGTGCCACCCAAGGCACAGTGACCGACTTTGATGGTAATTTCAGCCTCCATGTGAAGCCGGGTACGCAGTTGAAGATTAGTTATGTCGGCTGTGTAACCCAAACCGTTGCAGCCAAGGATGGCATGAAGGTTACCTTGAAGGATGAGGCTACGTCCTTGAAGGCAGTCGAGGTTGTTGCATACGGTGTACAGAAAAAAGTAACCGTAACGGGTGCCCTCTCCAGCGTGAAGAGCGAGGACTTGGTTCGTACCCCTGTGGGCAACGTCAACAATGTGCTCGGTGGTCAGCTCTCGGGTGTCACCACCGTACAATATTCTGGTGAGCCGGGAAG
>DHMR01000065.1 GCA_002405875.1 bacterium UBA4637
GAAATTTCGTAACTTTGCAGAAATTTGAAAGCTATATGGTAACAACAAAAGAAGAAAAAGAGAAGCAACGCTCTGCGAGAGAAAATCTAAGCAAGTTTTTCTATGACTTAGCTAAGACCACTTTTGCATCTACTGTGGTTGGCGATGTCGTCGCTATGTTCCTTAAAGAAGAAGTGACGGTTCCAGCCATAACGCTATTTCTTGTTGGCATTGCCACAACAACATTGTTAGCACTCTTTGGTTACAGAATATCAAAAAGATAAAGATATGGAAGCATTAATTATAACATTGGCAGGAACTGGAGCTATAGCTCTTGTCCTCAACATCTGGCTAGGCACTAAATCTGGAAAGAAATGGCTTCAAAGCCTTAATTAAAATTACGAACAGCTATAAATGAGCGACGAAATAAAAGATAAAGACGAACTCGAGGGAGGCAATACTCCCGAAAATCGTTCGGACAAAAATAATGAGGATGCTTCTACCGACAAGCATTCCGACTATAAGCCGGTGAACCGATTTGATGCTTCCGCTGTGCATCACCTCAGCGGAATGTACCAGAACTGGTTCCTCGACTACGCCTCGTATGTTATCTTGGAGCGTGCCGTGCCTCACATCGAGGACGGCTTGAAACCAGTGCAGCGACGCATCCTTCACTCCATGAAGCGCATGGACGACGGACGATACAACAAGGTGGCTAACATCGTGGGACATACCATGCAGTTTCACCCTCACGGCGACGCTTCCATCGGCGACGCCCTCGTGCAGATGGGACAGAAAGACCTGCTCATCGACACACAGGGTAACTGGGGTAACATCCTGACGGGCGACCGTGCGGCGGCTCCCCGATACATCGAGGCACGACTCTCGAAGTTTGCCCTCGACGTGGTGTTCAACCCGAAGACCACCGACTGGCAGCTCTCTTACGACGGCAGAAACAAGGAGCCAATCACGCTCCCAGCCAAGTTTCCATTGCTTCTGGCACAGGGTGCCGAGGGTATCGCCGTGGGATTGAGCAGTAAGGTGCTGCCACACAACTTCAACGACCTCTGCGATGCCGCCATCCACTATCTCAAGGGGGAACCATTCGCCCTCTACCCTGATTTTCCGACAGGCGGTGCCATCGACGTGAGCAAGTATAACGACGGACAGCGAGGCGGCGTGCTGAAGGTGCGTGCCAAGATAGACAAACTTGACAACAAGACCCTAGTCATCACGGAGATACCTTATAGCAAGACGACGGTAAGCCTCATCGACTCCATCACCAAAGCGGTGGAGAAAGGCAAGATCAAGGCGCGAAAGATAGAGGATGTCACCTCTGCCAACGTAGAGATTCTCGTACACTTGGCTCCGGGCACCTCTTCCGACAAGACGATGGATGCCCTCTATGCCTTCAGCGATTGCGAGATCAACATATCGCCCAACTGCTGCGTCATCGAGGACAACAAGCCACGATTCCTGACCATCAGCGATGTATTGCGCCATAGCGTCGATCGCACGATGGGATTGTTGCGAAAGGAGCTGATGATACGCAAGGGTGAATTGGAAGAACAACTATTCTTCTCCTCCCTCGAACGCATCTTCATCGAGGAGCGCATCTACAAGGAGCGCAAGTTCGAGCAGAGCAAGACGCAGGATGAGGTAGTGGCTTTCATCGACTCCAAGTTGGAGCCTTTCAAGGACAAACTTTTCTCCGTCAAGACAGATACCGAGGACATGGTGGAGTATGCCTTCCACCGTGAGATTACCCGAGATGACATACTTAAGTTGCTAGAAATCAAGATGCAGCGCATCCTCAAATACAACAAGGACAAGGCAGACGACCTGCTGCTGAAGATTAAGGCTGAGTTGGCGGAAATCGAGAACGACCTTGCCCACATGACCGATGTCACCATCAACTGGTTTGAATACCTCAAGGGCAAATATGGGAAGAATCATCCTCGCAAGACGGAGATTCGCAACTTCGACACCATCGAGGTGACCAAGGTTGTGGACGCCAACCAAAAGCTCTACATCAACCGACAGGAGGGATTCGTAGGCACGGGGTTGAAGAAAGATGAGTTTGTCTGCAACTGCTCCGACCTCGACGACATCATCATCTTCTACAAGGATGGAAAGTTCAAGGTCACCAAGGTGGCGGAAAAGATATTCGTGGGCAAGAACATCCTCCACGTACAGGTGTTCAAGAAGAACGACAAGCGCACCATCTACAACTGTGTGTATCGAGACGGCAAGCAAGGTGATTACTTCATCAAGCGATTCAACGTGACCGCCATGACCCGCGACAAGATATACGACATCACACAGGGCACACCGGGCAGCAAGGTTATCTACTTCACCGCCAACCCTAACGGCGAGGCAGAAATCATCAAGGTGACTATGGAGCCTGACCTGACGAAGAAGCGACTCAGCATCTTCCTGGAGAAAGATTTCTCGACTATCCTCATCAAGGGTCGTGCCGCCAAGGGCAACTTGCTCACCAAGCGACCAATACGCCGCATCGGATTGAAGAGCCACGGACATAGTACCCTCGGTGGACGCAAGGTTTGGTTCGACCCAGATGTCAACCGCATCAATTATGACGAAAACGGCCGATACCTCGGTGAATTCAACGACGACGAGAGTATCTTGGTCGTACTCGACAATGGCGAGTTTTACATCACCAACTTCGACCCTAACAACCATTACGAGGATAACATCCTACGACTGGAGAAATGGGACGAGCACAAGATATGGACAGCCATCCTCTATGATGCCGACAACCAGGGTTACCCATACATCAAGCGTTTCACGATGGATGCCACCAAGCGCCATCAGAACTTCATGGGCGACAACCCCAACTGCAAGCTCATCTTGCTCACCGACACGGCATTCCCTAGAATCAAGGTTACCTATGGTGGCGTGGATGCCGTTCGCCCAGCCGAAGAAATCGACGCAGAACAATTCATCGCCCAGAAGAGTTTCAAGGCGAAAGGCAAGCGCCTCACCATCTGGAAGATTGAGAGCATCGAGGAACTGGAGCCAACCCGTTTCCCTGAGCCACCAGCTACTGAAGAAAATGCGGAGAAAGGCGACAACACGGAAGTGGAAGACAATGGAACGGACAACGGTGACGAGCCAACGGAAAACCTCGACCCCGACGCAGGCAAGAGCGAGCAACAGGTCATCGACGAAATGACAGGTCAGACAAGCCTTTTCGATGACAAGAGCTTCACCGAAGAAGACGAGAAGGACAACGATTGGCTGAAAAATCAGTAAGGCGATTGACTGAGTACAACAGGAAAAAAGCATTCGGCGTTTCACCGTTTCAGCGTTTCAGCAAAAAAGGAAGCCGCTCCCCGAGATATTCTCGAAGAGCGGCTTCTTTTTGTTATTAAATTTGTTAGTAAAGTTTATATGAAAGTTAACAGCTGCAGAAAGTTTTGCAAAGCTAGTTTTCCACAGTTTACTCTACAGTAATCTGAACCCTACGGCATTTTACATCCGGACAGCCATTGCTGTCTCCCACAGCTTTTTCCAGCTTGATGGAGAAGTCTTCAATGCCTTGCTTCTTGAGATAATCGACCACATGATTCAACCGACCTTCACTCAACTTGAAGTTCTTAGTCGAAGGACCATCGGAAGAAGCCTCTCCTATAATGGTCAGCTTGTAACCTTTCTGTTCCTTCAGGGAAGCGATGAAGTCATCGAGACGTATTTTCTCCTGGGCAGTGATGTTTGTCTTGTTCACAGGGAAATAAACCTCATGGCTATATAGCTTTCCCTTGTTTTTCTGACAATCCTCGACCAAGGCTTTCAAGTCTTGGTTTTCTTGCTGGCTTTGACGCAACTTATCACTCAAATCCTCATTGCTCCGCTGTTTGTCGCGCAACTGCTGTTCGTAAGCCTCCTTCATCTCGGCTTGTTCGCTCAATGCTTTGTAGTAAAGAGCCCGGTTGGTTGGCATGCGTTTGCCCACGAAATTGTAGCGAATCACCAATCCACCGCTGACGATTCCCTTCGGTGTCAGTTCCTTGTCTAGAGGCAGATACTTGTATTGTCCTATCAAGCCAACCGTCCAACGAGACGTGATATCATACTCGAAAGAGAGGGAAGCTGGGATGTAGAGCGCATTCACTTGTTCCTTGTGGACATCCGTCGTCAGGTAGTTATGAGTATATACATTATAATATCCTTCCCCCTTGGCGATGGCCTCCTGTCGATAAGAGTTGGTCAGTGAATGCCGGCTCCATCCATGGAGATACCCCACACCTACGCCCAACCACATATTGAACTTCTGTGCCTTGCGATGGTGCCAGATGTCCATGATGTTGAAATCCACGTTGAGATCAGCCATGGCATAGTGCATGTTATAGCGATTCTGTATGCGGTCGATTGTGGTTTCGAGAGTCGTAGGGTACGTCTTGTTGGTAGAAGGGTCGGTTATCACGAAATCTTCCTTGACGAGTTTTTGGGAGGACACATACTTGCCCGTGGCTTTAAGCATGGTGTACTCGAGATTCAAGCCAAGTCTTACCCACGGCTTTACGTTGTACTTCACGCCTACCGCAGCATCGGGCGAAACCGGGCGTCTGGAATCCGACACGTCTGCCCCCCGCATACCATGATAGTAGCTGACTCCACCCTGCCCATACACCGACCAGGTGTGCGTACGCACCGTATCGTTGTAGGTTTGAGCGTTTAGGCTTACCATGGCAAGCGATGCCATGGTGGAAGCCATTATATATTTCAGATATTTCATTACGGTTTCATTTTTTAATTGTGTTTTTTCTAGAGATGGTTACAAAAATAGCTAAGGCATCTTACCACGCCTTTACTCTGATAGACGAAACAAACTGCTGCCCATATACAAACCATGCCTTGCAAGAATAGCTGGACACGTCACCTGGTCTTTGTGCCTTCACGCTCTCTGCATCCGTATAATTAACATATAAGTTAGAGAATTTCTTGCCGTCCTTTGTCGATACATGAATCGTAGCACTTTCGTATGCCTTCACGACTTCATACACGCTCTGTCCGTTGGCAATGCCTGACTTCACACCGTAATTTCTTGGAGCCAGCACCAAGTTGCTGCTAAGCGTATAACTTGTGTTCAACTTAGTGTTACAGTCATAGAATGCCAAGGAAACACTTGCTTGTTGTGCGGTGCTCAATGCTGACTTATACAAATCAGAACCAGTGCCCGCATTATATACTTTCGACCAAGCATCTAGTGTCATATAAAGATTACCCACAGCATCCTGATACATACCATTGCTTGCAAGCGCATTCTTGAGTATCTTGAGAAGTTCCTCGGCATGCTGTCGCTCACTTGCCTGCAAGGCGTCAAGCGAAGCATTCATGGCAGTGATAGTCGTCATAAGGCGTGATAACTTGTCATTGGTGGCATTCGTAAAATCAGTAAGCGCAAGTGAAATCAGATTGCCATTCTTGTCTAACGAAGCTTCCAACGATTTGCCATTTTTATTAATGGCCTCTACGAGCGCAGTATTGTTATCGCCCAAAGTCTTGTCGATGACGGTGAACTCTTTCTGAATCTCGGTAGTAACATTGTTTACTGCAGTGGTAAGTGCATCCATCTTTCCACCCAGATGGGAGTCAAGGTCAGTGACAGCCTTGGTTGTCAACTTCAGCTCGCCCGTTTGCTCGTCGATGCTCACCTTGACTTGGTTAAGACCTGTCTGCACCGTGGTATTCAATGCGCCAATCGCACCCAGCAAATCCTTGTTGTTTTGACCTAATGCCATAATCAAGTCATCCACAGAGCTTTTAATCTCGGCAGAGATAACCTCTCCAGTTTTCTTGATTTGAGCGACGAGGAGCTCACCCTGGTCATTGATAGCACCAACGATCTTCGTACCCTGCTCTGTGATGGCCTCGTTAGTTTCCTTAAAGCCATCTGTCAAGGTGCCGTCTATCTTCACCAAATTCTTGTTGACATTCTCGTCCATCAAGGTGATGGCCTTGGTGTTCTTGTCAATGCTCAGATATACATTCTTCAAGCCCGCATCAATGACATCCTGCAAAGCCTCAAAACGTTCCTTCAAGGTATTTGTCTGGTCATTGATTGCCTCTACTAGGCGTGTTGTCTGACCAACGATGGTTGCACTGAGAGCCTTCTGCTCGTCGTTGAGGGCGATACGGAGCAATTCCCCATTCTCATTCATGGCATAGATAATCTTGCCGCCTGTCTCAGCTATTTCCTGTTTGATCATCTTGAAGCCTTCTGTCAGGGTACCATCAATCTTGGTCAAACTACTCTGAGTGTTTTCATCTAGCAAGGTGATAGCCTTGGTATTTCCATCGATGCTTACCTTGACATCTTTCAATCCTGCCTGCAAGGTAGCGTCGAGAGCTGCAAAGCGCTCCTCCAACGACTTGGTTTGGTCGTTGATCGCCTTGACAAGGGCATTGGTCGACTCCAGCATTTGGGTAGAAATCAACTTGCCGTTCTTTTCTATCTCCAGACGCAATATCTCTCCATTCTCATTCATAGCATACACGATGCTCTTGCCCTGTGCGTCCACCTGGTCGCTCAACGTCTTAAAGCCATTGAAAATAGAGGTATTGATGTCTTTCAAGCCCTGTTGGGTATTCTGGTCAACCACCTTGATAGCACCCGTGTTCTCGTCGATGGCCACCTTGATGTCGGCTAGATTCTTCTCCAACAACTTGTTGAGCGCATCAAAACGCTCTTGTAAAGACTTATTGAGATTGTTTACGGCATCCACCAATGCAGAATAGTCATTGATGTATGTGTTTCCACCGTAATCCACATTTGGTTCCAAAACTTCTGTACATGCCGACAAGCTCAAAGCTGCGACAAGCAACATAGGATAAATTTTCTTTTTCATAATAGTCTTAAGTTTTTAGCTTCCAATTATACGATACATTAATTATTTCAATTACACGATACCTTAATTATATGACAACAAGAAGCGGTTAGTAATAAAACATTTCTTCACATTCACTACACTTTTACATGTGGATGCAAAGTTAAGAAAATTATCCAAAAGTTAAGTGAACCTCCGTTTTTTGTCGTGAATCTCCGTCTTTCCGTGTGAACGAGCGTTGGATTTTATATTTTTTAACTAAATCCAATTCTTGTTCACGCCCGTAGCTTATCCAAACACATCCCATCTGACGAAGTTTCCTAACATTCTACAGAACTAACAACACTTGACAAGGAATCGTCCTGTTCAGACATAAGCCTCAATCAAGTCGTAGTCAAAATCCTCCAGTCGCTTGCGGGCATTGGCCAGTGCCCATCTGTTCTTGAAGCCGCACAATTCGGCTGCGATATCCTGCGACATATTAACATTCGCAGAAGACGATTCCATCAACTTCTCGTAATGGCGCACACGAAAGGCATTCACCAACTTATAGAACCCCACTTGGGTAATAAAAGTTCCAGCAAGAGTACGTTTCATACGAGTGACATCATGGATTACATCTATTCGCTTCAAACTTGGCTCAAGATATCGGCGGCTCACGATTGCAAGCACTTCTTGCTTCACGGCTTCCCAATCCTCCTCGGCTATCTGCCTCAAAACACACTCCTTGTCTACAGGCGTACCCTCCTCCCTGTCGGCATTCAAAGCAGTTTTCTCAAGAACATCCTTCTCCTTCTGCAAAATCATCATACTTTTCTTCTCCATCTCCTCCAGCTCCTTTCTGACTTGAGGCGAGCGTATCAACCTATGGGGAGGCAAGATGCGGCATAGAAACCTTACCATCCATACCGCCATCACAAGATCGACGACCATCTTCACCTCACGACTCTCTGTCAGAAAGACAATCCACATAATCCATGTTCCTATGAGAGGAATGTAAAGAACTTTTTTGGCAAAATGATAAGGGAAATCACTCTCGTCTGAAAAATTTTGCGTATGGTATTCATCTATGCGTCGGCTAAGCCACCTACACTCTTTGACAAAACGCCAAGAGAGCAACAAGCTCAATTTCCCGAAGATTATTTTTATCTCGAATTGATACCGCTCTATCAAACTATCAAACTGAAAAAGCACCATGAGAAACATGACACCCAACAGGAGCAAAGGAAGGAAGAAATAAAGTCGTGAATGCCAATTGCGATTCATCCGCCCCAAACGGAAATAACGCTGAAACAACATGGCAAAGCAAACAGGATAATAGATGATGCCAAACACACACAAGTAAAGCCAAACGCCAGAGTCAGTTGGGCACAACACATACGGAAACTGCAAGGAGACAGCTGCATAAAAGAAGACAACCTGACGACGAGCTGGATAAAAATCATCTCCATGCTCATCATAGGGATGGCACATGTGGCACCATCTGACGACCGCACCAAACACGCCAGACAATATAAAGGTAAAGCAAGCCAGAGAATAAAAAATCTCTGGACTTGCAAAACACGTATACAATTTCATTTACTATAGATACTCTCTGAGTGACAATGCCTCTACATAAGAAGCCAATGTCCTCTAAATAATAGATACTCTCTTAACTAGTTTCTTTTGTAGGAATCCAGTTTGCCAAGACAATATGCCTTGAAATCACTCCAATGATAATAAGGAGCCATGTCGGTTTTAATAGGGAGCGTTGCCTCATCCTCGTTCAGCAACACCTTGACCAAGACATCGTCGTGCGCATTCGCAACCTGTGTCTTTCCTTTTTTGGCACTTTTGGCTTTACGATAGAACACGAACTGAAGGTTGGTTGCCATCGGGGTAATCTTATAATCGAACCACTGCCCCGCTATCTTCTCAGGATCTTTGATTTCCTCGCCATAGCCATTGAGGTCGAGCAGACAGGTGAGGGGAGTCACCATCGTATCATGGCCATATCGCAAGGTGGCTCCCGGATGCTCCAGGGCAATACAACTATCCGCCTTCTCGATGATGTCTCGCAACAGATTGCGCTGTGAGAAAGGTTGCTCATTGCCTGTATAAGGTGAAAATCCGTAGGATAGCTGCCATTGAGAATTGTTGACCACCCAGTTGTTATAGATTTCATCTTGATTAAACAAGTCGTAGAGAGACACCTTGCCTCGAAGCTCGGTACCCTGGATGGCACTCGCCATCATAAACAACTTGTGATTGAGGTCACGTTGGTTGATATTCTGCTTCACCCAATCTTGGTCATTGAAGAGCTCTTGCATCACACGCTGATAGCAATCGTGCTTTCGGGCAAATTCTTCCTGTACGACTTTTCTCCCGACACAAGACTTCAAACTATCCAACCGCTTATCATCCTGGTTCATGTAGTACATATCATGGTAGCTGGCATCGTGGAAAATATTCAACCGAGGATTCATGCGAAGCATCTGCAGCAAACCATTCTCCATGGAGAGGATGCAACGGATCACCACCGTGCTGCGTGCCTCTATATTAGTTTTGCCAGCAAATATCTCCGGGAATCGCTCCATCATCCGCTTGGTAATACCTTGATGCTGAAGAGCTCCCAGCGGAGTCAACTCACCATCACGTCCCTTGGCATCCTCACGTATCAGTTTTACCTTCCGCAAGGTTTCCTCACCCTTTGTCGTCAACTTACCCTCTTGTTTTGCCTTGAGTAAAGCGAAGTAAGGAACATCGTAAGCCGACTTACCTATCATATAGCGCGATCCATGACGACCATAGTGGCTCAGATAGAAAGGCTTGTACCCCTTGGGGGCAGGCGTCAACTTCTTCTGAGGACCACGATAAGCCACATAGTTACTGCCAGAAAGGGTGACATCACGTTGAAAATCTTCTTGAGGAGTTTGTGCCACAAGGCTCGTTGACACCAAAAAAGGCATTGCCAGGGCAATCGCCAATTTCATCATTTTCTTCATTTTCTTATTAGTTAGTTATTTGTTTTTAATACCAATTCATGAGCTTACGGAGGAATGGCAGCAACTCACTTGCCATTTTCCGATGCTGAAGCTTGCTAGGATGCCAACTGGCACCATATCCCAAGTCACCAGTTTGGAAAGTGAAGTCGAAGCGATAAATCTCCTTGTCACCCTTTTTGTTTGCCTCCTTGCAGATTCTGTTGAGCACCGTCCTCTGCTCGCCGCTCTCCTTCTCGCCAAGCATAGGTCCTGTTATCAAGACAATCTTTGCATTGGGATATTTCGTGCGAACCGTCTTCAAGAACATACGATAGTTCTTCTCATAGAGTTGGATATCATAGTTATTGGTAGAAAGGTCGTTGGTACCCAGGTTGATGCAAACGAGCTGAGGCTGATATTTAGCGAAATTCCATTTCTCGTCGTGCTTATTAAATAAGGTGTACTCATATTGCCAAGGCATATTTTCGGCAGAGCCAGACTTCGGACCATCATAATTGCGATATACGCCGATGCCA